>NC_019907.1:330000-698750 GCF_000325745.1 Liberibacter crescens BT-1 | reverse complement strand
TTTTTCTTTACCGCGAGAACGAATGAATTCTGCTTCAGCAAGACGTTCAGCCTTCATACGATCATAAGTTTGTTGAGATACTTCCTGTGTAAGGTCAGTACGCCGTATACGTACATCCTCAATCATCAATCCCAATTTTTCTGCATCTCCAATAATATCATTACGGACATCAATCATCATGTCACTACGTTGTTTAGATAATGCCACTTCAAATTTACGCAAACCATAAACACGTCGCAAGGCAGAATCAAGACGTGTGCGTAAACGAGATTCTGCTGCATTACGATCACCAGAAACAGATTCACGGAATAGACGCGCATCCGCTATACGATAAACTACAAAAGCATCAACCTCATAAAATTTACCATCTGAAACTTGTACACGCATATTATCAAGATCTAGACGCAAAACCTGCTTTGGAAGATATTGTATATTATCAGCATCCATAAAAGCAAAAGGCATTTTAAAGTAAATCCCTGGCTCTGTCTTAACTGAATATATTTTTCCAAATCTTACAATAATAGCCTGCTCGCGAGGATTAATAATGAATATTGATGAATACAACAAAAAAGATGCGGTTAGTAAAAAAATAATGAAAATAGCAGGAAGTCTATTCAACATTACGTGTACCTCCTTCTACTTTTTTACGAATTTGAGGGAAAACTTCATTGAGGGGTAAATAAGGAATAACAGATTGATTATTATCAATAATTATTTTATTTGATTTCTTTAAAACCTCTTCCATAGTTTCAATATAGATACGTTGTCGTGTTATATCAGGAGCTTTCAAATATTGATTATATATTGATATAAAGCGCTCCGCTTCACCTTCGGCTTCCTTAACAACCCTATTCTTATATGCAATAGAAGATTCGCGTATACGGGCTGCCTCTCCTCGAGAAAGACCAAGTTTCTGGTTTTTATACTTATTAGCCTCTTCAACAAAACGATCTTCATCTTGTTCTGCACGCTGCACTTCATCAAAAGCATCTGCAACCTCACGGGGAGGAGCAGCATCTTCAATAGAGACTGCATTTATTAAAATTCCAGATTTGTATATGTTAAGAGTATCTTGAATTACGTTTTTTACTTCTAAAGATACCTGCTGTCGGTTCGCACGAAAAATATCAAGAGCTGGACGTCTTCCTACCACTTCTCTCATGGCACTTTCTGCTACTTGCTTCAATGTTTCTGTCGGATTTTCTACATTAAATAAATATGCACGTGGATCATTAACCATATACAAAACAGAAAACTGAACATTCACTATATTTTGGTCGCCTGAAAGCATTAACCCTTCTGTTGAATTATTCTTTCTCTCTCCACCTATGTTTTTCTGTCGTTCTATAACTTTAACAATTTCAACATTATCAATAGGCCACAACATTAAATGAAGGCCTGGCATATAAATATCTTTTTTTGGCTTACCAAAACGCATTTCAACAGCCCGCTCGTCAGGTTGAACAGTATATATAGACTGACTTCCCCAAAAGATAAGAAAAAAAGCAATAATAAGTAACGGAACTCCTCCATTAAAACCAAAAGGAAAAATTTGTTTAAACTGATTCTTTATACTTTTTATAATTTTTTCTAAATCTTGCTGCGAAACATTCCCATGCGGATTGCTTGGCTTATGAGAACCCCAAGGCCCTCCATTATCGCCACTTTGATTGCTCCAAGGCATTAATACCTCTTAAAAGTTTACTTCATTTAATATTGATAATCGTTAAAATAATTAAATAAAGCACGTATAACATCTAAATTTTAAAACATCTAGACGAAAACATAGATCACATAAAAATTTCTTCATTTCTATGTACAGCATCTTTTATATGTTGTAAACCTTGTAGGATAGGAATCATCTTTTCCTACAGGGAAAAAAAGCTCTTCTATTTTTTGCCAACAATGTGGGTTAATCGGAGGAAAGAATACATCACCCTGAATATCAGAATCTATATATGTGATTTGTAAAACTGTTGCGATATCTATAACCTGAGCATATATTTGTCCTCCACCTATAATAAATATTTTATCTGTATCTTTTTTAAACGCAATATCCAAAGCATCTTTGATAGAAAAAGCAATTTCTATATCCTTAAGGATTAAAGATTGATTACGTGTCACGATAATATTATGTCTTTCTGGCAAAGGCTTTCCTATGGATTGTAACGTCTTGTGTCCCATAATAATTGGCTTACCAATGGTAAGAGACTTAAACCGCTTCATATCAGTGGAAAGTCTCCAAGGAATCTTTCCTTTTTGACCAATCACTCCATTACGTGCCACTGCAGCTATGATTATAATTTCTGGAAAGTTATTCATACTGATACCACTGCAGGAATAGCTCCTTGGGGTCTATAGCCTTCTAAGATAAAATCTTCATATTGAAAATCAAAAATGTTTTTAATATCAGGATTAAGTTTCATAATTGGTAAAGAGCCAGGAAGTCTAGAAAGTTGCAACCTGGCTTGATCAAAATGATTTTTGTACAAATGGGCATCACCAAGTGTATGAATGAATTCACCTAGCTTTAATCCTAATACATGCGCCACCATGATTGTTAACAATGAATACGATGCTATATTAAATGGTATTCCAAGAAAAATATCCCCTGAGCGTTGATAAAGCTGACAAGATAATTTATTCTGATCAATATAAAATTGAAACAAACAATGACAAGGAGGCAAAGCCATTTTATTTAGTAATGATACATTCCAGGCAGACACAACATGACGACGTGAATACGGATCGGTTATTAAATTGTGAATCACAGAAGAGATTTGATCAATAGTACCATTACAATAATCAGGCCAGGAACGCCACTGAACTCCATAAACAGGGCCAAGATCACCAGTCTCATCAGCCCATTCATTCCATATGGTCACGCCATTCCTTTTAAGATATTCAATGTTACTGTCCCCTTTTAAAAACCACAAAAGCTCATAGATAATAGATTTGATATGAAGCTTTTTTGTAGTTAGCAAAGGAAATCCTTGTGATAAATCAAACCGCATTTGATAGCCAAAAATACCACGTGTACCAGTAGAAGTACGATCCAAACGATCGGAGCCATTCTCAAGTACATAACCAAGAAAATCAAGATACTGAAGCATATCAGTTACCTTCTTTTGATACCACAAAGATTTATTTTATCCAGAAATCTGTTTTTGTTCTTTTCAAGAATCTAATTTATGATTCCTGCATAAGAGGACATTTTTACTCTTATCTTTAAATATACGACGCGGCATAAGTTTTCACATATATTTCTCTAAAAGTTTCTAAAAGCTTACTGAAAAGTCATAATTAATATTTACTTAAATTTTGTGAGATATCAGGACGTTTTAATGGAATAGGAGCATTTGTTACTAGTATAGGAAAATTATTAGCAGCTAAACTCGAAAATTTATTTGGTAAACCTACATTGAAATGATGACTTAACTCTTTTGGCAAGGAAAGTTTGATTGAACCATTATTCTTCTTGAAAGAAGATAAAAGAAATTTTTTATCTTTTCCATCCAATCTAGCCTTCCCTAAGTATGTCACACGCATCATACCAACACCTTTATTTTGTATGCTAAGCAGTTCTGCTGCCTTATGAGAAAGATCAATTATTCTTCCTCTATAATATGGTCCGCGATCATTAACACGAACAATTAGAGATGAGCCCGTTTCAAGACTTGTAACACGAGCATAACTGGGTAAAGGAAATGTTGGGTGTGCAGCAGAAGGATAATTTTTATCATAAATTTCTCCATTTGCTGTTAAGCGACCATGAAAGGATTCTCCATACCATGAAGCCATACCTATTTTATCATAGTTTAAATCTTCGTGAGGTTTATACCAAATACCCCTGATATTATATGGTTTTCCAACCATATGATACCCTCCTCCTTTAGGAATATTTCGTCCATAATATACACGCTCACTTGGCTTCACACCATATTCCTTAGAAGAAAAGTATTCTTTACGTGCTATTTTTTTTCTTTGCATGTATGTTGAAGAACAAGAAGTAATACTAAAAGAAATAAAAAAATAGTAATTTTTTTAAAAAAATTAATAAAAGAAGCAGATACTTTCAATTTATTCTCCTGCATTTTATTAAAAAATTGATTTTTGAATAAAATTGTTAATATTTATTTAAAATAATTTACTTATGGTTGAAAATATTGTTGCTTTTTCCAGTATCCTATGGTAGCATTAGGTTAATAAGTAATTAACGCTTTATAAAGTTTCTTTTTGTAGAGCTTTTTAATATGTTATGTGCATGTTTTTTAAACTGTGTATAAAATCAAGCTTCATAAGTGAGCGTCATTTGCTTTAGTAAAAGTTTTAAGATTAACTTTATTCAAACTCGTTTTATATTGTATATAGATTAAAAACGTACTAAATAAAAACGGTAACTTTTTCTACTCAGAAGTCTTTTTGATAGTGGTGTTAACAGCAATTAAATTCAATAACTTTAATCTTCGATCTTACTTCATACACCAGCCTTAAAGGGCTAAAATGTAATATAGATTGTGTCTTTTTTATGATTAAAAAGAAAACGTCACATTCATTATCTGGGCACATACACATAAAGAACGGTTTATTTTTCTTCTCAGATTGTTATTTATACTTTCTATTTCTTTGAACGTAACTCTTCCAACATATAGACAACATCGTTTCTTACCTTGCAAAGATCAACTCTCATATCATGAAAACAGCCAATAGCAGGATAAAGATTTTTTTCTTCCTTTCGAATGAGATACGCAATCCCAGAAGGGATAGGAATAATACCCCTATCTATACATGATTCATTGCTATATAAATCATTAATAAGATCTTCTGTAACCTTTACCAAAGCTTCAGAAGATAATTCTTGAAGACAAAAAAGATATCCTTCTTCAATCTCACTTGAATTTAGTTCTATAAGAGTTTTAGAAATACTCATGCCAGATACGATCATTTCTCTGAGACAATCTTTAATAATTGTCTTGCAAATTTTAGGATTTTTCTGTCTTAGGAAATTTATATCCTTATCCAAATCGGTAATCTTTTTATTAATGTAGTCAAATGTCTTTTGTAGACTTGCAATGTTCTCTTCCAGTCCAGGTTTGACTGTTTTTTTAAAATAGGAATTATAGTCATAATCATATCCTTTTAAATGCCTTGCATTTAAAATGCTCCTGTAATGAAACATATATCTTCTCTATCTGTTTAAAATATGGAATGTCGATGAACTATATTCATCTGGTTCTTTATATGAATATAGTTTTCCCTTATTTATGCCGAAACAATGTTTAAAGGTATTAGACAAGAAGAGTTTTAGGAGGATAATTTCAACACGCAACCTGATTAATACAACAATAGTTCTCTAGAGAAACTGCATTTACTGTTGTTCATATCCAATGGATCCATGAATTGTTTTCTTAAAATTCATTTCTGTGATAAACGGCTTATAATCATATTGATCCCATCTTTGAAGTAAAAACCATATTCTAAAAATTCTGAAAAGATGATACAATTTGTTTTGTATATCACCATCATCAAGCCCGAAATGATCTTGTGCCCAGAAAGAAATGTTTGCAGCAAAACTCCTTTCTGTTATATCAAGAGATTCTATTGTTATACGCAAGGACCATATGTCATGAATGCATATTGCCAAGCCATTAATAAAATCACATAATCTATTAAAATGTGGAACATTGATCTGTGAAAGAGAAGAGATTATTTTGTCTTTCTTATCTCTCTCTATAATTTTTTTCTCCCAATTAATGTTTTCACAAATTGTTTGTTCTATTTTTTGTAATATCAGGGATATCCCTTGGTGTTCGCTTAATCCCTTGTTTATCAAAGGATCTGTAAAAATAGACTGGGTATTTTCCTCCATATGATCAATCATTTTAAGAATGATCTGTTTATATTTTCCGTAAAACGAAAAAAAATGCGAAAGTTTACGAAATTCTTCGAATAAAATCTTAGCGCTGGCAATTTTATCTTCTGTTAAATACGGGTTGATCTTTCTTGAGAAAAAAATCAGCCTATAATTTTCTTTCATCTCCTCTTCGCTGATATCTCCATGCTTCATATCGTCAGCATGATAATCATTCATTTTCTCCTGAGTACTAAAAATTAAAAAGGGAAATTTTATTATACTATCCATCTCTTTTTTCTTTTCAAGAATCCATAATTAGAGCATTTGTTGCATGATTAATTTTTATATATTAATATTCTTTCAATTAAAACCCCTTGATTTTCAAGGCTTTCATCATCTGTTTAGTCGCACCTAAAAAGGTAAGACTTTTTGGTCATTTCCCGCATCCTTTATTGTTATCAGAGAAGGAAGCAGGAAATGGTATAATTCTTAATCTTTTACAGCCTTGATCATCCAGAAGTCGCTACAAATCTTCGTGTCAAGGATATAGGCATAAGGCATATAGAAGTATCCTTTTTCACCTATATTTTCTCCCCATGAGTTGCGGAACTTGAACAGTTGCTTTTTATTGTCATAGCCCACACAGAGAACAGCATGTCCACCAATAATTTTTGAATCCGAGGCAGGAAGAGGGATAACAGTTGCAAGAGGTTTCCTGTACCAGTTATCAAAAACGTTAAACCCAAACGTGAATGGATGACCAGAAGCCAGACAGGATTGCAGATGATAAAGGTTCTGCTTCACACGACTGTAACTGCTTATCTCGTATTTTCTGGCATCCTTATAGGCTTGTGCAGAAGGTTGGGTTACCGGTTTTGAGCCCGCAAGAACCAATCCTGCCTTAATCGTAAACCGGAAACGGGATTTTGATTTCTATTTCTTCAGGAAGAACCTTCAGTGTTTCCAGCTCACGAAGTTCCTTTTGAAGAAGCTCTTCCGCCTGCTCTCTGGTAATCGTGGTAAAATGTTCTCCTGGCTTTATCAGATGACCATAGCCAATGGTTAGAAGACCTGCAGTGTCCTTGTAGACATGTGCATCAAAGCCCTTCCAGTGATTTGATTGACTCCGCCGTATGATCCTGAAGACCCTGAAAGATAATCAATCCATCGCCTGGAGTCTGTATACGATCCCGAAAAACCTTGAAGCCGTGTTTTGCTCCCAATCCAAAATCAACAAGCTTCTTCTCAATCAGACGTTTCGCCGATTGTTCAAGTGACTTCTGAACCTCTCGAACACAAACAGATAAAAGTCCAGGGGTTAATAAATGATCCTCAACCAAAAGCTCTGCAAAAAAATGTGACTTCCCTGAACCACGTCCCCCATAAATACCCTTATACGGCGCAGGCGCCAGCAATGCTTTAA
Source organism: Liberibacter crescens BT-1 (assembly GCF_000325745.1). Classification (NCBI taxonomy): domain Bacteria; kingdom Pseudomonadati; phylum Pseudomonadota; class Alphaproteobacteria; order Hyphomicrobiales; family Rhizobiaceae; genus Liberibacter; species Liberibacter crescens. The sequence continues at coordinate 691,473 of NC_019907.1, read as the reverse complement.
AAGCCTCAGCCGTCTTTATGCTCAGGTTTGACAACTATTCTCTCTATCCTGTGAATATGCTTTATGGCAGAACCATCTTCGTCTCCAGAAACCTTTAAAATGGCAGGAACCAACGAGGATATAATCTTCAGGTATCCTTCTGGTCTTTTATTCCTAACCTTCTCAATGCTTTTTATTCGGATAGCAAACGTACGTACTGAAATAGCAGAAGTCAGAACCGAAATCTCTCATGTAGAGAATCGTTTATCCAAGGAAATTTCCAGTACCAGAAATGATCTACTCACCGAGATGAAATATAATCTCATCCTTACCTTCGGTGCTCTCATCGCTGTCGCCCTTGGTCTGGCTGGACTCATGGCAAAAGGCTTTCATTGGATTTAAACCTTACGCACTGATGCAATCCCTACCAGTCACTTTTGGCGTACAAACAAAAATTCATACCACCACCCAGTTATCCAAAACAATCGTGCGTGTACAGTAAGATTTTACTCGATTTAAAGTATATAATAATCAATATTACATACAAATATTAATTACTACTACATGAAAAATATTGAACTCAATAAAAATTCTCTTTTTCATATGTTTTTATATATTAGGAAACATCTATTATGCAAAGAAAGTTAAATCACGATACTCAAAACGGCTCAGCCGTTTACTCACCGCTAACCTTGAAAATATACGACTGGTGGGTGCTCGGGTTTTCTAATTCGTACGTATGGCGGTGTCCAACAAGTTCAGTGTTACTTCCTTTCTTCCAAAAATACCTCAGTGCAAACCATCTCGATGTAGGAGTCGGCACTGGCTATTATTTGGCACATAGTTTCTTGTTCAAAGAACAAAAGATTGCTTTATTCGACTTAAACTACAACAGCCTTGAGGCAACACGCAACCGAATTAAGCATTTTCAGCCTTTATTAATACAAGAAGATATTCTTAATCCTACTGAGAAACTAGGAAATCAAAAGTTCGAATCCATTTCTCTTTTCTACTTACTCCACTGCCTGCCAGGCAATATGCCTATAAAAGCAGCAGCGGTATTTGATTTTCTGCGTCAACACTTAACTGCAAACGGTACGCTATACGGCGCTACCATTCTTGGAGACCAAGTTATCCATAACTGGCTAGGCTGTAGATTAATGAATCTTTATAATAAAAAAGGAATTTTTGATAATCAGCACGATACGTTAGCTGATCTTGAAGCAACCTTATCTCGCTTTTTTAAAAAAATTAGCGTAAGACAACATGGAAAAGTAGCAATGTTTACTGCCAAGCTACCAACTTAGTCGGTTATCTGTTCTTTATTCTAGGCTGATGGCTCTTCTTCTCACAAACGAAACAATACCCTGAAAACGCATACCATGACCTCCGCCTTGTCCCTGAGCCACATTTTTATGCCTGTTACAAGAGAAGGCTGTGTAATAGAAACACCTACATAATCAGCATTTCCTATAGCTTCTCCATAGGACTCTAATACATCCTGCGCCTGTTCTAACGATAAGACGATAACGTTGACAGGTATTGTTCTGAAGTGTCTTTGTTATCTTGATCAGGCCCAAAGATGTTGGGGGCGAAGCTCGTGTATCGATTATTCGTAACAAATATTATTCTTTAAGTATAAATATAAAGTCAACACCTAAAGCATAATATTTTATGCATAATGTATATTATAGAAAATTTAAATGATGTTGGAAAAAGGCTTAAAGCTGCAAGAAAATACGCAGGATACAACACTGCAAGAGAAGCATCCGAAGCTTTAGGTATTAAATATCAGACATACGCTGCACATGAAAATGGTCATCGTGGAGTAGTAAGAGCTTGCGAGATATATTCGAGAAGATACAAAGTGTCTTTAGATTGGCTCTTGCGTGGATTAGGTAAAGGACCTGGAAACTTTAATAGCCCTCTGGATTGTAAATTTGATGAGTTTTTAAAGCTTTATGAAGTATCTGATGATCGATCTAAAGCTCAAGCATTAAGAAGTGCCATAGCTATTCTTTCAGAGGAACCAATAGATACCACACATTCAACTGCTTTTAACAATTCAACACCATCTAAAAGCAGAAAAATAACTGCCGCCAACCTTACAAAAACCTCAAAAACACTAGAGGAAGTTAAACAAGGAGGAATAATGAGTGAGGAGAATGCGGTTGAGAAAAACAGCAAAATTTTTAGCAATTAATTATAAATAAAATTTAATTCATTATAGCAATTTATAACAGAGTTATCTGAGATAACTCGAATACCTATGCCTTTATTGTGGGTTTTGGCTATAAATCGTACTATAGTTAACTTTAGAGGTTCCGTGGCATAAAAGTTGTTAACAAGAAAATTTTTAGGATTGCAAGAAATCCTCATTCTAATCGTGAAAAGTAAATAACAGGCTTAACAGGAAAATATAAACTTCTTTAATATTTCCTTGAAGGCTTTAGTTTAAGTATTGGTTTTTCTATGTAGTTGTATGAAAGAAAAGAAAAAACAATCGTTAATAATAGTGATAATAAAAAATTTAAGGAGAAAGAAATTTTTGAACCATACAAGGAAGAAATAGTTTGTTGAACTGGGAACCCATAAATATATACTCCATATGACAAGTCGCCTATATATTCTTTTATTCTAAAAAAGAATGGTATTTTATAAATACCTAAAAGTAAAATACAAGGAGGTAAAGACATTTCGAATATTAGGTTTTGGTACCCTATTTTAAAAAATATAGCTGAGCTAATAAAAAAGAACAACATAACGTATATTGGTTTTTTTGTTAACAAATTTATATTATAGAAAAAGAATAAGCCGTATATAAATTCAAAAATAAGCCACTTAGTTCTTGATAAAGGTTTTACAACATGAAGAATTATTGAAAAAATCAAAAGGATAAATATTCTTGAACGTTTTTTAAAGAATCCAAAAATACCAAATACCATTACTAAAATGTAACAGTATATTTCTGCTGGTATAGTCCATATACTACCATTTACAACTTTAGGAAAAGGGTTTTTTATAAAAACACCTGGTAATTCACTATGATACATTTTCAGGATAAGAGGAAAAAAATATTTTATAAAAATAATATTAACAAAATAATGATGTATTTTATAATTTGTTAAAAACGGGCCAAGAATAAAAGCTGTGATTAACAGCATAAATATTATGGGGGGGGTAAACCCGAAGAAATCTTTTTAGGATAAATCTTATCCATGAGGGGTCTTTCTCCCAGCTTTGTGAAATTAAAAAACCGCTTATCGAAAAAAATATAACAACCCCTAAAAACCCAAAGGTTTGGTTTGGGAAGATAATTGGTTCATGAAACCCATCTAAAACAAATTGGTGGCTGCAAAAAAACCATAAGCGCAGCAAGAAGACGTAAAAAATCGAAATTATTTTCGTAATCTTTGGTGTCGTTGCTACACATTCTTACGTCTCTAACTTACAATACAGAAATCTGTAATATAATCAATTAATAGGAAAATGCTTAGTAGGTTTTAAAAAATACGATATCCCTGCAACAACTATTGCTGTTACAAGAGGCATTAAATAAGTAGATATATAACGTAGGGTGACCAAAGTTGACTTCAGCTCAATAAAATTGTTCTCTTGTTTGTTTATTTTATCAACGAGACTGCTGTTAACGGTGTTTACCTTATCGGCAAGGGCATCAAATTTAGCTTCAATTTTGTCAAACTTGGCATCAAGTTTATTTTCTAGTTTATCAAAACGGTCGTTCAGGCCTTTAAAACCTTCTTCGAGATGCGTTACCCTGTTATCTAAAGATATTTCTGACATTTTCTCATCCATTAAGAAAAAGCTATCCTTTTTATGTGTCTTGTGGAAAGCATTTTTTCTTGTGGCATCCAAAATTTTTTTTGCTATATCTTCTGGATTATTAGGACGCAGAGGAATCACATTTTCGTAAAATTCATTAGACATTGAATAACCACTATGAATTAATATTGTCATCTATTGATGATAAGTGCTGTATAAGCAGCGTCATACAGCTATGGGTGTAAAGAATTTTTTTTAAACGTTCAACTGTTTGATGGTCTTGTTGAGTTACGGATAATAACGCTAGAGTGGTTTCGAATGAAAAATCCCTCAATGCATTTAATTAAAGCTAAAATTTTTAGATATTCTGTACGTGTTACATACTTCGTTTTATCTTCTTCGCTCATTCCCTTGCAATCTTTCAGTTGTACCCTGTAATGCTTCTCTTTATAGAATCACTACCTTTGATTAAAAGTATCAATTCTATCAACAAAAGAGTCAATGAATTTTACACGGATGCTGTGGAAATTTCCTGCTTGACCTTTGTACGATGGCAGAGAAACGCGAGGGGTTTATGAGGATTAAATCTTGTGAAAACCTTTGGTCATTAATCCAGACAACCCAACGATTCTTGCAATCAGTAAGCCAAATATAAGATATGAAATGTTGTAGATTTTATCAACTAACCGTTTCTCAACTGTGGGTATCCCCGTTCTCGTCTTGGTTAATTTCTATAGAAGAACAATATACATTCAACATATTTAAACTTTTAGTTAAAAAAATTTTAAAAGCTGCAAGAATATCATATACATTTTTAACTCGAATCATATATGGGTAGGAATTCAATTAAGGGAGAGTGAAAAATGAAAAGATTTTTAATGCTTTCATTGTTGGCAAGCACTGCAAATTTTGCTTATGCCGCTGACGCCGTGAATAATGTAGATAATATTCCTCATGCTGCGTCACAGCCCACGGGTTCGAATTCTGGTAATTTCTCTTGGGAAGGCGCATACGGCGGTGTTCTAGGTGGTGTTAGCGCAGCAAGATATAAAGACCCAGTCACAAGTACGTCTAATGAGCCAGAGAAATTAAATATCACCAGCCCGGCTATTGGTGGTTTCGCAGGTTTTAATTTCCAACAAGAAAATATTGTTTATGGCGTGGAAGGCGACCTTGGTTATGCTTTTAAAAAGAAAAAACTTAGTTTCACAATAGATGGTAGTCCTACAATAAACGTCAACGCCAAGGGAAGTACAGAACTTTATGGTTCTATAAGAGCCCGCTTAGGATATTCACTTGATAGGGCCCTCGTATATGCTACGGCTGGGTGGTCTTTTAGCAAGGCCAAGTTCACTCAGGACATTAATTCAGTGATCAATAAGAAAACATTCAACGGGCCGACAGTAGGCGTTGGTGTTGATTATGCCATTACCGATAATATTTTTGCCCGCGCAGAATACCGTTTTGCCTCATTCAGGAAGAAAGAAAGTACTAAGGCTCAGCAACAAACACTCCTTGCTGGAATCGGTTACAAATTCTAAAGTTTCGTTCTCCTTATTAACGAACCACAAAGCTGTCATCGTCAGATGACAGTTAGGGGTCTTCCTCTTTACTCTCTTTCCTAACTCCTCCAGTTCATTTACTAACCCGCCCTTAATCGTTACAGCGGTGGGCTAGTAAGCCACACGGGGTACCCCCCTCACCGCTGCAACTAAACTCTATGAAATATTTTCGGGGGTGTAAAGGAAAAATATACGTAAAGAATATTTTTATTCTGACAATTAAATATACATTAAGAATATTAATCCCATCACCCAACCCTGAGGTCTACACCAGAGCTGCCGATAAAACACGGCTCGCTTATCAAGCTGCAAAAAAGCTCTCAAAAGGAATTTAGGTAAGACTAGGCCATAAAGAAAACTCAGCAAAATCAATGGGGCGATTTTGATCGCACCTTGGCTAAAACCCTTGGTTTTCAGGGTATGTATTTTTTGTTCTTGAACCTAAAATTGACTATAAAAGAAATCTCTCAAAAATGGAGATAAAACCAAAAAATAAATCATTATTTATTGAAATCAATAAAGTGATTTATGTTTTACCTTATCATAAGGCATTGATTTTAATGCTTTATAAGAGTAAGATATAATAAAATAAGTTGTTTCTTATGTGATATTCTTCTGTAAAAGAATTTATGATAGCAAAGGTCTGATGATGTTTATCATCGCTGGTCTCGGTAATCCAGGTTATAAATATCTTGATAATCGTCATAATATTGGTTTTATGGCTGTCAATGCTATTCATTCTGCCTATGATTTTTCTCCTTGGAAAAAAAAATATTCTTCAGAAATATCAGAAGGAAAATTGGACGGCATAAAAACCTTTCTTTTAAAACCACAAACTTTTATGAACTGTTCTGGTAAAGCCATTGAAAGCCTAATGCAATTTTATAAGCTATCCATAAGTAATTTCCTAATCATTCATGATGACCTTGATTTACCTTCTGGCAAGGTACGTTTAAAAACTGGAGGAAGTGATGGTGGACATAATGGATTAAAGTCTATTAGTAGCATCTGTGGCAACGATTATAAACGCCTACGTCTTGGTATTTCTCATCCAGGCTCAAAAGAACTTGTTGTTCAATATGTTTTAAGTGATTTTTCAAAAGACGAAAAAACTTGGTTATATCCTTTGTTAAAATCTATTTCTTGTCATATTCCATTACTTGTAAAAAAAGAAGATTCATTATTTTTAAACCGACTTTTATCCCCCTTTACTCCACCAAACACCCCCTTATTGCAATTCTGAGCGTATATCTTTAACCTTCATAAGAAATAATAAGATTGATTTAAAGTAGGTGTTGATTAAATATAAATACCAAAATACTTTTGACCTTATTATCTGGCTTTGTTTAATAAAAGACTATAAAAATTATTATAAAAAGGTTTATCTTATGGGTTTTAAATGTGGCATTGTAGGACTTCCCAATGTTGGTAAATCAACACTTTTTAATGCACTAACACGCACCGCAATAGCTCAAGCAGAAAATTATCCATTTTGTACAATAGAACCAAACACAGCTGAAGTCGGAGTACCTGATGCACGCATGCATATACTTGCAAAGATAGCAAGCTCTAAAGAGTTGATTCCTGCTCGTATCTCCTTCGTAGACATCGCAGGCTTAGTACGTGGTGCATCAAAAGGTGAAGGTCTTGGAAATCAGTTTCTTGCTAATATCCGTGAAGTTGATGCCATTCTACATGTACTGCGTTGTTTTGAAGACAAAAATATTGCCCATATAGAAAATCGCATTGATCCTGTCTCTGATCTCGAAACTGTAGAAACAGAATTAATGCTGGCTGATATTGAAAGACTTGAGCGTCTCATTGAAAAGACACGTAAAAAAAGTGGGAAAAATATTCAAGACTTACCAAAAATGCAATCACTAATTGATTCATCTTTAAAATTTTTACATGACGGGAAACCTGTACGAAACCTATTAAAATCCCTGGATGCTGAAGAATTGAGTATGCTAAAAAGCTTCAATCTTTTAACATCGAAACCTGTTCTCTATGTCTGCAATGTATCAGAGAGTGATATATTGATAGGTAATGCCTATACGAAAGCTATATCAAGCCTGGCATCAACACAATCAACAAATTCAATAATTGTATCTGCTGCAATTGAATGTGAAATAGCGCAACTTCCTGAAGAAGAAGCTCTTCTCTTCATGAAAGAATTAAACTTTTATGAGTCAGGACTCGAAAGACTCATTCGCTCTGGATACCAATTGCTCAATTTAATAACATATTTTACAGTAGGCCCTAAAGAAACACGTGCTTGGACAATTCCTAATGGAACAAAAGCACCACAGGCTGCAGGTGTTATTCATTCTGATTTTGAACGCGGTTTTATACGTGCTTTGACGATTTCTTATGAAGACTATATCTCTTTAGGAGGAGAAAATGGTGCTAAAGAAGCTGGTAAAGCTCGTGATGAAGGAAAAGAGTACCTGATTCAAGATGGAGACATTATTCATTTTAAGTTCAATACTTAAAAATGATAGTTAAATCCCGTATCCAAAATAAGATACGAGAGTATAAACAAAAAATTTTATTGATTACTTTATCATAATAAAACCATATCATTCCCATTGATAGCCAATGAAACTCCATATCTGTAGTATTGCATTTATTGCAGAAAAAATGTTTTATTTACAATTCTTAATGTTTTTTAATGCTGCTGAAATACCTTCTAAAGAATATGAATATGTTGTCGTAGTTCCACGCCCTGATTTTGCAGAAATATTCATTTTTTTACCCGTTTTCATAGCATTAATTAACTGAGGTTCTTCAGCTGCATTTTCAAGCCATGCACCTTTATCACGTGTAAACATTATAAACTTTTTACTATCAATCTGAACAGTTACTTTTGATTTACTATATAAATTATAACCTGCCATTAATTGAGGTTCGTATGAAACCTTATTTCCAGGTTTTTGAGAAACAATAAAAAAGTTTTTCCCATGATCCACACTAGCAGGCGCTTTTTCGACAGGAACTGAAACTATATAACAAATCTTACCTTGTTTGGAATTATAATAATATGAACCCCACGCCTGAAACTGTTGAATAAAGGTAGGTGCTTCAGCATAAGCAATTTTTGTACTGATTATAATTATAAAAAAGGCAAGAATACGTGCTATGATATTAATAAACATTAGCTTACCCACTTTCTATTAAGAATATTTGGACTTGATAAAAATCCAATCTACTAAATACGTGATATTAATATTAGTTAAAAAATCTTTAGATTTATTAAATAAGTAATAATTTTTTATAAAATTTTTAAACAATTTTTCATGACTACCGTAAATATCTCATTACTCTTTCATAAAAGCTATACTCTAAAATTATTTTATATCACGAAATAACATTTTCATTAAAAATTTCTGATGAATCCTTTTAAATATTTTATATATTCTAAAATAAAAATTACTTTAATATCATCATGGCTATGACCGTTTTATAAATTATTGGTCTGAAAATAAAATATGACATCAACAATGAAATCAGAAATATCTTGCAATTTCAGTATTCTTCTTAATGGAGATCTTGTTATAACAAAACGTCTTTTGGATTTCATAAATGGGCGCCGTGTTATCGCAGTCGATGGAGGCATACGACATGCAGATACATTAGGTATTATACCGGAATTATGGATTGGAGATTTTGATTCTTCTAATGATACCCTTCTTGAAAGATGGAAATTCATAGAACGGGTCTCCTATATCCCAGAAAAAAATAAAACAGATAGTGAAATCGCTATAAATAAAGCTTTAGAAATGAATGCAAAAAGTATTTTGCTTATAGGAGCTTTCTCTGGTCAACGCTTTGATCATGCTCTTCAACATTTAATGCTATCTATGTCATTGATTAATCGCAATATTCAAATCATATTAACTTCAGGTAATGAAGAAGCTTTTATCCTTACTCCTGGAAAACAGAGCTTTGATTTACCTCCTGGAAGTTTATTTTCTGTGATTGCTCTTTCAGATATAGAAGGTCTTACTATCTTTGGTGCACGATATCTCTTAAATAATTTTTTTTACCCTTTGGTTCATCCCGTACTCTTTCAAATAATGTAGAAAAAGAAATTACTATCATGATTAAAAAAGGTCATGCCTTTCTCCTTTGTCGCCCTTACGATTATTTAAATTAATGACGTTACCTCTAATAAAACTTGATAATATTAATATAACAATTGGTGGTGTTCCTTTATTAAGGGATGCTTGTTTACAAGTAAAATCAGGCGAACGTATTTGCCTGATTGGACGTAATGGTTCTGGGAAATCTACTTTATTAAAAATTGCAGTTGGAGTCTTAGAGACATACTCTGGTGAAGTTTTTCGTCATCCTTCTGCCACTATCGGATATCTTGAACAAAACCCTGATTTCAGTAATTTTTCTACTGTAGATGATTATCTGAATATTAGCTCAATACATCATAACTCTGATTTACATCGTATAACTTTCTTACTTGATTTTTTTGTTTAACAGGAAAAGAAATCTTAACGAATCTTTCCGTTGGACAAATGCGTCGTGTATGTCTCATTAAAATTCTTTCTGTCCATCAAGATATCTTGATTCTGGACGAGCCAACAAATCACCTGGATATTTATACTATTCAGTGGCTTGAAGAAGAGCTGATTCGTATTGGTTCCGCATTAATATTTATTTCTCATGATCGTCGATTCTTAGAAAAAGTCTCTACGAAAACAATTTGGCTACACAATTCTAATCTGTATTCTCTTGATGAAAACTTCTCCTATTTTGAAGAATGGCGAAATAAAATTATAGAAGAAAAAAAAATCCGTACTCATAACTTAAAAAAGAAAATTGAATCTGAAAAAAACTGGTTACGATATGGCGTCACTGCACGACGTAAACGAAATGTGCGTCGTGTAAAAGAACTCAATGAAATGCAACAACAACTTCGCAATAATAAATCTTCCGAAAGGAAATTACAATCTGACTTCCAGAATACAACAACTTCGGGTAAACTTGCTATAGAAGTCAATGATATTATCAAAACTTATGGTTCTTATCCTGTTATAAACAATTTTTCTCTACGGATTTATTTTGGTGATCGTATTGGCTTTGTTGGACAAAATGGTATAGGGAAAACAACCCTCCTACAGTTAATTACAGGACAGATTCCTCCAGATTCAGGTTCAGTAAGATTGGGGTTAAACGTAAAAATTGCTATTATTGACCAAAAAAGAGAAATTCTTGATCAAGATACAACTGTTTTTTCTTATCTAACAGGTGGGCTTAAAGATACTTTGATGATTAATGAACAGCCACGCCATGTCATGGGTTATTTGCAAGATTTTTTATTTCAACCTGATCAAGCACATACACCAATCCGTAATCTCTCTGGTGGAGAAAGAATGAGATTAATCTTAGCACGCATGATGGCTCAACCTTATAACGTGTTAATTATGGATGAACCTACAAATGATCTTGATATGGAAACTATGGATTTTTTACAAGAAATCATAAATCAATTCACAGGCACAGTTTTAATTGCAAGCCACGATCGAGATTTTTTAGATCAGACAGTCAAATCAATTATTACCCCTGCTCATCCTGAAAATCTGAATGGCCATTGGATAAAGTATGCTGGAGGGTATTCAGATATGCTTATACAGAAGCAGAAAAAAACGCAATTATGTCAAGAATCTCTTTCAAAAAAATTAAATAAAATTCCTTCAACAACACAAGAATCTAAACCTTCTCAAAAACAAACCAAGCTTGCATATCATCAGAAATTTCTCCTAGAAAAGTTACCTGAAGATATTGAACATATAAAACAAAAAATCCTTATATATGAGAAAAAACTATCTAATTCATCACTCTTTTCAGAACAACAATCAAAATTCAATCATTTTGTTGCTGAACTTGAATTATTATACAAAGACCTGGAAGACAAACAAGAACAATGGCTTGAGCTTCAGATATTGCATGAAGAATTAACATCTTCAAAGGATGATAGCTCTCATTTTAAATAATTATCTTAATTTTTAGCACGCTCAATGTAAGAACCGTCCTCTGTTAATATAACAATATGATCACCTACATTAATATGTGGAGGCACTGTAGTACGTATATTATTTGATAGAATAGCGGGTTTATAAGAAGCAGAAGCAGTTTGTCCTTTAACAGTTGGCTCTGTTTCAATGACTTCAAGCGTTATACTACGAGGCATTTCTACTGACAAAGCAATACCTTCATAAATTGATATCGTAACAATCATTCCTTCTTGCAAATACATCTTTTGGCTATCCATTACTTCTGGACTAACAACAACCTGATCATAAGTTTCCGGATTCATAAAATGGAAGCCTTCAGTGTCTTCATATAAAAACTGGAACTGGATATCTTCAACAAAAGCCCTCTCTACTTGCTCTGTTGTGCGCCAACGTTCAGATACTTTGATGCCATCAGAAATACGACGCATATCAATTTGAGTGATAGGGGTTCCTTTTCCTGGATGAAAATTTTTAGCAGTGAGTACAACATAAAGCCTACCCTCTACATCAATAACGTTACCTTTACGCAAAGAAGAAGCAATAACTTTTACCATATATTAGAATTCCTTGTAACTTTCTGTTTTTAATGATAGTTAAATTGAATTTTTATAAGTACTTTAATTTATTAATTGAGTTTGAGTAACTTAAAATCAATTAGAAAACCATAGTATCCTTTTAAAATTAATAGAAGAAAATTTTATAATGTATAAATCATCTGATTTATGTTGGTGGAACCCAGATATTCATTTAAATCGCCGACTATTTCTTATCGAACGTAATAAGATTAAAAATTCTATACGTACATATTTTATAGAAAAAAAGTTTACTGAAATTGATTCTTCATCTCTTCAAGTTTCGCCTGGCAATGAAACACATTTACAAGCCTTTTCTACACAAATAATTACCGCCGATCAGCAAAAAAAACTCTTTATTTACAGAGTTCTCCAGAATTTTCTTGTAAAAAGCTTCTGGCCGCTGGAGAAAAAAAAACTTTTCTGTTTTGAACATGTCTGGAGGAATGGTGAATATAGCACCATCCATCATCCAGAATTTACAATGTTAGAATGGTATCGTACAGAAAAATCCTACGAAAAATTGATGGATGATTGCATGGATATTATACGTATCGCAGCAAAAACAACTCAAACAAAGCTGTTCTCTTTTCAAGGAATCTCTTGTGATCCATTTAAACCACCAGAACGTATACATGTTGTTGACGCTTTTTCCCGCTATGCCAATATTGATCTTGTTTCCACAATCAATAATTGTGGCGATGTCGATCAAGATCTTCTTGCTTTACAAGCAAAAAAATCAGGAATACATGTAGCAAATGATGATACTTGGTCTGATATTTTTTCTCGCGTCCTCGTTGAAAAAATTGAACCAAATCTTGGTATAAAATGTTGTAGCATTCTTGATCGTTATCCTATGGTAGAAGCTACGTTGGCAAGAACTTGTCCTGATGATCCACGTTTTTCAGAACGTTTTGAACTTTATGCTTGTGGAATTGAATTAGGAAATGCTTTTGGAGAACTTACTGACCCTATTGAACAACGTTGTCGTTTTGAAAAAACAATGGCAGAAAAAAAGCGTATTTATAAAGAAATTTATCCAATTGATGAAGATTTTTTAAAGTGCTTACCATTAATACCTTCTCAAACAAGTGGTATGGCTGTAGGATTTGATCGTCTTGTAATGCTCGCAACTGGGGCTTCAGATATTAAAAAAGTACTTTGGAGCCCTTTAAATTAAAGAGAAGAATAATTTATTAATGAAATCCTCTGATAGACGAATTTGGACAGCAAAACAATTAAAAAATGCTGATCTTATCAGTGATAATGAGATCGATATTATTGATCAAATATCAAAAAGATATGCTATTGGCTTAACCTCAACTATTGTTAAGCTTATCAATCGACACGACCCTCATGACCCTATAGCACGTCAGTTTATTCCACAAGAAGCAGAATTAAACATTATGCCACAGGAAAGAGAGGATCCTATTGGTGACTCTGCTTACAGCCCTGTTGAAGGTATTATTCATCGTTATCCCGATAGGGTATTATTAAAAATAGTTCATATATGTCCTGTTTATTGTCGGTTCTGCTTCAGAAAGGAAATGATTGGCCCTCGAGGTAACGGAATATTATCACAAAAAGCTTTAACTTCTGCTTTTTCTTATATTCAAGAACATCCTGAAATCTGGGAAGTTATTTTGACAGGCGGAGATCCTTTAATTCTATCCCTAGATCGTATAAAATCGATTATAGAAAGTCTAAAAAAGATACAACATATCAAGATTTTAAGATTTCATACCAGGGTTCCTATTGTGATCCCTGAATATATTAATTCCCATTTAATTAAGTGTCTTAAAAGTTCAGATAAAACAATCTATATTGCTATCCACGCTAATCACCCACGTGAATTTTCAAAACAAGCTCTTGCTGCTCTTGCACGCCTTGCTAATTCTGGTATAAGCCTTGTCAGTCAATCAGTTCTTCTTAAGGGAGTTAATGATGATCCAGAAGTACTTGCCTCTCTCATGCGAATCTTTGTAGAGGCACGTGTTAAGCCTTACTACTTACATCACCTGGACTTGACACCTGGAACCAACCATTTCCGTATAAGTATTGAAGAAGGTCAGAAAATTGTTTCAGCCCTGCGAGAACGATTATCAGGTCTATGTCAACCGTCCTACATATTAGATATCCCAGGAGGACATGGAAAAATTAATCTAAATGGTTCTGATATAAAGAAAAATACAGGTGACTCTTATCATATAAAGGACTATAAAGGATTCATACACACTTACCCACCTAAAATTTAGAGTATATTTAGGTTTATAAAAAACTTCTTTGAATTTTGTAGAAAATATTTTATAGCTTGATTAATTAAATGAACAATATTAAGAGCAGAAAAATGGAAAAAATAAGAAAAAGGAATGTTATTTCAAAAATAATTATTTCGGGTGTCTATTTTCTTGCTTTATGTAAATTTATAACTGTACCAAGTTATGGTGAAGAAAATATAAGGCCAAAAGAGAGCACTGTTCTTAAAATCGGTCTCGAAGGAACTTACCCTCCTTATTCTTTTCATGATATTAATGGGACCTTAACAGGTTTCGAGGTTGCAATTGCTACTGAAGTAGCCAAGCGTATAGGCGTAAAAGCACAATTTATTGAAGGTAAGTGGGATGGTCTTATCGCCGGTATTGATACAGGTCGTTACGATATTATAGTTAATATGGTAAACATTACACCAGAACGAGAAAAGAAATATACTTTTTCTTCTCCTTATATAAAATCTAAAGCTGTTTTAATTGTTAGAAAAGATAATACATCAATAAAGAGCTTTAATGATCTTAAAGGGAAAAAATCTGCTCAAACAATAACTTCTAATTTTTCTGGATTAGCAAAAAATGCTGGAGCGGATTTAGTACTAAGCGATGGATTTGAACAATCTATACAACTCATATTAACGGGACGTGCGGATGCTACTATAAATGAAAATCTCTCCTTTCTTGATTTCAAAAAGCATAAACCAGATGCTCCTTTAAAGGTTGTTGATCAAGAAAAAGATGTTGTTTCTTGTGGTATATTAATGGCAAAAGGCAAAAATACTTTAAAAGCTCAGATTGACAAAGCTCTTTCCGAAATAAAAAATGATGGTACTTATAAAAGTATCTCAATAAAATATTTTGATGTTGATGTTTCTCAATAAAATATCCTTTTTATTTAAAAAAGATATTTTTAATATTAACAAAAAATATATTATGGAATTTTTTTATGCCAACCTGGTTAAGTCTTATGCAGGAATCTTTGATTCCTCTTCTTAAAGCAACTCTTTTTTATACTTTACCCATTACTTTTATTTCTTTTATATTAGGCTTGGTATTGGGATTATTAACAGCTCTTTTTCGTTTGTTTTCTATTGGGCCTATTGCCGTTATTTTCAATTTTTATGTATGGATTATCCGTGGAACACCACTGTTGGTACAGTTATTTGTTATATTTTATAGCTTACCAGGTATAGGAATTGTTTTAAGTGCATTTACTTCTGCAATTATTGGATTTACCCTTAATGTTGGAGCCTACACATCAGAAGCGATACGTACATCTATCACAGCAATACCAAAAGGACAATGGGAAGCAGCATATTCCATTGGTATGAGTTGGAAACAAGCAATGATTCGTATTATTTTACCACAAGCAATAAGAACGGCTATTGCGCCAACATCCAATAGCTTTATTTCTCTTTTAAAGGATACATCTCTTGCAGCTTCTATTACTCTTCCAGAACTTTTTCAAACAGCACAACGCATTGTAGCTACTACCTATGAACCACTCATCCTCTATATTGAAGTAGCAATAATTTATCTTTTATTTAGTTCAGTACTATCTTCTTTACAAAAAAAATTAGAAAAATTCTCTATACGTTATGAATAAGCTTTATACCTATCATGGATCTCCCATAGTTTAATTAAACAATTTCAAATATTCATCACCACCATTTTCTATTTTTCCAGCATCTTATTGCAACAGCATATTCATCGAAATTAAGAATTTGAATAACAAGGCTGCAAGAAATATTTCTATTGTGAAGAGCCATGATTGATTTCGAAGTTGGCATACATTGCCTTTCTAGTGTGTCTCGTCCACTTGTTGTTACGTAACTTGTCCAAGGAAAAAACAAATTCTTCTTTTCTCTTGAAGACCTGTCTTATTTTGTTGACAAGATTTCTATCTCTTCTTATTAACGTTATATTATAACATATCAATATTGCAAGGAGAATTTTTTTGATGCTTGAGAGCAACTCACTTTTGTTGTGTGTAGAATATCTGAATGTGGAGCTTCCTAATGGAAAAAAACTTCTAACCAATATTCATTTCAAGGTTGCAATTGGGGAATTCTTGGTAATTATTGGTCCAAATGGTAGTGGAAAATCTACTTTATTGCACGCTCTTTTAAACGGTATCCAACCGAAAACAGGCAATATATTGTTTAATAATACGCCACTAAAACAACTTTCAAGAGTTGAAAGAGCAAAACGAATTGCTTTTATGTGTCAAAACGATTCCCCCAATTTAAATTTAATGGTAGAGGAATACGTAGAACTCGGCTGCATACCTCATGCAAACGAAATATCATTGTCAACACAAAAGAGTATTGTAAAACAAACATTAAAAGATCTTGATCTTCTGGAATTGCGAAAATGTCGACTTATAACATTGTCTGGCGGAGAACGACAACGGGTGTTTCTAGCACGTGCATTGGCACAGCGTCCAGAACTATTATTGCTAGACGAACCAACAAACCATCTGGATCCCGCTAGACGCAAGGAACTACTGACATTGGTCCAACAACGCGGTATCACCGTGGTGGCAGTACTACATGATCTATTTCTAGTAGAAGCATTTGCTGACAGAGTCCTGGTACTGCATGAAGGAAAACCAGTAACTTGTGATATTCCTTCACGTGCACTTTCTAGTGATTTCCTCTATCCAGTCTTCGGTCTTTATAGCTCCACAGTTCTTCATCCTGAGACTTCTCGTCCTGTGCGTATTTTTGACGTACCTTCCAACACCTCCATGCTCACCAATAAAGAGGAAAGCTTATGAAAATATTAATAGATTATTTACTATCTATCATTTGTGTTGTTGTTCTTAGACTTTTAGCTTTTTTCTTGGGGTTTGGAATTTTGATGTCTGCACAGGCATCAGAATTCCCTGTTACTGTACAGAGTTGTGGCAAACCGCTCACTTTTACACAGGCACCTAAGCGCGCCATTATCAATGATCTTAACATGTCTGAGATGATATTTGCTTTGAATTTAAATTCAAGAATTATAGGATTAACTGGCATCAGTGGTTGGTATAAAATGACACCGGAATTCCGTAAGAAAATGGGAACGATTCCAGAACTCTCACCTAAATATCCATCATTGGAAACTCTGCTAGCTGTTAATCCCGATTTCTTCTTTGCAGGATGGAACTATGGCATGAAAATCGGAGGAGAAGTAACGCCAGATACGCTAGCAAAATATGGTATCAAAACGCTAGTACTAAGTGAAAGCTGTGTTTTTGAAAATCATGCTTATCAACACGCTAGTATGGATCTTTTATACAATGACATATTAACACTAGGAAAAATTTTTGGTTGCGAAGAAAAGGCACAAATACTTGTAAAGCAGTGGAAAGAAAAACTTGCATCAATACCTAAACTATCGTCTAGCCATAATCCACCTAAGGTCTTTGTGTATGATTCGGGTGAAGACAAACCTTTTACCAGCGGCGTGTACGCAATGCCAACTGCAATTATTGAAGCAGCAGGTGGGCGTAATGTCATGGACAATATGATGTCTAGCTGGAGTAGTACTTCATGGGAAATAGTATCAGCAGCAAATCCGGATGTAATCATTCTATTGGATTATCAAAAAGGAAATGACTCTATGATGTTGCAGCATTTCCTGGAAAAACACCCTCTCATGAAATATACAACTGCAGTAAAAAAACAACAATATCTAAAATTAAAATATAGTGAACTCACACCAGGACCTGAAAATATCTCAGCAATAGAAAAATTATCTCGTACGCTTTATAAAGTTGCAACTCCATGACATCACGGTACAATTATTTTCTTATCTGCTTTTTGGCATTAACGATGCTATTCGTGATAATGTTGTTAAGTACAACATTCGGTGCAATCAGGATTCCACTAAAGCAATCTTTAATGATGCTGATGTCAAATCAAGACGAGGTACCCGATACTGTACGTCGTATCGTCATTGAATTACGTCTGCCTCGCATTCTGCTCGGAGCCATTACTGGCGCCTGTCTGGCAATGGTTGGTGCACTGCTGCAAACTACTACTGGCAATGATTTGGCAGATCCATTCCTTTTCGGTCTTTCTTTTGGCGCATCAACAGGAGCAGTATTGGTTATCACCCGCTTTGGTGAGTGGTTGGGAACCCTTACATTACCAGTATCAGCTTTTTGTGGTGGCATTTGTTCTGCACTGGCTGTAACGTTGCTATTTTTTCTACAACGGAAACGACAGGTAGAAAATCTGGTGATTTGTGGATTGGCTATTTCATTTCTCTTTAATGCTCTTACCAACTACCTGGTGTTTAGTGGTGACCAGCGCGCAGCCAGTTCAGTACTATTCTGGTCGCTAGGAGGACTAGGGCTGGCGCGTTGGGAAACGCTACCAATCGCTCTGGTTAGTTTTCTATTATTGTTTATATTTCTATTAAAACGCTGGAAAGCTCTGGACAGTTTACTGGCAGGAGAACAGACTGCTTTGTCTCTGGGTGTTCATGTTACCCGATTACGTATTGAGGTGTTTTTATGTTGTGCAATAGCAACAGCGCTGCTTGTATCATTAACAGGGGTAATTGGTTTCGTAGGACTGATGGTACCCCATTTATGCCGTCCATTGACTGGATTACGTCACCAGCGATTACTTCCTTTATGTGCTCTAATAGGAGCGATCATGTTATGTAGCGGTGACATTTTAAGTCGAATTTTATTACCTTTACAGGAATTGCCTATAGGTATTGTCACGGCTGGGCTAGGAAGTAGCTTTATAATAGCAATGCTAGTAAAACGTTAAATTTTCTTAATTACCACACGATTTGACATTTCTTATGAAATGGATTATTATTCTTTTGATACAAGGATATATTATTTAAAGCTCTATGTAATAAAATTCATATTTTATACTTCGAATGTCCTTCCTTTAGTCCTGAGAAGGTAAAAAAAATGAGCGGTGTGATCTCAATTATGTGTTTTCCTTGCTGTTGTTCTAGTCTTATTATGAAACGAATGAGATTAAAAATATTAATACGAATCTTTAAGATTTTTTTATAACCAGATTAGGAAAGCCTACAAACGCGGTCAATATAATTCCTTGAAGGATCATGTGCAGATTATCAAAATGAAGAGAAGATAGATTTCAAAGCTATATCACCACAGTTACATTGGTAATTCTCTTTATAATTGTAAAAAAGCTACAGGAGTAGTAAAAATCTTTTTTATTATATGTCCTATTCAAAAAATTTAATGGGTTGCAAATACACAGAATATAATCGAAATACATGATAGAAGTTATAAATATCATTAAGAAATTTGATACTCTCTTGGCTTTAGATGATGTAAGTGCATCATTTAAAAAAGGCAGTGTTACTGTGCTTTTAGGAAAATCTGGAAGTGGCAAGAGTACTCTTTTGCGTTGTATAAACTTATTAGAAATTCCCTCTTCAGGAATGCTCCGATTCATGAATAAAAAAATATTTTTTAATTCAAAATTAAAAATACAAAAACATGAGATCAATCAAATTCGTATGCAAATAGGTACAGTTTTTCAAAATTTTCAACTTTTTCCACATTTGACAGCGATTCAAAATATTATAGAAGGGCTCATCGTTGTTCATAAATGGCCAAAACCTAAAGCATATTCTAGAGCAATAGAACTTCTCAGAAAAGTTAGTTTATTAAATAAAGCAGATAGTTGGCCTGCTCATCTTTCTGGAGGACAACAACAAAGAATAGCGATTGCTCGTGCTCTAGCAGCTTTTCCTAGCGTATTATTATGTGATGAACCAACTTCAGCACTTGATCCAGAGCTGTCAGCAGAAGTAATAAAGGTTCTTTTACTTATTGCCCATGAAGGTACTTCTATGGTAATTGCTACACATGACCTAAAACTAGCTAAAAGCATTGCTAATTACATTATATTTTTAGAAGAAGGACGAATTATAGCACAAGATACAGCACATAAATTCTTTTCTTTTCCTCAAGGGGATCCTATAAAACGTTTTATATCTAAAAGAATGTTATAAAGGGATTCTATATTTACTTGTAAGTTATTTAAAAAATAACTCAGGTATTTTAAAAGTTAATATGCGGTTATATAAGATGTCATTCCCTGTATATGTCATTAGTCTACCTCGCTCTGTCAGAAGACGTGAAAGATGCTTCCTTCTTCTTTCACAATTTGGTTTAGATTTTTCTTTTTTTGATGCAATAGATGGAAATAATTTAACTTATGACAATATTTCATCAATTTATGATGAAAAAAGAAATCAAAAAAAGTTTAAACGTCCACTGTCCTTTCCTGAGCTTGGTTGCTATATAAGTCACATAAATCTTTGGGAAAAAATTGCAAATTCAGATAAGCCAGGTGCTATTGTCCTAGAAGATGATGTAGAATTTGTCAGTGAATTTATGGATGTTCTTTTATATTTATCAAAATGTGATATTAGTAATCTTTTGATAAAGTTTAATAGTCTTTCAAATAAAATCAAAACAAAAAACCATGTATGTACATTACCAGGTGGCTTCTCTCTTATACAACCTAGAATCATACCATCTCGTACAACTGGTTATTTAATTGGTAAACAAGCGGCTGCTGATCTTTTAAACAGTCGAAAAAAAATATTTCGTCCTATTGATAATGATCTCAAGCATTGGTGGGAATATAATATATCTACTTTAGTAATAAATCCTAGCATAGTGTATCAATTTTCAGATATCAATTCTAGAAGCTCTATTGAAGAAAGTCGCAAGCAGAAAAAAAGTTCTTTATCTTTAATACGATTTTTAAATAACATGCATTATCAACTACTTTTTAATTATGAAGCTTGGACACACCATCGACATCATATAGCAACTACAACTTTTCCAGCACTATAAGATCATTCAGAAAAACTGAACTCAAGGAGCAGAATAAAAATTCAAGTCTATCCCTCACCTTTTGACTATTAATAGAACTCAAGTCTCTATGCGCAAGGAAGTCTATTTCCCCTTACTTATCAAGATCAATGCCTATTCAAATCCACTGATATGTGTTCAGCAATGGAAAAGAAGATATTCGATACAAAAAACTGATTTTTGAAAATCAGTCAGCAGAGCATTGAACTGCAGGTGCAGTTCCTAGCAGAGGAATATATTTAGTTTACAATATATATTTAAATGAATAACGATATTATCAAGGTATCGAATCAAGGTTAATTTATGTTGATTACAAACTCGTCAAAAGAAAGAAATGAAGTCCTCTCTTTAAAAGCAGTATCTAAATTCTATGTTGACATAATTGCTATACGTGATCTGCATCTTACAGTTAGAAGGATTCCATGAAATTAACTTCAAACAAAATTTTTGCTGTTAGGAAAACTAATCCATGATTTTTTCAAATAGAAATTATACTTATTTAACTAAGATTATAATCTCCATATTATTTTTATGGGCATTCATAATTGAACACGCATCAGCTTCTATGCTAGATGTTATTAAAAACAGAGGGTTTATTAAATGCGGTGTCAGTACCGGTGTTCCTGGTTTTTCGCAGCCTGATTCATCAGGAAACTGGAAAGGTTTTGATGTCGATTTCTGCAAAGCCATAGCAGCCGCAATTTTTAACAATCCTTCTAAAGTCAAATACCTGCCTCTCAGTACTATAGAACGCTTTATAGCCTTACAATCTGGTGACGTTGATATATTGAGCAGAAATACAACTTATACATTAAGCAGAAATACATCTCTCCATCTTAGCTTTCATCCGATTACCTATTACGATGGTCAAGGTTTTTTAGTAAAGAAAAAATTAAATATTAAATCAGCACTCGAATTATCTGATGTGTCGATATGCACTTGGTCTGGCACAACAGATCAATTAAATGCATCTGATTACTTTAAATCGCATAATATAGCGTATAAAATATTCGCATATGATAAGGAAGAAGAAGCAATTTCTGCCTATGAAGGAGACCGCTGTGATGTTTATACAACCGATCAGTCTGCATTGTATACTTCGCGTCTTACTCTAAAAAAACCAGACGAACATATTATCCTTCCAGAAATTATCTCTAAAGAACCGCTTGCTCCTGCTGTTTTAGAAAACGATACTCAATGGATTAACATCATTTCTTGGGTTCATTTCGCTCTTGTGAATGCGGAAGAATTCGGCATAACAAAAGAAAATGTTGATAAAATGCTCAATTCTGATGAGCCTGCTATAAAACGTTTTTTAGGTCGCGAACCCAGAAGCAATCTCGGGAGTGGTCTTGGATTAACAGAAGATTGGGCATACAGAATTATTAAGAGTGTAGGCAACTATGGTGAGATCTTTGAATCTAATCTCGGTTCAGGTTCTCCTTTTAAAATTCCACGCAATTATAATAATCTATGGAAAAAAGGTGGTCTTCAATATGCACCACCCGTTCTTTAATCTTAAAAGGAGTATTATTTCAAAAAAATTTCTTTTTAGTAAAAAATTCCACAAAATGCAAAGGTAATGCAATTGGGAAAGGATTATAAAAGAGAAATACGGTTTCCCTAATCCATAGAATAAAGTTTTGTATTAACAAGACTTCATTTTATTTATGAATAGGTTACTGTATTTCTCTTTTTGATGAGTAGCCGGTATCAAAGGGAAAGAAACTAGATGTACTGTTATTGCTGTATAGATAGTAATAGACGCGCTGTTTCGATACCCAAGATCATTTTTAAATGATGCTTGAGTGCATATTTTAACTTCTTATATCAAGATTGCATTAATAAACATGACATTGCTTTAGGTTAGTAGAAAATCCAGGTATAGGTTAATAAAAAAGCAAAGGATGAGTATAAGAAATATTATAGAAAACAAGGATTCATACTGATATAACCAGGGCTTTAAAACACTGATTAATAATCAATAAGCCATATTTCAAGGAAAATACAAATGAGTGTTATTACCCAGAAGGATAATAACCTTATTATATTATCAAGGTATCGAATCAAGGTTAATTTATGTTGATTACAAACTCGCCAAAAGAAAGAATAGACATCCGCCATATAGCTCAACTTGCTCATGAAGCAGGAATCTTATGTGCTGTGGTAATACCTTTTATCGCCTATATTACAGCACTTCATTGAGCTTGGTAGGGATAAACGCCTAAATCTATAGAAAAGATGCGGGATCTAAGTAAAAAATATAATAAAATCAATGGATTAGGAAATAATCATCTAATCAGATAAGATAGAATTAAAAGCATCTTTAATAATTGTAGGCATCACTTCTGGTTTAATAGCTTCAACACCGAGAATTCGACGATAACGCTGTACGCCAGGAAAACCCTGAAATAATCCAAGCATATGACGAACTACTTGTCTTAACTGACCACCTGTATTCAAGTGTTGGGAAGCATATGAAATCATAGACGTACATACTTCATCCCAAAAATTTTTATCGAGCGCTTCGCCAATAACAGGATGAGAACCTGTTAAAGGATTTATAAAATATTGATCAACAGAAGTTAGTATTGTACTATTCTGATATGATGCCCGGCCTAACATTACTCCATCAACATGAGGCAATACTTGAAGGGTATGTTGAACATTTTTAAGACCACCATTTAATCCAATAAACAAATCTGGGTTTTCACGTTTTATTTCATAAATTATTTCATAATTCAAAGGAGGAACTTTACGATTTTCACTCGGTGACAATCCTTTTAAAAAAGCCTTGCGAGCATGAATCCAGACAGCGTCAACACTTGCTGCCTTCACAGACTTTATTAAATTACGCAACGCAAGCTCAGGAACTTGATCATCTACACCTATACGACATTTAATTGTAACAGGAATAGAAACCACTTTCTTTATTGCATAAACACACTCCATAATATGTTCTGGTAATAACATAAGACAAGCACCAAAAGATCCAGATTGCACTTTATTTGATGGACAACCAACATTTAAATTAATTTCATCATAACCAAATTCTTCTCCTATCTTGGCTGCTGTAGCAAGCGTAACAGGATTGGCTCCCCCAATCTGCAAAGCTAAAGGATGTTCTTGTGGACTAAACGATAATAAGCGTTGCTTATTACCTTTTAAAATTGCATCTGCAACAATCATTTCTGTATATAATAAAGCATTCTTGCTTAACAGTCTTGCAAAGAATCGATAATGACGATCTGACCAATCTAGCATTGGTGCAACTGCAAAAACCTTATATAGATACGATGAAGTATTTGCTTGATCAGAGTGTTTAACTTCTTGATATATAAACATACTTAAGTATCTTTCTACTTACCTTATTGTAGAGATTAAAGATATTGTTTTTTCAAATTTCATACAAGATGAATACTGCTTGAAAAAATATTGCTATTCAATATCAGCCTAAAAATAATATTTATCTACTCAGGAATATGTAGAGAGCCTTTTTATACCTTACTCATAAAATTTAACCATTAACCATTATTGTAATTTCTCTAATCTCCACCCAATTCTTCCTGCTGCTCTAAAAAAATCTGATCAAATGGCTTTTTACAAGAGAGAAAAAGCTCAAGGATTATAATAAGACAAGGAGTTAGAAACGTGTTTAACACTCAAGGGATTGATTTTAGGCATACTTCATAGTAACTCATTGATTTTGTTAGTATATTATACTACCCAGCTGAATAAGTTCGTTATCTATATAAATAAGTATTTTATGTGTGTGCACAAAATATCTGATTTTTGATTATCAAGATCAAAAAACGCGGAGATTATTCTCATGGAAATTCTGTTAAACATCTTATTTTTTTTTCATCATCAGATAATAATTAAGCCAGCGTTCATGCTAGGAATGATTTCTTTTTTAGGCTATTCTCTTCTTAAAAAAGATATTGCATCAATTATTAAAGGCACTATTAAAACTATCGTAGGCTTTTTAATTTTAAAAATAGGCGCAAATATTCTTGTAGATACTACTAAGCCCATTATTGACCAACTTTCAAAAGCATACAAAATAAATGGAGCAATCATAGATCCTTATGTATCTATGATATCCACTATAGATATGATAGGCAAAAATTATAGCTGGGTAGGCTATACAGTACTATTAGCATCTCTATTAAATATTCTTATGGTATTTTTACACCGCATCACAGGTATACGTACTATTATGCTTAGCGGTGAAGTTATGTTTCAACAAACAGGATTAACAGTAGCATTCTTTCATTTAACATTACAAACTGACTTATGGAAAACAATTATTTATTCATCAATTTTAATGGCGCTGTATTGGGGTATTGGCTCAAATATAATGTACCAACCAACTCAAAAAGTTACTAAAAACAGTGGCTTTTCTATTGGTCATCAACAACAATTTGCTTCTTGGATCGCTTTTAAACTAGCTCCCTATTTTGGCAATAAATCTGAAGATATTAATCATATTCAACTTCCTGGATGGCTTAATTTATTTAACGATCATACTGTAGCAACTGGAATAATTATGACTTTTTTTTGGGGAGTTATATTATTAACTTTAGATTTTAATACTCTGAAAGAAATAGCACAAAAAAAACATTGGAGTATCTATATCCTGGAAACAGGAATGATGTTCTCTGTGGCAATTACTATCATAGTTGAAGGAGTAAAAATGTTTGTTTCAGAGCTTTCTATTGCATTCCGAGGAATTTCTCAACGCCTTATTCCAGGTGCGATATTAGCTATTGATTGTTCTGCAATTTATGGCTTTTCTCCTAATGCTGTATTATGGGGATTTATATGGGGAGCTTTAGGACAGTTATTTGCAATTATTGTATTGTTTCTCTTCAATTCATCAACTGTAATTATCCCTGGCTTCATTCCAATGTTTTTTTCAAATGGAACTGTAGGAGTCTATGCTAACCATTTCGGTGGCTGGAGAGCTGCATTAAAAATTTGCTTCATAATGGGGTGCATAGAAATTTTTGGTAGTTTATGGGCTATGAAATTAGCGGGTATGAACAGTTGGATGGGTATGGCAGATTGGGCAATCTTAGCCCCTGTTACCATGCAAGCCTTTAAAATAAGCCAACTTTCTATTATCGCACTTGTTGTATTGGTTATTATTTATATGTATTTTGCAAGTTATAAATTACGTCTTGAAAAAAATACAATAACAGATAATTAATATCCTCAGGATAGTTGATAATTCATAGGTTTTTTCTTAAATTTAAAACCTACAAGTAACTAACATAACCCCCTGCTTTATTTGTAAAACAAGCATAACCCTCAGCAGCATGACCTGCTGCTTGATCATCTCGAACAAGAACATGTTATTATCCTGTTGGATAATTTCATTATATATATAGAAATAATATTAAAATAATTTGGTATGTTTCTTAAAAAAGAAACATCTTATCTTCTAAAAATATAAAAAATATTTGACTTATTGTTAAAAAAAATCTATTATTAAGTGTATTTATAAGTAGGAGTGGCTATAAGAAAATGAAAAATATCCTTCTATTCTTTTTATTAACATTAATGGCTATATCTACTTCTAACTTTTCCTTTGCCTGTGAAGAACACGACTATTACAATAAAAAAATAAGTAAGTAATACTATATTTTTTTGTCCTTTATGAAAAGTGAAAATATTTATTCATATTTTGTGATTTAAACAAAAAAAATCCTTAAAAACCAAACTGAAAAGCATAATATAAAATCTTACTGTCGATAAGTAAATTTAAAAAGATTTTTTAATAAAGTCTATCCATTGCTGTTCATTGATAAGAGATATTCCCAAAGAGTTTCCTTGTAAAACCTTTGAGCCAGGATTTTTTCCAACGACGATAATATCTGTTAGTTGTGATACACTAGAAGATACTTTTGCTCCTAATTGTATTGCCTTTATTTTAGCATCCTCACGGTTCATTGTTTCAAGAGAACCTGTAAATACGATTGTTTTACCTGAAAGAGCGCTTTTTTTCTTAAAAATATCCTGGTTGTTATCTTTTAAACTAACTTCTTGCAACAGTAAATCAATCACATTAAGGTTACCAGGCTCTTTATAAAACTCTATAATTGAATGAACAATCACATCGCCAACCAACGGAACGGATTTTAACATATTACATGCATTTTCTTCTTTATAAAGAACTTGTTTTATAGAACTTTCAAAATTTTTATAAGAACCATAAGTTTCGGCTAGACATCTAGCTGTTTCTATACCGACATGACGAATACCAAGAGAAAAAATAAATCTGTCTAAAGAAATGCTACGTCTCTCATTAATAGCATCATAAAGCTTATTTACGCTAACTTTGCCAAAGCCAGAAATATTTTCAAGCTTGGTTATTGATTCTTGCTGCCGATGTTGCAAAGTAAAAATATCTGGAGCATTTTTAATATATAAAGAAGGATCTTCAGAATGAAAGAAAAATTCTATTTGTTTATCCCCTAAACCTTTGATATTAAAAGCATTACGAGAAACAACATGCTTCAGACGTTCTAGACCTTGAGCAGGGCATATAAAACTTCCCGTACAACGACGTACAGAGTCTATTTTTCCTGTCTTACTATCAATATCTCGAACAGCATGACTCTTGCAAACAGGGCAAAAAGATGGAAATCTAAAAGGTTGTATATCTGGAGAACGTTGATCAAGAACAACATCTATAACCTGTGGAATGACATCACCAGCACGATTTACAACAACAATGTCTCCTATTCGAATATCACGGCCTTCACGCAGTAATTCACCAGAAGCTCCTAAACCTTTAATATAATCTTCGTTATGTAAAGTAGCATTCGCAACTACAACTCCACCAATAGTAATCGGTTCAAGACGTGCTACAGGAGTAAGAGCTCCTGTACGCCCAACCTGAATTTCAATATTCAAAAGACGTGTATAAGCCTGTTCTGCTAAAAATTTATGCGCAGTAGCCCAACGAGGAGAACGAGAACGGGAACCAAGTTTTTTTTGTAATACAAAATCATCAACTTTATAAACGACTCCATCAATATCATAATCCAAACGAGGTCGTGATAAATCAATTTCATGATAATAGGCTAATATATCCTTTAAATTATAAAATTTCTTCAGCCATTGATTAATAGGAAAATTCCATGAACGTAATTTTTGCAATGCTTCATATTGGCTATCAACAAAATCCGTAGAAACTTCTCCCAACCCATAAGCAAAAAACTGCAACCGACGACTTGCAGTAATTTGTGCATCAAGCTGACGCAATGAACCAGAAGCTGTATTTCTAGGACTTGCATAAGTATTTTTTCCTTCAGAAATCATCTGTTCATTGAGTAACAAGAAATCACTTCTTGCCATATAAATCTCACCTCGTACTTCCAAAATATCTGGTGCTTGCTTTGGTAAAATTTTAGGAATTTGTTCAATCGTCAAAACATTTTTTGTAACATTTTCACCGACAAGACCATCACCACGCGTTGCAGCTGTCACCAACTGTCCTTTTTCATAGCGAATGGCAATAGAAAGACCATCAATTTTGGGTTCAACAGTGAAGGCAATACTATTATCAACAGGTCTTCCTAAAGAACGATAAATACCTGAAATAAAATCCTCAATGTTTCTATCTGAAAAACTATTATCTAACGATAACATCGGTTGAGAATGAACAACACTTGCAAAAGTTGAAGATGGAGTAAAACCTACTCTATACGAAGGACTATCATAAAACACAAGATGTGGAAAATAAGATTCAAGAGCAAAATAACGTTGCTTTAATGTATCATATTCAGCATCAGAAATTTCAGGAGCAGAATCATTGTAATACAGTTTATCATGATGGGCTATCGCTGTTGATAAAAATGATAGCTCTTGTTTTGCCTGCTCTTCTGTTAAATTTTGAACAGGATATACTTCCATTCTTATCATCAAAGATATTCCGATATAATCGGCCTTGTAACTTGAAATTACCAAAAATTCTTTATATGTCTTCTTTTAAAAGCCTTGCCGCTGCAGCACGAGCCTCTTCAGTTATATAAGTGCCAGCCAACATTCTGGCAACCTCCTCGCAACGTTCTTTTTCTGTCATTGTTGTAACATGTGTTACCATCCTTTGATGATCGGTAGATAAAGGTGTTTTCGTAATAAGAAAATGTGTATCAGCACGAGCTGCAACTTGAGGTGCATGAGTTATTGCAAGAACCTGAACATTTTTAGCTAACCTCTTAAGTCGAAAACCAATTGCATCAGCAACAGCACCACCTGCTCCTGCATCAATTTCATCAAATACTAAAGTCGGTGCTGATCCTCGATGAGCAAGAACTACTTTAAGCGCTAATAAAACACGAGATAACTCACCACCTGAAGCCAGTTTCATCAATGGTCCCGGACGTTCTCCAACATTGGTCTGAACATAAAATTCTACTCTATCAATACCCTCTGGAGAAAAATTTTCTTGATTGGATACTATTTCTACCATGAAACAAGCCTGTTCAAGTTTAAGTGATGGAAACTCTGTCATCACTTCTTTTGTCATAGCTTCCGCAGCGTTTCGTCTCTTGTCAGAAATATTTTGTGCTGTGGTATAATAGGCAGTTTGTGCAGATAAACATTCTTTTTCAAGGCGACACAACTCATCAACACTATCATCAAAATAAGCGAGATCAGCAGTCATTTTTTTTGTCAAAGAAGGTAATTCGACAACCGATACTGAATATTTACGACTTGCAGCACGCAATAAAAACAATCTTTCTTCTATATCCTCCAGTTTTTTAGGATCATACTCAAGCCCGGATAGAACTGTTTCTATCTCCATTTGCACAGTTTCCAGTTTTTCTAATGCTGCATCCAAAGAAGAAATAATTCCATCAAAAGAACTATTTAGATCTGATTTTTTACGCTCCAAACGACGCAATATAGAAGTAATAATCGTTATTGGTGATGAAGAAGATCGATTAAATTCTTCATAAATTTCATTTAGATCAGATAATTTACGCTCTGTTCTTGCCATATTTGCACGAACTTCTGCCAATATCGTTTCTTCTTCTTCTTGTGCGGCAAGATTTTGTAGCTCTTCTACAGAAAGACGTAAATACTCAGCATCACGCAAATAAATATCGCGTTTTTTTTACATTCCACCACTGCACTCTCAGATTTCTTCCAGTAATCATATAATTTCCGAAGAGAACAAAGCTCTACTTCAAGACCAGCATATATATCCAGTAAATTTCGATGCATAGAAAGATCAAATAACCCATGATCTTCATTTTGACCATGATTCTCAACCAAAAACCGACTTGCTGTACGCATAAACTGAATGCTTACCGGTTGATCATTTATATAAGCTTTGGTACGACCATCAATGAATTGTAAACGACGAAATATCACATTACCTTCATTATTTATGCCACCTTCATTTAAAAAATTTCTGACAGGATGACGCTCTTCTACATCAAAAACAGCAATAACTTGACCTCGTTCCTTACCATGACGAACAAGATGACCGTCACCTCTCCCTCCAAGAGCCAGGCATAAACTATCTAATAAAATAGATTTCCCTGCTCCAGTCTCACCGCTTAAGATAGATAAGCCTGAAGAAAAACGAAGATCTAAATTTTCAATTAAGATAATATCACGTATTAGAAGATGTATTAACATTGTTTATTTGTGGACGATGATTTAAAAGAGCATTTCTTACTAGCTTTGGAAATCCATGAAGAAAATTTATCATCTGGCTGCAAACCAACAGATTTTAATAACTTTAAAATATCAGCATACCAAATACTATTTGGATAATTCTTATGAAGGACTGCAGCTGCAACTTGTACTTCATTCATAATACCCATTGCATAATAAGCTTCAGCAAGTCTAGCAAGAGCTTCTTCTATCTGATTTGTAGTAGAATATTTTTCAACCACAACTCTAAACCGTGAAATTGCTGCAAGATACTCTCGACGCTCGAGATAATAACGACCAACCTGCATTTCTTTACCAGCAAGTTGATCCTTGGCAAATAATAATTTAGCTTTCGCATCTTTAACATATTCAGAATCAGGATGATCATTGATAATCTGCTCCATAGCCTGAATTGTTAAAATTGCAGAACGTTGATCAAGTGTTACATCATTAATTTGATTATAATAACACAATCCAATAAGATATTGAATGTATGCAGCATCTTGAGAACGAGGATATTGTTTAATATAAGAATTAGCTGTCGTGATAGAATCATTATATTTTGCGTCCTTGTATTTAACAAAGACGCTCATAACAAGAGATTTTCTAGCCCATTCAGAAAAAGGAGAAATTCTATTGACAGCATCAAATTTTCGTGCTGCTTCTGGTAAATTTTTAGCCTTAATATTTGCCAATCCCTGATAATATAATTTTTCAGGTGATTCCGTTTCTATGCCAAGCTTACTTATATCAATATCTTTTTTCTGCGAACAACTTGTAAGAAAAACAGATACAGCTAAAGATAAACCAAAAAAGAATAATTTATGGAACACACCATCCAACACAAAAAACCTCACACTAATCTTACAAGTATATAAAGACTAACTAAAAATTATTATTTCGAAATCAATCATAATACCTCATATATAAAAAACTCTAATTTTAAAATACTGAAAAATACATTTTATAAATAAGTGATGCTTCATAAAAATTATAATCTAAATAAACAAAGGTATAATAATAGCAAACCTCCTAAGAAAAAACATTTCTTTATAAAAAGAAAAATATCAGTTACGCAATGCAAAAAGAAAGTTGTCTTTCTTGTGTAGAAATAAGATCCTGTTTTTGTAAAACAGAAGTATTAACTACTTCATAAGAAGTGGGATCAGCAAACAAAGCTTTCAAAGCAAGAGAATTCATTTTATGCCCTCCCCTGAATGAACGATAACAACCTATAAATTGAGCACCTGCTAAAGCTAAATCTCCAATAGCATCAAGAGTCTTATGCCTGACAAATTCATTACCAGGATAGCGTAAACCTTCAACATTAAGAATTGTGTCATCATCAGAAATAACAACGGAATTCTGCAAAGAAGATCCTAAGGCGCATCCATTAGCCCAATAACGTTTTACATCTCTCATAAAACCGAATGTACGCGCACCACACAGTTCATTACAAAAAACATCTGTTGTTAAATCACCTTCCCATTTTTGATAACCTATCAAAGAAGTATCAAATTCAATGGCAACTTCAAAACGAGTTCCCTTATAAGGAACAAACTCTGCCCATGAATTATTATTCTGAACACGCACTTTTTTCTTAATTCGAATATACCGACGTTTAATACCAAATGATTTTATACCGGCTTTCTTTATTGCCCTAACAAAAAGTAAAGAACTACCGTCCATAATTGGAATCTCAGACCCATTTACCTCAACAATAATATTATCAATACCAAATGCATATAAAGCAGCCATAATATGTTCTACTGTGGATAGAGAATTTTCATGAGATTTTCCAAGAACAGTACAAAGATCAGTATTAAGAACGTTACACCATGATGCAGGAAACTCTTTTATACTACCATCATCTTCTAAACGATGAAAAATTATACCAGTGCCAATTTCTGCTGGATGAAGCACTAAATCAACAGGTTTACCTGAATGAACTCCAATTCCTGAAAGCTTTATTGAAGAAGAAACTGTATTCTGACACCCTAAAAAATCAACCTTCATGTAAAAATAACCTTTTTAATCAGAGCTTTTTAATTCTTGAAGAATAAAAAAACTCGCAAGGAAACTATATTCCTCATTACTTGAAAAATATCCGAGAATCATTCTCTAGGAAACAACATATTAATGATTACGGAATATTTCAAATCACTGTTTTTTTCAGATTGTTACATACTTAATATTTTTTTAACTGCATTTAAACAGAAAATTCTGAATTCAAATACATATGAAAAACAAAAAAATTCAGAACCACTGAAAAAAACCAGAAGTTCTGAATTTCAAAAAATTCTTGCTTTAACTAGACTGACGGCGCAGAAAAGCAGGAATTTCTAACTGATCATCCTCATACATAGCAGATGATTTTAATTCTGATTTATTGTTTTCACTTTTATAAGTATTATGAGAAGAATAAATATTAGGCTCTTTCAATTCAGAAGAACTCCTGTATGAAGAGTCATTAAAAGTATCGGAAGAAGAAATATTAAGTGAACCATCCTCACGACGTCCTAAAGAATTAGCAAGTCGCCTAATAAGACCCATTGGTCCACGATCTTCCATGTTTACTGCCGTTGATCGAGAATGATTATCTATCTCTGCTTTCATTAACGGAGGGAAATCTTCTGCTTTAGGCATTCTCGATTCAAAATTAAGATGAGAACGTTTAGAAGGAGATGCTCCTGAAAAAACATTTTCTTGAGAGAGAATGTTTTTTTCATCAGAAAAGTTTGTACCAATATTCTCTGCAGGAATATCTTTTGTAGAACCTTGATCTTTAAAGCGATGTAATTCATCTGAATGATCTATATATGAGCGTAAACCCTGAACAGGAAGGTCTACAAGTTTTGATTGCTTTTCTGTAGAAGATACTATCTCCAATGCCCTCGCTGAATCAGAACGTACAGAAGACTTTACATCCTGATTTTCTGACCGAAAGTCTTTCCCTAAATCGTCATGAAGGTATGAACGATCAATACCAGTTGCAACCACAGAAACACGAATAATGCCCTCTAATGCTTCATCAAAAGTTGCTCCAAGAATAATATTAGCATCAGGATCAACTTCTTCACGGATACGTGTTGCAGCTTCATCTACTTCAAACAATGTTAAGTCGCGACCACCCGTAATAGAAATTAATAGACCTTGCGATCCTTTCATTGAAGTTTCATCTAACAACGGATTAGCAACTGCTGCTTCAGCCGCCTGCATAGCTCTACCTTGACCAGAGGCTTCACCAGTTCCCATCATGGCTCTTCCCATCTCACGCATTACGGAACGCACATCGGCAAAATCAAGGTTAATTAATCCCTCTTTAACCATAAGATCGGTAATACAAGCAACCCCTGAATAAAGAACCTGATCAGCCATTGCAAATGCATCTGCAAAAGTTGTCTTATCGTTAGCAATCCTAAATAAATTCTGATTAGGAATCACAATCAAAGTATCCACACATCTCTGCAATTCCTGAATACCCGCTTCTGCTAAACGCATACGACGTGCACCCTCAAAATGAAAGGGCTTCGTGACAACACCAACAGTCAAAACACCCTTGTTGCGTGCTGCCTCTGCAACAACTGGCGCAGCGCCTGTCCCTGTTCCACCACCCATACCAGCTGTTACAAAACACATATGCGTATTATTGAGATGTTCCATTATTTCATCAATACACTCCTCAGCAGCAGCACGACCAACATCAGGTTGAGAGCCTGCCCCGAGGCCTTCAGTAACATTAATGCCCAACTGAAGAATGCGCTGAGCTTTAGTCATCGTCAGCGCTTGAGCGTCAGTATTGGCTACCACAAAGTCAACCCCTTGAAGACCCGCAGAAATCATGTTGTTTACAGCATTGCCACCACCTCCACCTACACCGAACACAGTGATACGCGGCTTTAGCTCGGTAATATCCGGCTTTTGGAGTTTTGTTGTCATTGTACTCGTTCCTCTTTCTCTCTATCCACTTACCGAATTAATGAAATTTAATCATTAACTTTAGATACTTCTGTTAAAAACTTTTTCTTAACCATTGTCCTACCAATGAAAACTTATTATTCTGATTCCCAAAAGAAAAATTCTTATTATCTCCAATATGAGTTTCCATCGTAACAACCTGTGGATAAACCATCAAACCTACTGCTGTTGCAAAAGCTGGTCCTTTTGCGGCTTGTGGTAAGCCTGATACTCCGACGGGTCTACCTATACGTACATTACGTGCTAATATTCGCCGCGCGAGATCTGGCAAGCCAGTAATCTGACTTGCTCCACCAGTAAGTACTACTCTCTTACCCACAAGAGAGCTAAATCCAGATCTTTGTATACGTTCGCCAATTAATTCTAATGTTTCTTCAATACGCGCCCTCACAATATGAGAAACCAAAGCTCTTGAAACTTGAACAGGCTGATCATCAACATTATCTCTAATTGGATTAATAGAGATAACCTCATACTCATCTGAAGAACTAGCAATAACACTCGCATGCATCACTTTAAGGCGTTCTGCATCATCAATACGAAGCGACAAACCACGGGCCAAATCAGTTGTTATATGATGCCCACCAATGGCAATAGCATCTGAATGCACTAATCTTCCTTCTATAAAAACTGCAACTGTTGTTACACCTCCCCCCATATCAATGATTGCACAACCAAGTTCAATTTCATCATCAACAAGACATGCTAAACCACTCGCATAAGGAGTAGCAACCATTCCTTCAATAGAAAGATGAGCTCTGTTAACTGCCAACTCAAGATTTTTAAGAGCTGTAAGCTCAGCACTTACTACATGTATATCAACTCCTAGTTTCTCACCAAACATTGACAAAGGGAAACGAATACCACGTTCACCGTCCAAAGAATATCCAACTGCCATGGAGTGCAATATAGCATGATCCTTCCTTATAGATTGTTGACACGCAACTGATAACACTTTACGGATGTCACTGGCTTCGACCTCTTGTCCACTCAAATCAACGCTAGCACTATAGACAGAAGAAGAAAGACGTCCTAAAGATACATTTACAATAAGACTATCAACAGTCAATTCTGCCATACGCTCAGCAACCTCAACAGCTTGACGTATAACAATTTCTATAGCTTCAAGATCAACAATTACTCCTGTTTTAACTCCTCGTGATTTCTGATACCCTATACCAATAATCTCAATGCTATGTGTTCTAGCAGGAAAGATTGAACTTGCATTGTTGGGCGTAAGTTTGCCAATGACACAAACAACCTTCGTTGATCCTATATCCAAAACAGAAACAATATGCGAACGCTTAGATGATAAAGGCTTTATGCGCGGCAAACCAAAACGAGAGCTTCTTAAAATACTCATGTGCCGTGATACCCCTTATTTTTTATTCTTTTACGTTCATCAATAACTGCTTGACGACGCACAAGAGCATCTGGGGTAAGACGAACAGTCATACGATCAGAAAGTCTTAAGTCAACAACAGAAATATCTCGTTCTAAAATATTATATTTCTTTTCCATTTCTAAAAGTCTAAGTAATGCCAAGTCAACTCCATCTTCAGGTAATTTTATAATAATACCATTATAAAGATAAAGATCCCAACGCCTACTGGCAACCCAAACATATGCCTTAATACGCTCTTTAATTGCTGGCCAAATTATAAATTGTTTATCAAAAGAAGAAATTGTTTTTTCAGCATCACGACCAACCAACACAGGAAGATTCATAAACCTTTTATCAGTTAATGGTACAATTAATTTTCCTGTTTTATCTATTAAAGAAAGATTAGAATCATATTGCCATATCGCAGAAGCCGTACGTTCTGCGATACGAATTTCGATAGTATTTGGATAAACCTTACGTACCTCAATATCTTTAATCCAAGGCAACATAGATAACTTCTGTCTGGCAACAGCAACATCAAATTCTAATATTGATGTTAATTCATTAAGGCTTAAAAGTTGCAAAACATCAGACTCAGACGTTTCAATGTTACCAGAAACCTTTATATTTTCAATAAAAAGACCTGTATAAGAAGAAATCGTCTTCATCACAAGTTTTTGATGTCCTCCTAAAGACATGCCATATAAACCAACTCCAATATAAAAAAATATCGCTGATATCAACCCTGTAGACGATGGAATATGATATAAAACAAAGTTTATCAACAGTCGTAAAAAACGCTTTAATGTTTTTTAAAAGAAACCCAAAACACTAACATTTTAAAACCAAAAAAGGAACAATGAACCTTATTATAGAATTTCTCTCCATTAACGTAAACATGAAGCATCCTTTAATATCCATTGAAGCAGTTCTCCAAAAGAATATCCTGAATGTAATGCCATTTCTGGTATAAGTGATGTTGGTGTCATTCCTGGCTGAGTATTAATTTCTAACCAGATTATTTCTCCTGTAATATTATTAAAAATAAAATCTGACCTACTGATACCTCGACAACCTATAATTTTATGGGCTTTTAAAGATAATGTTCTTATTTTTTCATAAATATCCGAAGGTATTCTTGCAGGCAGAATATGCTTACAATTATTTTCTTTATATTTTGCATCATAATTATAAAAATCCTGCCCTACTGGAACGATTTCAACAACATCGAGAGCCTTATCTCCCATCACTCCACATGTGAGCTCAATGCCATCGATATATTTCTCAACCAGAATTTCATCTCCATAATCCCATTCTGGTGAATTTATAACATGCAAAGGAACAGCATCTTCTTTCCTAACAATTAAAACTCCCAAGGAAGAACCTCCTTTTAAAGGTTTAATCACATAAGGTGGAGGCATAACATGTTCAGAACACATAAAACGACGATTCACCACAATTGATGGAGCAACAGAAATACCTTGAGAAGAAACTATCTGCTTTGCACGTACTTTATCCATAGCTAATGCTGATGCCAAAACACCAGAATATGTATATGGAATTTGCAAATACTCTAATATGCCTTGCAAAATACCATCTTCACCAAAAGCACCATGCAAAACATTCAAAGCAATATCTGGTTTAAGATCAACAAGAACTTCTGCTACCGAACGATTAACATTGACTCGGCTAACTTCAAATCCTGCCTCTTCAAGAGCTACAGCACAAGTTTCTCCTGAAGAAAAGCTTATTAATCTCTCTGAAGAAAAACCTCCCATCAGGATTGCTACATGCCTGATTTTCATTCAACGTACCTCATCAAAAAATAATCGTATTCCACAAGAAACATTCATCTCCAAGATGATCATTGTTTCCAATAGAATTACCGTTATTTAAATAACATTAAGGTTAATGAAGTGTTCATTCTTATTAATTTTTTTTTAAATACATCAAAAAAAATAATGAATCTATTATACAGATTTCAACATAACAACGTACACGACATTATCAATTAATATGAAAATTATTCTCAGAAGGAGATGTTATCTGAGTAAGAGAAGAATCTCTATAAAGACGCCTTTTCTTTGAAGAACTGGAAGAGCCATTCAAGATCTCTCTAAACCGAGCAACCCGATTGCGACCAGATCTCTTTGCAGCATAAAGTGCTTTATCTGCATGTCGGACAACTGTAGTAATTAATTCTTTTTGAAAACGTTCTGCTACACCTGCTGAAAGTGTTACACGAATAGACTTTTCAGCAGTAACTTGTATATCAGAATTTTCAATAAGAGAAAGAAATCTTTCAGCCAAAGCAGCAGCCTCTTTTTCTGAATACCCTAAAGCGGCTGCAGCGAATTCTTCTCCTCCTAATCGACCTACAAACATCGGCTCAACAAATACGAATCTTAATTTCTCAGAAACAAAAGAAATAACATTATCTCCGCCAGCATGGCCAAAGGTATCATTAATATTCTTAAAATGATCAATGTCAAAAAAAATGACAGAAAAAATTTCTTTTTTAGACTTAAGATTTTTAATAAAGAAAGAACGATTGAGTAATCCCGAAAGAGAATCGATACGGCTTAATCTAGAAATTTTATTATAAGAAATGAATAGCTCCTTTAACAAAATACCTAAGATATAGCCTGCAACCAATGCTATACTTCCAGTAATAAAAATCAATATTAAATTTTTTAAAAGAAGATATTTGAAAGTAATAAAAGATAAATTTCCAATGTAATACAACAGAATGTAGGATAATAAATTAACTACTATAATAACACTTACTATACTAAAAGAAAAAAATCCCATAAAGAATCTTGGGGAAAAATTTTCCAAATTCTTTTCACATTGAAGCCATATATTAAATGTAGCTTTTAAAAAGCTAATCAATTTACTCTCCTTCTTATATTTCAAAAGTGTTTTTAAACACTCTTTTTTTAAAGAAGACATACAAAAAGCCTACACCAAATAATATTAACTACTATTTTAAATGCCTTTATATGAATTTATACGTTTTTTATTCCGATTAAGATATAAATTAGGTTTTTCATATAAAAGACCTTATCTCACATACAGCATAACCAAACTATTTTCAGATTATGAGTTGTTTTATCTATATTTATCAACAATAGTTTTTAGTATAACCTCAAACTATTTGTAATTTCTTAAATCGTAATGATGCAGTTTACATTCTCTAATTACGTCTAAAACAACAATATAATTTTCAATCCCTTCAAAGATTTTTTACTTCTCTGCTTTTCCACGATTCAGAAATTTTCATATCATAAATATTTTTCCGCAGACATTTATAATTCAGACTAGAAGATTGGCATAAGCGCTATTTTCAAAACAGTATCAAAACAGTAACAGTAACTTGCAAGTAGGAATTAGCCTGAAAAAATATAAAAAATAAAATTTTCTGAATGTAACTTAAAACCATTAATTACATTAGAATTACTCTTCTTATTATAATTGCAAGATCTCTTTATCTTTTATGTTATTTTATTTTTTTAAGGACCCTATTGTGCACCATATTAATAGGTGAATAACGGTAATGGCTTCTTGATTTAAGTAAAGAAAAGTGCAAAATAAATTAAGTGGTTTATACTTTAAAATATATTATAATTTAATATTTTAAATCCACACTAATGATAATTTTGATAAAATTTTAGTCAAGAGTCGTGAATATTTATAATGTATATAGCCTTCACATGTCACGAGAAAACAAAAATATAAATCCTCTCGTTTTTTTACCAGGACTGCTTTGTGATCAATATCTGTGGCAACATCAAGCTCAAGCCTTATCTGATGTTATAGATACTTTTATTGCTGATCTTACACATGATGATACTATTGCTGATATGGCAAGACGGGTGTTAAAGATTATTCCTCATCATTTTTCAATAGCAGCATTTTCTATGGGAGGATATGTTGCATTTGAAATCTTACGCCAAGCTCCAGAAAGAGTAACCAAGCTTGCCCTATTTAGTACAAGTGCTGCGCCCGATAGTGAAGAACGTGCTCTTCAGAGAAGATCGACTATTACTTCTCTTGAACTTGGAAAATTTAAAGGTATTACATATCGATTTCTTCCAAAACTTATCCATATTTCCTGTGTTACAAATTCTTTAGGAGAAGAATTACAAGCTATGTCAATACGCGTTGGTAGCAGCGCTTTTCTAAGACAACAAAAAGCTATTCTAAATCGTCCAGATTTTCGTCCAATATTAAGAAACATTACGATACCAACTTTAGTAGCAAGCGGATATGAAGACACAGTCATACCTGTTTCTGAAGCATTAAATATTCATCATAATATCCCAGGTTCAAAATTTTATTTATTTACGCAGTGTGGGCATATACCTCCCTTAGAAAAACCACAGGAAACAAATGAAGTTCTACGACAATGGTTTTATCCTGTTTCACAAACATAACCGCTGACTTGGCGGATCAATTCATAACTTTAAATTTGAGCGTAACTATATCATCCATCAATTAGACTTCTCTCGACAAAACATCTTTCTTCTGAATGCACAGAATAAAAGTACAAGAATTGATATTTTCGAGGATGCTTATATCGGTTTTCATCGAAAATAGCTGCTGATAGACATCAGCATTGAATGACTGGTAGCAGGAAAACGTCAATTGACAACGCTCTTTATCCCAAGCAAGGAACATGTATTATATGGTTACAGTAAAACACGTGATCATATTATTTTAAATATCATGAACTAAGACATATAATTTTTAAATATTTCTGACACCTTATTTCATTTTTTGTTTTCATCTCCGCAAATATACACCAATCGCACTTGAGATCATTATTTTTTGATCTTTTCAGGCATACCCGTCACTATGCTATAAGGTGGAACATCATGAAGAACAACACTTCCAGCTGCTATACGAGCCCCTGTACCTATTTCGATATTGCCAAGGATTATTGCAGCTGCGCCAATGATAACTCCTTTACGAACCTTTGGATGACGATCTCCTCGCTCCTTGCCTGTACCACCCAAAGTAACACCATGGAACATGGAAACGTGATCTTCAACAACAGCAGTTTCACCGATTACAAGCCCTGTTGCATGGTCAAGCATGATACCGCTACCAATCTTTGCAGCTGGATGAATATCTACCCCGTACAGTATACAACTGCGACTTTGAAGGAGCAAGGCATCATCCTCTTCTCCAGCTAGCCATAAAACATGCGCCAAACGGTGAGTTTGCAGTGCATGAAATCCTTTAAAGTACAAAAATGGAGTTAACTTGTCTTTAACAGCAGGATCACAGGACATAACGGCATCCAGATCATGAATAGCTTTCAATATAAGATCCGGATATTTATCATAAAGATCCAAAAACCGTTTTTCTAAAGCTTCTTGAGGAATAAGTGAATTGGTTTTTTGATAGGTTAGTATACGACTTAATCCTTGAACCAAGTCCTGACTATCCAAAACAATCTCTTTAATCAAAAATGAAGATAATAAGTTGGATTGCAACCGCTCCTTTGCAACAGAGCAAAAACCTTCCCAAAGATCATTCACAAGAGACAACAAAAAATCTTTCTAGATTCAGGAAAAATTTCATAAAGTTACACACATCATTACAAGATGCTTTTGAATTAAAAGTATATTTGTATTATCTTTAAATTTCAACTATATTGATATAAATCATGAATATATTTCAAAGCTTGTTCATTATTTTTTGTAAAGTCACATTTGAATTTTAAATGATTCAACTGCTGATATGTCGATATTGCAAAAATCATTTATCAACATAACAGTATTTTTTCTTGTCATTAGAGTTTCTTTATTTAAAGAGGAGAAAGATTGCAATGTATAATGAAAAAACCCCTGGTCGAGGTAAGATTTATGATTCAATAATTGATACTATTGGCAACACACCTCTTGTTCGTCTTAAAAAGTTAATGCATGAAAAATCAGTAAAGGCTGACATTCTAGCAAAATTGGAATTTTTTAATCCTATTGCATCAGTGAAGGATCGTATAGGAGTGGCAATGATCCTAGCCCTTGAAAAAGCTAGAAAAATAATACCTGGAAAAACAATTCTTATTGAACCTACATCTGGAAATACAGGTATAGGGCTAGCATTTGCTGCTGCATACAAAGGATACAGGCTTATTCTTACGATGCCCGAAACTATGTCTCTTGAGCGTCGTAAAATGTTGGCCTTGCTCGGAGCTGAACTTGTTTTAACTGAAGGTGCCCAAGGTATGAAAGGAGCTATTACCAAAGCTGAAGAACTGGCAGCTACCTTGCCTGATAGTGTTATTCCACAACAGTTTGAAAACCCTGCCAATCCAGAAATTCATCGCCAAACAACAGCTGAAGAAATTTGGAATGACACTCAAGGTGAAGTTGATATTCTGATATCTGGAGTTGGTACAGGTGGCACGATAACAGGTGTTGGACAAGTTATCAAACAGCGCAAACCATCCCTACAAGTTATCGTTGTTGAACCTGAAGATAGTGCTGTTTTGTCAGGGAAACCACCTGCTCCTCATAAAATTCAGGGAATAGGTCCCGGCTTTATTCCTAAAATTCTTGATACAAGTATCTATGATGAAGTTTTCAGAGCTACTCATCAGGATGCATTTGAAATTTCCCGTCTTGTAGCTCGGCTTGAAGGAATCCCGGTTGGCATATCCTCTGGGGCTGCTTTAATGGCTGCAATTAAGGTTGGTCAGCGAGAAGAAAACACTGGAAAGCAAATTGTGGTTATTATCCCTTCATTTGCCGAACGCTATCTTTCAACAGCTTTATTTGAAGGATTAGGCTATTGATCTTGGCAGCGTGATCAATATAGGAAGTTTCTTTTTGTTCATTGGATAAGGTCAACAATTCTGTACGCTACTTTTACAATTTGGTGATACTTTCAGGTAATGGATAATGCATAGAAGTAAAACATCAAGATCTTTCTCAAGCCATAAAGAAAACCAGTATCTTGAATACAAAAACAAGGGAGATAAAAAGAAAAAATAATATCCACCAATACACTTTCTCTCAAAATCTATTTCTTTCTTAAGCTAGATATATTCCTTTTATTTCTTAAACACTGTATTCAAATGCTCTTCCAATCGCTTGAAATCATTTTCAATCTCTGGGTTCTTTACTACATCGTAGCAAGAAAATGTTGGTAATGGTTCCATAGCAAAAAAACGGAAGTTCATGTGATAAGGATAGAACAAATCATCAACACTTTTACCCTGGAAAAGATATTGTGAAGGATCATCAAATGCTTCTTTGGGGGCGTTGAATGTTAACGAAAGCATATATTTTTTTCCTATAGCACAACCGCCACCTCCATAATTATCCTTGGGCGCTTTAGAGCTACGACCATCATGTTTACAAAGAATTCCATCCACACCTGCTGTATACACTTCATCCATGTATTTTTTTGCAAGCCACGGAACACCCATCCAATACACTGGTGTTTGCAAAATGATAACATCCGCCCAGAGATGTTTATCCAGCTCTTCCTTCACATCATATTTATCCATAACATGAGTATGAAGTATCTCAAAACCTTTACGCTTAAAATGCTCATCTATATGATGAATAATCGCAGCATTCAACTTACCTGATGAAAAGCCATAATATTGATGCGCATTTAAAATAAAAACTTTGTTCATAGTGCATTCCTTTCTTGAATTGGAATTTTGCATAAATTTTATTGATTATAAAACCATTACAAGTATTAATAAAATTAATAAATTATAGGTTGTATTAAAAAAAACAACTTATAATTAAAATATTTTCCTTCTTCATAAAAAGAAGAGAATTTCTAGAAATAAATTCATATAAAATTAAAATCTCTTGCTAAAAAGCAAAAATAATAAAATTTATCTGATTAAAAAAATCTTGTGTAAAAAAATATTTTTCTAAGAAGCATCAGAAATCATATTCAAAGCACGCAAATAGGTATCCAGAATGGCCTCTTCTTCCATACGTTCTTGTTCATCCTTTTTACGCAAGGAAATAACTTTTTTAGAACCTTAATATCGAAACCGCCGCTTTTGGCTTCATGATAAATATCCTTTATACTATCAGCTATTGTCCTTTTCTCTTCTTCCAGACGCTCAATACGCTCGATAAAAGCCAAAAGTTGATCTCGTGCAAAATTTTGAATACTGTCAGACATTGGATTGCTCCTTAAAAGATAACCTAAACCGTCAGAAAATAGATTATCCTTACTGATAACATTGACTCCCAGACGAGCCTTCTTTCTTAAAGGATAGAGATCACCTTTGCAAAGAAAAATCTTATCTCTATAAAAAGATACTCAACACTTTTAGAAAATTTCTAAATTAAGTTAGAAATTTTCTTCTGGAACTATGTATCAACATAGTTTCTCAAGCAGCCTGATATCATTGATCCTCAGAAGGAAAATTAAGAATACGTATCAAGAAGAAACAGGAAAAGCAATTCGTTAAGAATTTTCCGTGTTTATCATATTGTCGTAATATTTTTAATATATTACAATTGTTTTGATGAAAAATTACTGTCTATCAATAGAAGAGTTCTGC
This sequence comes from Liberibacter crescens BT-1, assembly GCF_000325745.1. NCBI lineage: Bacteria > Pseudomonadati > Pseudomonadota > Alphaproteobacteria > Hyphomicrobiales > Rhizobiaceae > Liberibacter > Liberibacter crescens. The sequence continues at coordinate 646,822 of NC_019907.1, read as the reverse complement.
ATATATCGCAATTATAATCTGTGTTTTACAGGGTATTTGAATACCTGACTACAGAAATAGCTAGGAAAAGGCTTCAAAAAGGCCAACCACAGTATTAGCATTGATTATTTGAAAGAGGTGTCTAAAAGGGTGGTTATGTCTTATGATTACGATCTTTTTGTAATTGGAAGTGGTTCAATAGGTGCAGCTACGAGTTATTATGCTGCACAAGCAGGACTTAAGGTTCTAGCATTTGATACCACTCATCCGCCGCACACACAGGGTAGTCATCATGGGAAAACCCGTATTATACGTTATGCCTATGCTGAAGGAGAAAAATATGTGCCTATGCTCCTTCGTGCGCGAACACTCTGGAAGAAAGTCATGCATGATAGCGGCGAAAAATTGCTCCAAGAATGTGGGCTTTTGCATATTGCTCCAAAAGCATCGAATTTTATAAGCCGTATGCAACGAAGTGCTAAAATGTTTTCGCTTCCTGTTGAATTTCTTGAACGAGAAGAAATATTGCAGCGTTGGCCGATGTTCAAGATCCCATCAGGCTACATCGGAATTTATGAAGCAAATGCAGGTTTTTTGTATAGCGAAAAAGCGGTTACAGCCTATATTCGCCTTGCAAAGCAAGTCAATTGCCAACAGCTATTCCAATGCACTGTCAACAACTTGATACCTCTCTCAGAAGGCGTGGAAGTTACAACATCCTTTGGTCGTTTTCGGGGACACAAAGCAGTAATCAGCACTGGAACATGGATAAAATTTCTTCTTCCACAATGGCCTATTACAGCGATTCGCAAGGTATTCACCTGGTATCAAGCAAATGAGGATTACAGTATCGATAATCATTTTCCTGCATTTATCATCGAAGCACAAGATGGTTGCCATTATTATGGCTTTCCTGCGGATAAACATGGATTAAAAGTTGGCAAGCACCAAGGGGGTCAATTGATCACTTCTCCAGAGCAGTGCCAACCGTTTGGCAATCTAGAGAGCGACCGACAGGAAGTTTCTGATTTCCTTCAATCTTTCTTGCCTGATATCCAGGTCTTGCTCCACGGAGAATCGTGCAGTTACGAGCTCAGTCCTGATGAAGATTTTATTCTGGATCAGTTAACAGATCAAATCATGGTTATCACCGGGTTAAGTGGACATGGCTTCAAGTTTTCTAGTGTATTAGGAGAAATCGCTATGAAATTTTCTCAAAACAGCCTTACTGAATTTGATCTTTCTCCCTTTTCTCTCAAACGCTTTTCCTAAATATCTCAAGCTACCAAACGAGAATCAAGAACGCCATGAAAAGGGATACCTATTTGTATAATATAGTTTTAGAAAGCCTAAGTAGCAATAACGATGGTGGATTAGAAGACCATAACTGTTGATTTTTTTGAATGGTCAAGTTTTTAATCTTCTATTTTAAAACTAAATCATGACAAATAATTCAATGCTCTATTCTTCTGATAACTCTAATCACAAGCTGAAAATTGGGCTGATACATTTTTTAATTCTTCGATTGATAATCCAACGATGGCTTTACATAAACGATTATCTCGTAACAACCGCTCTTTATTGATCATTTTAAACCGTTATTTTTTAAGTTAAGAGCCTTTCTATTGTAACAAAAAATTTAAGGCTTTACTAAGAAACTAGTTTTATAATCTTTTTATTCCTTTATAATAAAGAAAAATTCCTATGAAAAAAAACCTTTTTTTATCCGTAACGCTTGCCGCTATCGTCGACAGTTCATGTGTTTTTGCCAGTAGCTCTTTGAGTAAACATGAAGATAAGAATAAAAATACGACATTATTCATTCACTTTGAAAATCAAGAAGCTAAAGAAATTTATAAACATCTGGAATATGCTCAAAAATTAAATGGATATATTGTATCTGAAGCCGGAATGAATAAGAACTATCTGTCAAGCCCGTCGATTACCTGCAATAAAACTGATCCAAGTGTGTTAGACAGAAAACCAGATGATGATTCACCGGATTTGTATGATTGTCATCTCAACATTACGGCTAGGGGCCTAATAGAAAATCCTTAGATCATATTGCTCCGTATCATTCTGTGTTAATGACACAGGGGGCCGTTGAAAAACTTTGATGACCACAATCAGGGTAACAGCGATGCTGACTAATCCGGCTCTCGATAACACATTTCCTGTAGCGTTTCTATTCTGCTATTAAGCAACAAGCTTAATATTCATTACTCATCAACTATCCTGAACAATAAAATTGAAAGAAAAGTTCTCTTTCTTATAGACATCAGAATTTATAGGCTTTCATAAAATTAACAGCTGCGCCTGTAAAATGAGAAGAATCAACAGAGGTGTTAATAGATGAAAAACCTCCAACGTACACCATTGTTGGTTTTTGGGCTACTTTCAAGGTTGAAAATCGAACGGGTTGTATCCCGTCTTTAAAAGCAGAAATTTTCTGCTTATTAAATGCCCATTTTGCACGTATTCGTACTCTTTTATCCAGGTTAATTCCTTTTAAATTCTCGACATTTGCATAAGAAGAAGGATTCAAAGAGGCTACCTTGTTTTCAGGAGGACGTTTTTCTTCGTTTTTTTTCTGAAAAGAATGATTTGAGGAATCTTCTAATTGGTGTTTCTTTATTTGTTCTTCGAGCAATTTTACCATTTCAGGGGTTAATGAAACATCAGTCTCATCTCCATTTTGCTCTTCGGTATTTGAACTTTCTAAGGAGTCTGTTTGCAATGGACGCGTAACAGGAGTCGGAACCATCAAATCGTGCATACCTAATTGTTCAGCATAAGCCATCACAATACCCTGATTATTATCATTTTGGCTTGGGCGTTCTAGAAATGCAGGAATAGGAACATTATCAGACAACAATGAGCTAGAAGAATTATTCAATTTTTCAGAAAGAATAGATGAAAATATTTCATCAGGATTAGAAGATACTGATGGAGATGCCTCATTAAATGCCATGATTTTTTCTTCTTGTACAGCATTTGAACGATACTGCGGAATAGGAATACCCGATAGGCTAGCCTGCTGCAGGTTTTCCTGATCTTTTTTCTGATCAATAGCAATCGTAGGAGCAGAATTTTCATCAGTATCATGTTTTGCAACAGAAACAGGTGTAGAATATATTTTCTTTGCAAGCTGCAAGCTGTCCTGTTTATCCGATTTATAATTTCTTCTACTTTCCTGTTTTCTAGAACTGAATAACATTGCCATAAGTGTAAGAGGGTGTTCAGAATTGGAATTATTTCTTTTTCCGATCTGCGATTGATAATTGACCATATGATTTTTATAATCATTCAATGCCTGCTGATAACCAGGCATTGGCTTTCCATCAGAAGGAAGATGCATCGTCTTTCCATCAGGGAAAAGACGTGCCAACTCATAACGCGTCATCCGTGGCCAGGCGCGTACTCCACCAACATCCAGATGAACAAAAGGAGATGCTGATTCAGGATAATATCCAACACCCCCACCTTGCAATCGCATTCCCACCTCACGCAGCTTCTTTAATGGGACACCAGGAATGTAAAAATCCATAGCTTTTCCTAAAATATGCTGGCTATTTTCAGCAACTTTGCTGCTCTTTAAACGCAACATGTAATTGGTCTGTCGAGAACGAAATCCACATAAAACATGGATATATTCATTCGTATTAACCTGACGATAAACATTCCAAATCAGGTCAAACAACCTTGGATCCATCATGACCACTTGATTTCTTCTCCAATCACGCAAGGCACGACTTAACTTCAACAAACCGGCATGGTCATATTTACCATTTCTCTTAAAAGTAACTACAATTTTTTCTCCTGTATGCACAAGATACAACTTTAAAGTTCGTATTTCAGGAGATGCTTGCAACGGATAATCTATCGCTATCGGCAAAAGTAACAGGAAAACTGCTAACCAAGGAAAAGATTTTTTTAAAAAATTAAATACAGCTTTTAAAAATTGTAACAAAAACAACATATTTTTATAATTACAATTTAATATTATAAAAAAATTTTTTTTATACTCAAATATAATAAATTAAAAATTAAATACAACATTAATCCTCATTTAAAAGTTCTTCAATCATCAATATTTTGATAATTGATTACGGTGACATAGAGGCAAAAATATCACATGTCTTTTCATAATTTCATAAATTTTTTCAAGAAATTTATGTATTCATCAAATTTTACGAGAACATCATTCTCTTTTCTATTGAAAAGATATGATGCCCTAAATCTTAAAATTTCTTTAAAAAATTCTTTAAAATACTAAATAATATATTGCTTCTATATTTCTATAGACGAGGAATCCGTATTCTTTGCATACTCAGTCATATCAATGTTATATTCTTTAATTTTACGGTAAAGAGTAGATCTTCCTATCCCTAACCTTCGTGCTACTTCACTTATATGGCCTTGGTATAATTTTAAAGCTAGTTCGATCATTTCTGCTTCAACTTCAGAGAGGCTACGAAGTTGACCCGTCAACTCATTAACAGGAAAGATAGAATTGCTAGAAGAAGATGTTTCGGGTTTACAGACAAGAGATAGTGCAGGATTATTAATATTTTGATTAATATAAGAAAAATCTTTTGATGTTAATTCAAAATTCTTACTTAAAACAGCTGCACGAAATACTGCATTTTCAAGTTGTCGCATATTTCCAGGCCAATTATATGCACTAAGAAAAGCTAATGCATCAGATGAAAAATAAAGAGGCCCTGTTCTGTTTTGCACGCAAAAATGTTTCAGAAAAGTTCGAGCCAAATAAGGAATATCTTCTCGACGCTTACGCAATGCTGGAACAATAATAGGGAAAACATTAATCTTATAATAAAAATCTTCACGTAAGCGACAATTTGCTACTTCTTCTACAAGATTTTTATCTGTAGAAAAGATACATCGTACGTCAACCTTGCTTGACAAATATGAATCCGCTGTTTCAATCTCAGATGATTCGATAGCCCGTAACAATTTTTTTTGCGTTTCAAGGGGCAATTCACTGGGTTCTTCAATAAAAAGCGTTCCACCGTTTGCCTCAATGAATTTTCCAACATATTGGATAGTCTCTCCTCGCGTTGAGATCTCACGATACCCAAACAAAATTTTTTCAATATACTCCCGATTAATAAGGCGACAATTGACAACTATAAAAGGCGAGGAAGAATGCAATCCAGAAGCATGTATGGCTCGAGCAAGCATCTGTTTTCCAACGCCTGATTCCCCTTCAAGGATAACAGGAATAGAATACTCAGAAGCTTTTTTTGCAAGATTAATAACCCGGATCATATCATCATTCATTGACACGAAACGATCGAGATTTATTATGTTTTTATAAAATCTTGACATGGGATGTAAATCTATATTTTGATTAATAGTTTCTTTTAACGAAAAAATTAGTCTTTCTTCTGACAAAGGTTTGAATAAAAAATAAAACGCCCCGACTTTCATAGCCTGGTCAATAGCATTAACATCATCACGACGCAAAAAAACAATAACAGAAATAGAAGAAAATTTCTTTAAAATTTCCTGCAATAACTCTATACTGTTCATTGAACAAATAGTCCAGTCAATAAAAATAACTTCAATCTTAGAAGAATCCAAAACCGCAAGTGCTGCCTTTAAATGTGTAACAAGAAAAACTTCATATCCATAACTTTTTAATACTGTCTTAAGAAATTTGCGTTGTTCATAATCCTTATCTATAATAAGGATATTCATAACTTTATATATATCTGTTTTTTTTACCATGTACTCTCCTAAGTTAGCATTTATTGAATAAGTGTACTAAACCCAATTGAATATTATCTTTGATAGAAGACTCTAATTTTACAAAACTAGTAATTGTATTATTAGAAAATAATACTCAAGAGAGAGAGATTTCAAAGAAATTATTGTTTTATGAATGAAGTCAATTCACATTCAACTAAACTTGACAGGAAAGCAAAAATGTCTAGAACGCTTTACAAAAAAAATCATTTTCTTCAGATCCTTTTTCAAAGAAATCTTGCTGATTCGGAGCATAGAAAATTCAGCTGTTCCGAAAAGGATTTAGGTATTTTGCCGCAATGGAAACTAGAAGATCTTTATCCCTCACCTGACAGTAAAGAATTTACCAATGATCTTGACTATTTTAATAATGAAACAGTTTCTTTTGAAAAGCGTTGGAAAGGTCATCTGGAAAATGCAGCGAATAGCAGCGGCCAAGAAAGCCTGGGAACAGCTATTTCTGAATATGAGAAACTCTCAGAACTTGGTATCAAAATCAGTTCCTATGCGCAATTAAATCATTACTCCAATCTTTCTGATCCTGTTCTTGGAAAATTTTATGCAGATACCATGGCACAGTTAACAAACATAAGCAGTCGACTTATCTTTTTTGATTTAGAAATCAATAAACTTGATGATGTTCTTCTAGAAAAGATATGCGGTATAGATCCTCTTGTTGCACATTACTTTCCATGGATAAAAAATATCCGAAGATATAAACCTCATTTGTTGGATGGCACTCTAGAACATCTCTTTATGGAAACATCGCAAACAGGAAATGAGGCATTTGTCCGCCTTTATGATGAAACTTCAGCATCTCTACGTTTTGAAGTGGATAATGTAGCTCTGACCTTGGGAGAAGTATCCCATCGTTTGCAAGAATCAGATGAGCAAGTTCGTAAAACAGCAGCAATGTCCATGGTTAAAACATTTAAGGAAAATGCACGCCTGTTTTCATTTATTACGAATACGCTTGCTAAAGATAAAGAAATTTCTGATCGTTGGCGGAAATATCAGGATCCTGCTGACAGTCGACATCTATCCAATGATGTAGAACGTGAAGTCGTTGAATCCCTTGTAGCTGCTGTAAAATCTTCTTATTCAAACCTGGCACACCGCTACTATAAACTGAAAAGCCAATGGCTGGGTATGCAGCAAATGAATTTCTGGGATCGTCTGGCTCCCTTACCAGATACACCTCAATCAATAATTCCGTTCACCAAAGCCAAGGATATTGTTCTCTCTGCCTATGACGATTTTTCGCCAAAAATGAGCAAAATTGCTGAAATGTTCTTTACAAATAATTGGATTGATACGCCTCAGAGACCTGGAAAGGCATCAGGAGCTTTTGCCCATCCGACTGTTCCTTCTGTACACCCTTATATTCTCATAAATTATTTAGGAACACCTCTCGACGTAATGACATTAGCACATGAAATAGGACATGGTATTCATCAAGTACTTGCCGCAGATCAGGGAATTTTAATGTCAGGAACCCCCTTAACAATGGCAGAAACAGCTTCTATTTTTGGAGAAACACTAACTTTTCAGGCCTTATACAAACAAATATCCAATTCACAGGAGCGCAAGGGCCTGCTGGCTCGTAAAATTGAAGATATGCTTGCTACTGTTGTTCGTCAAATTGCATTTTATGATTTTGAGTATCAAATTCATACTGAACGACGCAAAGGGGAACTTCCTATAGAACGCATTTCTGAAATATGGAAGTCAACCCAAACACAAAGCCTTGGTCCGTCAGTAAATCTTGATCATGGGTACGAGACTTTATGGATGATGATTCCTCATTTTATACACTCTCCTTTTTATGTTTATGCATATGCTTTCGGAAATTGTCTGGTAAATTCATTATATGCGATTTATGAAAGTGGACAGCTTAAAGATTTTCAGGAAAAATATTTAACGCTTTTACGTGCAGGTGGCTCTCAGAACTACTCCAAGATGCTCAAACCCTTTGGTATCAATGCAACTGATCCCTCTTTCTGGACACAAGGATTAAAAATCATCGAAAATCTAATTGATGATCTCGCAACCATGGATAATAATAACCCTATATTATAAAAATCTTGAGATAAAAACTTTGGTATCTTTAAAGCTCGATAAAGATCCTTTTATTCTGTTATGTGATGATTGGAAACGAAAAAACCTGTTATTTACAGAACCAAAAGAGATAATTTGTGCCAGAAATGAAGAGGATTTATGGAAAGCATTTTCATATCTTGAAGAAGCTCGGCTGGCTGGGAAATGGCTGGCCGGTTATATTTCTTATGAAGCAGGATTCCTATTTGAGAAACGACTAAAACCTCTTGCAAGCTTCAACCGTAAAACACCTCTCTTGTGTTTCGGGATATTTGATAAACCTGTTTTCCAAAATTACAACCAACAGCTTCTTAAATATAGCAAAGAGGTTCTAACAGAAAGCTTTCTGAAGGATCTGCACGTTACCTGGAGTTTTGATGTTTATCAGAAAAAATTTCAGCAATTTCATCAAAGTCTGCAACGTGGAGATTCTTTTCAGGGAAATCTTACAATGCCCATAACAGCATCCTGGACAGGAGATCCCCTTGCTGTATTTTTCTCTCTCATCAATTATCAACCTGTACCTTATGGTGCTTTTATAGCAATGGAAGAACCGCTTATCTTATCACGTTCCCCAGAACTCTTTTTTCGTATTGATAATAACCTCCAGATTGAAACACGACCTATGAAAGGAACGATGCCACGTGGAAAAACAATCTCTGAAGATCAGGAGATTATTGAAAATTTACGTACAGATGTTAAAAATCTTGCTGAAAACCGTATGATTGTAGATCTTCTACGTAATGATATTTCTCGCATTTCTTTGGAAGAGACACTACAAACACCAGATCTTTTTAAGATAGAGACCTACACCACTGTTCATCAGATGGTAAGCAGCGTTCGCGGACAATTAAAGAAAAATTTATCTATAAAAGATATTTTTTCTGCATTGTTTCCCTGCGGTTCCGTAACAGGAGTGCCTAAAATTCGAACAATGGAATTACTCCATGGAATAGAAGAAGAACCACGTGATGTTTATTGCGGTGCCATCGGCTTTATTTCACCACAAAATACAATGTGTTTTTCAGTTGCTATCCGCACACTGAGTCTTTTCAGACAAAACAAAGCGGTTTTGAATGTTGGTAGCGGCATTGTCTATGATTCCAATGCCTGGCAAGAATATCAAGAATGTCTTTTAAAAGCCCGTTTTGCGATGATGAACAAAACTTCTGATTGCTCTTATCCTGATGACTTTTTTCAATAATTTCAAATAAAAGTTCGAAGCAATAATTTATAAACTAGAAGATCAATGAAATTTAATGTTCAAAAATAAAATCAATTTCATGAATAATAGAAAATTTTACATTTTTTTGCCTATCTTTTTGATCATAGAATCTCTATACATCCTAAAAAAATAGTTTATTATTTCCTTTTAACTATATATATATTAATAATAGTTTCCGTTATTAGGAATAATTTACAAAGTACTTGAAAGGGGATATGCTTAAATGAAAGTACCAACTCGTGTTGTGATGACTACTTTTGCTTTTGCAGTCACCGCTTGTTCTTCTTTAAACAATAATCTACAACAACATTCTTCTGTTCATAAATCCTTTATAGAAGGAATCTGGGAAGATCAAAATGGAATAATTTCTACTTTTCAATCAGATGGAACCTTCAAGACTCATTCTACTGATGGCTCCAATACTACATTAGCAACAGGTTTCTATCGTCAAACTTCTGCAACAGAAGTAGATATTGATATGACATCATTAGTTAGAAATAGCTTGCAACGTATTCATTGTTCTCTAGTAAAAGAAGAGAAATTGAGCTGTACTTCTGAAAATAATAGTCACTTTTCTCTTTCTCGTTCGAAGTTTACCCCACCACCTAATAATCCGCTATCCCTTTCCTCTCCGCAAAACCCACCGCAAGTGTCTCAAGATACAACGCAAATCTTATCAAGCGGTACACAAACCACACAAACCACACAATCATCACATGGAATACCAACGGCTCCATCTCCTGACATGCCACCGCCTTCACAATCACAAATCGAAGACTAAACCTTGTTAAAAAGATAATCTGTAAAAAATTATAGTGTATATATTTTTTATGGCTTCTGATTAATGAATCCCTTGTCAATAATATATTCTGTATTAAAAGATGAAAAAAGATACGGTTTGTTATAGTATAAAAACAACTTTTAATACCCTTAAGGAACATGTTTTTTTTAAAACAAAAGCCACAATAATTGTTAAAGTCTGAAACTGATCAATTTATGAAATCATCATTATCCTTACCTACAAATCATCCTGATATAAAATATGGGAAAATCGGTGTTTTGATTGTCAATCTCGGAACACCAGATTCCACAAAATTTTTGTCAATTCGCCGTTATCTGCAGGAATTTTTACTTGATCGACGTGTTGTTGAGCGACCACGTTGGCAATGGTATCCTATCCTGTTTGGCATTATCCTTAATCTACGTCCTCAAAAAGTGAGTAAAGGCTACAAACGCATTTGGAATATCGAACAAAATGAAAGCTTTCTTCTCACGCATACGCGCAACCAGGCGTTTGATCTTGGCAAAAAACTGGAAGATCACCCTTCCCTGATTGTTGAATGGTCGATGCGATATGGAAAACCTTCAATAGACGAGAAAATAGAAAGTTTAAAAAATCAGGGATGCGACCGTATCCTTTTATTTCCTCTTTATCCACAATATGCAGCAGCAACAACAGCCTCGGTCCAAGACAAGGCTTTTCAAAAATTGGCCCGGATGCGCTGGCAACCAACAATACGGGTTGTTCCTCCCTATTATGATGATCCTGACTATATTAAAGCACTTGCGAATTCAGTCCGCTCACATATGAAAAAAATGGACTGGGAACCTGAAATGCTGATAGCTTCTTTCCATGGTATTCCTCTATCCTATTTTCAAAAAGGTGATCCCTATCACTGCCATTGCCAAAAAACAGGCCGTCTTTTACAAGAAGCTCTTAAACTTTCTTCAGAATATTTCAAAATAACTTTTCAGTCTCGTTTTGGACCTTCAGAATGGTTAACTCCCTATACGGCCCAAACCATTCAACAACTCGCCAAAAACGGATTAAAGAACTTGGCAGTGATTACTCCTGGATTTGTATCTGATTGTTTAGAAACTTTGGATGAAATTGCTAATGAAAGTCGTGAAATTTTTATCCACAATGGCGGTAAAAAATTTACGTATATCCCTTGCCTTAATAACAGCATATCAGGCATACTCCTTTTAGAAAAAATTATACGCCGTGAATTAATGGGATGGATTTGAAATCCAATCAGTGCAGTGCGTAACCTATTTATAAAAAGGACAGTATAATGACTGACATAAACATAATATTAATTATAACCGCTACTTTTATCATTTTAATGTTATTTATCAGTATCAAAATGATCCCTCAAGGTGAACGTTGCACTGTTGAACGATTTGGTCGCTATACCCGAATTCTGGAGCCTGGTTTCAACATGATTTTTCCAATCATTGAAAGAATTGGAAAAAGAATGAATGTTATGGAAAAAGTCCTGAACGTACCAACACAGGAAGTCATCACAAAAGACAATGCCTCTATCTCTTGTGATGCTGTTGCCTTTTATCAGATTTTGAATGTTGCAAAAGCTTCATACCAAATAGATCATCTAGAAAATGCTATCCTTAATTTAACTATGACCAATATTCGTTCTGTTATGGGATCTATGGATCTTGATGAACTCCTTTCTAACCGCGAATCAATTAATGAAAATCTGTTAAGAGCTGTTGATGAAGCTGTAACACCCTGGGGCGTTAAGGTTACACGAGTAGAAATCAAGGATATCAGTCCACCCAATGATCTGATTGCAGCCATGGCGCGTCAAATGAAAGCAGAGCGAGAAAAAAGAGCACAAGTCCTTGAAGCAGAAGGCTTGCGTAATGCACAAATTCTAAGAGCAGAAGGAGCGAAACAAGCTGCTATCTTGAAGGCAGAAGGTCAACGGGAAGTTGCTTTTCGTGATGCTGAAGCACGTGAACGCCTTGCAGAAGCAGAAGCTATTGCTACACGAATGATCTCTGATGCTATTGCTAATGGCGATATACAAGCATTAAATTATTTTATTGCCCAAAAATACATTCAAGCTCTAGCTAATATGGGCATAGCACAAAATTCAAAGCTTGTGTTAATGCCCATGGAGTTTTCTTCTATTATAGGATCACTAGGAGGAATATCAGCAATTATGAATGAAATTCAAAGTACTACAAATATTGATTCTAAAAAAGAAACAAAAAAACAACAAAGAGACGAATCACACATACAAAATAATATCCCATCTTCTGCTCCACGGACACAACGCAATCCATGGATGCATAATTCTACACAAATGCAAGTACATGATCCCTCTATTTCTGTACCACAAACTGAAATTAACTAATATGATAATATCGTGGAGTTTTCTTCCAGGACCTTGGTTGTGGTGTGTAGCTGGTTTCTTAATGATACTTGTTGAGTTATTAATCCCAAGTTTAATTATTATTTGGTCAGGATGTGCAGCTGTGTTGGTTGGAATAATTTCTCTCCTCTTACAGGAAACCCTCCTCTGGAATTGGCAAATACAAACATTGCTATTTTCTATATTATCAATTGCACTTACCATTATTGGCCGTCACTGGGCTAAAAATAATAAAAAAAGTGATGAACCTTTATTAAACCGCCGAGCAGAAAGCCTTATTGGTCGGACAATTTTTCTGACAAAAACACTGGACAAAGAATCTTCCTTTATTTCTTTAGATGGAACGATGTGGCGTATTTCTAGCCCTTATGTTCCTAAAAACACCTGTGTATTAGTAACAGAAGTCAAAGATAATGTTTTATATGTTACTCCTTTAAACAATACCAACTCTTAAAAGATCTAGAAAATGCAAAATTCCAACAGGACGTCGATGAGGATCAACAACTATCAAAACTGAAATATTATATTTTTGCAATAAACTCATTGCTATTGTTGCTAAAGTATCCACCATGACTGTTTTAGGATCTTTAGACATAAGGTCATCTACAATTAATTTCGTAAGATCTTTTTCAAAATTTCTAAACACATCTCCTTCTGTCATAATGCCGACAAGCTGACGATGATTATTAATAATCGCTACACAACCAAATTTCTTTTCTGAAAGAATCTGAATGGCTTCTGATAATTTTGTACCGAGTGGTACAAGAGGAATACGTTCACCACTATGCATAACATCAACAACACGACGTAATAATGAACCCAGTTTACCACCTGGATGAAAAACACGAAAATCATCTGCACTGAAATTATGTGCTTCTAAGAGAGCAACAGCGAGAGCATCACCAATTGCTAATTGCATCATTGTAGATGTTGTAGGTGCTAGCCCATGTGGACAAGCTTCCTGTTCTTTTGGCAAAATTAATAGGATATCTGCATGTGCTGCTAATGTTGATTTTTCACCAGAGGTAATGGCAATCAACGGAATAGAAAAACGTTTTGAATAGCAAAGAATTGCTTTCAATTCATCAGTCTCACCACTCCAAGACATAGCAATAATAACATCATCTTGAGCAATCATACCAAGATCGCCATGATTAGCTTCTGCAGCATGAACAAAAAAAGCGGGTGTACCTGTAGAGGCCAATGTAGCCGCAAGTTTGGCACCAATATGACCACTTTTCCCTACACCTGTAACAATGACCCTACCACTAATCTTGCTGATAATCTCAACAGCTTTACTAAAAGGCTGAGCTAACTTTTGACTTAGAGCTAACTCTAAAGAAAGCAAAGCATTCCTCTCTATTGAAATACTACGAATAGCTGACTGAACTGCTGTAGTCATCATAAAATAAAGTATCTTTTCTGATAAAGTTTTTATAACTTTTTAGCTATATTATAAACGTAAGTCCAGCCATTGATGATTGATTTTCATCATAAAAACTCTGATATGCAGAGCTTCGAAGTTACATTTTTTAACCAACACGTTATCTCTTATCATATAAAGAGCTCAAAATAGCTATTCATGAAGTCTTATTGCTTTGTTAACTTTATTCCCTTTTTATCAAGAAGCTCGAGATATTCTTTAAAAAGTTGCTGTTTTATTTTTTCATCTTCTTTATCTTGAATAAGGCCAAGCTCACAATCCATCCTAATCCTATCTTTTAAAGGTAACAAACTCTTTAGAACTTCATCTATTCTAGAGAGTAATTCCAGTGAATTTTCGTTCACAAGCTTTGAGATTTTAGGATTCTTTTTTCCTGCTTCCTGTTCAGAATCTTTAATAGATTGAATATTACCAATAAAAGAATTCACACAAAAAGCAACACTTGATATATTTTTTTCCAGAGAATCCATAACAGAAACAGCTGTTAACCCTATTCTGCAAAGACGACGAATAGCTTGTGCTTTATTTTTAACAGCATTCCGCATTCCCCATTCATCAATAGCTTTATTTTCAGCATAAGAGATAAAAAGATGAATTATTTTTGACTCTTCAGACACGCTATTTTCTCCTGAGAATGTCTGTAAAAGCAACCTATACACAAATTGCGATCAAACTGATCAATCATAAAATACTTATCCCTAATTGCTAGAATTGCCCTTTATATTATCCTTCTCAGATAAAACAGATCTACACAAGAAACTATGATGGCTGCATATTGTACATTTTAGAAATTTAAACTAAGAAAAGACTTCTGATCAAAAAAATTACATCTTCCTAAAAGGATACAACATCAATATTCAATAGTTCACACAGAGCTTTTAAAGCTGTTACAGCTCATAACTTACTTGCCAAACGCGTTAACACACAACTAATAACAATACTGCATTTATCGCCAAAAATGCTTCTAAGCAAGGTATTCAGTTATAAGCTGACAATAGCTAGTTAGCAAGAGAAATTTTTAAAGAATTGCAATGCTTTTTTAAACAATTTGCTTTTTTATAAAAAATTCTCACTATCAGAAACCATAGCATCCTGATTTTCAATATTCTTAATTTCCAACTGAATGTGATTAAGCCTATTTAAAAGAGATACAATTTGCTCTTCTTCTTCTCTTTCAGTAGCTTCAGCAATCTGATTCTCAAGTTCTACTTTCTGTTGATATAAGAACCGTGAACGTTTATAGAGTTTAAGAGCTTGCTGGTACCCTTGACGTGCATCAACAAGGTCAGCATCAGATGTAATTGACCACAAACCAACCTTCCGAATCTGTTGATCAAGACTTTGAAGTAAAGCTGTAAAACCACGTTCTTGCAATTTTTCTAGAAGTTTTTCATGTGAAAAACTTTGGGCTACAACAAATTCACTAATCAAACAGGACCATAAATTCTGCAAGTCAGGATTTTGATAAGTAACCTGCAAAAGCTCATCATAATCTTCTACTAAAAGTTGTGGATGATTAATAAGTGTTAACAGAAGAACTGTTTCACGTAAAGAAGGTTGCTGCGATTTCGATCCTTGTACAAGTTTTGATTTCTGCAAACGCTCGGAGGCCAATAATTTGACAGAAGAAAAGCGATCAGCAGAGGGATGATATCTTTGAGACTTCTTCTGAGAGTGTTGATATGAGGAATTTTTCTGAAATAAAAAATAAAGACGCTGTCGAATATCCTGGAGATAATGATACCGTAATGTTTTATGGTTAATACGTTCAATGGCTTGTTGAAGACGTGTTTCCAAAGCAGCTTTCATTTCAGGAGTTTTAGCCTCATCACCAACTGTTTCTCGTTGCCAAAGCATAGCAACGAATGGTAAAGCCTGCGCGATGAGAAGCTCAAACGCCTCTTTTCCTTCTTCACGAATAAAGCTATCCGGATCTTTTCCATTAGGCAAAATAATAAACGATAAACTCTTTTCTGGCTGCAAATAAGGCAAGGCCAGATCTATGAGTCTAGAAGCAGCACGAAATCCAGCTTCATCACCATCAAAACAAACAACAGGATGTAAAGATAATTGCCAAAGCAACTGCAACTGCCGTTCTGTTATTGCCGTTCCAAGAGGAGAAACAACGTTCTGAATACCTGATTGATGCAAGCTAATGACATCCATATATCCTTCAACGAGTACAACTGTCTCTCTACTCTGAGGTTGTACTCCTTTTCTTTTAGAAATCTCTTCAGGTAGAATCCTTTTTAAAGCATTACGCGCACCAAAAAAATTATAAAGTAACTCTCCTTTCCGAAAGAGAATTGTTTCATTCGAATTAAGATATTTAGCAGCAATATCTTTTGAAAGAGCCCGTCCTCCAAAAGCAATAACCTTGCCAGCAGCAGAAAAAATAGGAAAGATAATACGGTGCCGAAAACGATCATAAGAAACAGGAATATCAGATCCATGAACAATAAGACCACTGGCTTCAATCTTCTCTCTGGGAACTCCACGTTCAGTAAGATATTCTGTCAAGGCATGGCGATTATCCGGGGCATACCCTAATCTGAAAATTTCAATAGAACGACTGTTGATTCCTCGTTGATTCAAATAACCACGTGCATATTCTGCTGATTGGTTTTGTAAGGAATTCTGGAAAAAAAGTGTTGCCATCTCAATTATAGAGATTAAAGTTTCTTCTTCAGTCTTATTTGATTTCTGTGTTTGTAAATCACTACGAGGAACAGAAACACCTGCAATATCAGCAATCTGTTGTATAGCATCTGCAAAACTAAAACCCTTTATTGCCGACAAAAAAGAAATATGATTACCGCTCGCATGACAACTGAAACAATAATAATAGCCCTTATTATTGTTACAATGAAAACTTGGTGTTTTTTCTTGATGAAAAGGACAGCAGGCCCAATAATCTCCTCGTACGACATTGGTCTTTTTTTTATCCCAGGTAACATAATTACCAATTACTTGGGAAATTGAAACACGAGCTAAAAGATCATCAACAAAAGAATTGGAAAAACGCATTATTAAATCCTGTAAGGACTGAACCCTTAACACTTAGCACAGGTAAGCAAAAAAGATCAATCATTTCCTCAAGGATAATTTTTCAGAAAAAATAAAACACACTGAGCATATCAGCCGCCCGATGTAACACAGAAAATAAGCAGCGTGCATCTTTGATTTACAGGATCTGAATGACATCAACAATCCCCTCCAGCTTCTGTATAGCCCAGATAATTTCAGGAGAAACCCTATACTTATTTGGCAAGACTATCTCCACTTCACAATAATATTGCGGTTTTTTAAATAATAAAAAGACAGAGCTTTGTCCTCTTTCTCCTTCCTGTAGATATTTCTGAATATTATTGAGTACTGCTCGATCCCGAATGCGGATTTTAATTGCTTTGAGCATTTGCATAGACTTTTTTTCTAGCGACTGAGCGACCTGTAATCGAAGCCCTCCCATTTCAAAACGTGGATCTACTTCTAATGTAATAAAGAAGGATTGGCCTATCTCTAACAGATCATAATATTTCTCAAAAGCTTCTGCGAATAAAACCGTCTCAAACTGATTATGGAGGTCAGAAAAAGAGACAAGACCCAATTTATTTCCTTTGCGGCTTTTCTTTTGTTTTTTGGCGACAACTGTTGCACCTAGTTGCCCAACACGAATACCCTTTTTGAGAGCATTATTAAAACTTTCAAAAGTCTGAACATGCATTTTGGCGAGTATCGGTTGATAAATTTCTAAAGGATGTGACGTCAAATAAAAACCAAGAACCTGAAATTCACGATGCGCATGTTCAGAAAGAAGCCAAGACTGAACAGATGGCAACGAGATCTTTTCGACAACAACATTTTTAGCAGTAAAAATATCTCCCTGACCACTGATCCGATCTTCTTCAGCACGTAATGCATACCCATGAATACGGTCCACGGCAGCAACAAGCTGCTCACGATTATGTCCAAAACAATCAAAAGCACCCGCAACAATAAGATTCTCCAACATCCGGCGATTTAATTGTTTGGCACTAATTCTAAGACAAAAATCCTCTAAGCTTTCAAAAGGCTTGTTACCTCTGACTGTAACAATATGCTCAACAACTGCGCTCCCTATTCCTTTAATGGCTGCCAAAGAATAATAAATACAATCTTGGCCTGTTTCAAATTCCCTGAATGAAGTCTGTAAAGAAGGTGGAATAACCTTAATTCCCATGCGTGCTGCATCTTGCAAGAAATCATTGATTTTTTCAATATTTCCCATATCCATGGTCATCGACGCTGCCAAAAACTCAACAGGATAATGTGCTTTCATCCAGGCGGTCTGATAGGAAATAATTGCATACGCTGCAGCATGTGATTTATTAAAACCATAATTAGCAAATTTGGCTAATAATTCAAAAATGTTTAAGGCCTGTTGTCTGGAAACATTGTTTTTCATTGCCCCACTAATAAAACGTGCCTGCTGTTGATCCATCTCTTTCTTAATTTTCTTACCCATGGCTCGCCGCAAAACATCAGCCTCACTCAATGAATAGCCTGAAAGAGACTGGGCAATCTGCATCACTTGTTCCTGATAAATGATCACGCCTTGGGTTTCCTTGAGCAAGGGGTCAATTAATGGATGAATAGAATCTATTGTATCAAGACCATTTTTACGAGAATTATAAACAGCAATATTATCCATCGGACCAGGCCGGTACAAGGAAACTAGTGCAATAATATCTTCAATACAATCTGGATTCATTCCCATCAATGCCTTGCGCATACCAGAACTTTCCACCTGGAATACACCCACAGTTTCACCACGTGCCAATAGTTGATAAGTCTTCTGGTCATCAAAAGGAATCGTTAACAAATCAACATGGATGCCCTTCCGGGCTACAAGATCAATCGCTTTTTTAAGCACTGTTAATGTTTTCAAACCCAGAAAATCGAATTTGACAAGTCCTGCTTTTTCAACCCACTTCATATTAAATTGCGTCACTGGCATCTGGGAACGCGGATCAAGGTACATGGGCACCAATCTTGATAAGGGACGATCACCAATCACAATACCTGCAGCATGAGTTGAAGCATGGCGATATAATCCTTCAAGTTTCTGGGCAACTTCGAGAAGCCGCGCTACGCCGGGTTCTTTTTCCATCTCCTGTTGTAAACGTGGTTCCTCAACAATAACCTTAGCCAACGGCATTGGGTGAGCTGGATTATTAGGTACCAACTTGCAGATACGATCAACCTGTGAATACGGCATCTGTAACGCACGCCCAACATCACGCAAGGCTGCCCTAGCCTGCAATGATCCAAAAGTAATAATCTGGGCAACCTGTTCATGACCATATTTCTCCTGAACATAGCGAATAACCTCATCACGACGATCCTGACAAAAATCAATATCAAAATCAGGCATAGACATACGATCTGGATTCAAAAATCGCTCAAAAAATAAAGCAAAACGCAAAGGATCAACATCAGTTATTGTCAAAGCATATGCTACGAGAGATCCTGCCCCGGAACCACGTCCTGGCCCTACAGGAATTTCATGTTTTTTTGCCCATTTAATAAAATCTGCCACAATCAAAAAATATCCAGAAAATTTCATTTTCTGGATAACATCAAGTTCAAAAGTTAACCGTTTTGAATATTCTTCTTTGGAATAACCTGCAGACATCCCTGAACAGGATAAACGTGTCTCTAATCCTTCAACAGCTTGCGTATATAATTCTTGTGCTTCTGCTTCTTCAACACTCGTCCCCCCCTTACCTGTCTCTAAAAAACGTGGCAAAATAGGTGCGCGCGTTTCTAAAACAAATGAACAACGTCTTGCAACTTCTACGGTATTTTCTAATGCTTCAGGAAGATCAGAAAAAAGTCTCACCATTTCAGAGCGCCGCTTCAGATAATGTTCAGGAGTCATTCGCGGACGATCATCTTCTGCAACAACTGTTGAATAGGCAACAGCCATCAGAACATCATGCGCTTCATAATCATCACGGGATAGAAAAAAAGCATTATTTGTTGCTACTAGTGGTATATCATAGTCATATGCCAGCTTCACCATTTTTGCTTCATGATAACGATCATAATTTCCATGGCGTTGTAATTCTAAATACAAACGATCACCGAAAAGCTTCTGCAATATCAGTAATCGTTCTTCTGCTATATGAGCATGACCCTCCTTTAAAGCCATATCTACAGGACCAGTAACAGAACCCGTCAAGGCAATAAGCCCTTCTGTACCCTGTTCCTCTAACCAGGAGCAGCATACATGAATAGCTTTCTGTTCCTGTTTTTGAAGATACATTCGACTCACTAAATCGACCAGGTGTTCATTACCTTGCTCATTGGCTGCGAACAGCACAATAGATGGAAACTGAACGAGAGAAGATTTTTTGTGACGTTCTTCTTCGAATTTATCTTGTATATCCAGATCAATTTGACACCCTATTAATGGCTGTACTCCGTATGCAAATGCTACCTGTGAAAATTCCATGGCAGCAAAAAGATTGTTGGTATCTGTAACAGCAATTGCAGGCTGTTGGTCTTCAACAGCCTGTTCAAGAATTTTTTCAAGAGGTAAAGCGCCTTCTAACAAAGAATAGGCTGAATGAACCCGTAAATGGATAAACTCTGGAGAGGTATACTCTGAACACAAATTGATATTCTTTGGAATAACCACTTGTTTTTTCATGTTTTATGATACTTTCATGAATCTTGTAAAAATTTTGATCCTACTTCTTTCACTATCTTTGAAAAAGGTTTTTGTAAGGATGATCAATTTGTTTTTGTACAAAAAACCCTTCGTGGGTCTTTAATCCTTAACAAGAATACGTATGCATAACGATATCATTATCTGCTGTTTCTAAAATTTTTGACAGTAGGTAATTACTTTTTCTTCCCATGAATCTTCATGAATTGAAAGAATTTTCTTTTTTCTTCAAGAATAAAACATCAAGTTATGAAAAATTTCATAAATAAATACTCGTATCTATTTTTTGACAATTTCTTCTAGTTAACATTATTACTCTATCGACAAAATAAAAGATGTTTAGCACCACTAGAAAGAACGAATAAATCTATGGATGTTTAAAATTAACTTTATTTATCGAAATTTTATACATTAAGTTGCTTTTCTTGTGTCTTAATTACAAATATAAGATGTTTTACCCATGAACTCATTGTCAACATTTCTTAGAAACAATAATTCTGAAGAAAGCAGCGTGGATGCTTTAAAAATGAACTCATCGTCAACTTTTGTTAGAAAAAGCGAAACGAAAGAAGCTCCTAGTGCCATTAAAGAGGCATTTAAATATTTGGCAACAAAAGATGATGTTTCCAATGCGGTCAATGATCTTAGGATAGAAATAACTGCCGTCAATCTCAGCCTGAATGCTGTACTGAATAGTAATTTAAGTAAGGAAATTTCTGAAATTAATGGTGTCAATACAAGACTGAATCAAGATATCTCGGCGATGAAAATGAATTTCCGCCAGGATATAACAGCAGTCAGTGCTAATCTCTTGCAAGAAATAGCGACTGTGAATAACAAGTTTACTCAAGGAATAAATTCTTCAAAAACAAGTTTTAGTCAGGATATAACAAATATAAGCAGCAAGTTGAGCCAGGAGATTGATAATATTAATGTCACTCTCAGCAAGGAAATTGATGCTATAAGCAACAAGATTAGCGAAGAAATAACAAGCACAAGTAATAAAGTCAATCAGGACATTTCTGAAATAAAAGCTAATCTCCATCAAGACATTGTCGAATTAAATGAGAAAATCTCCCAAATGTTTACCATGTTTCAGATAGGCGGTGGTATTCTGATATTGTTTTTTATCATTACAATTGTATCATTTTTCATGATACGCCATTTAATCTTTTAATTTTTATTTAGGACGATCCTTTTTATTCATTATTTTTTGATAATAACTTAAAAAAGTTTTTTAGTTTATTCTTATTGCATGTTCTTGATTACCTATGCTTCAATCAATACCGTATATAAAATCTATAAAAATCAAAGAAATTATTCGACAAGTTTTTTCTATTCCTGATTTGTCCTCTTAATCTTCCATTCCAAAAGACCTTTTATTATAAACTTAATGATTTATTACTTTTTAAAATTAAAAAGTTTACTTTGTTGTATAAAAACTATAGATTTTTATATGCAATACATGTCATGATTGACATGTGCATGTTAAGTAAATGTACAAGGATGTGGTAAAACGGATGCGGGAAAACCTGTAACTGAGGAATCACAAAATGCAAAAATTAATTTTTATACTATTTTTATTAACTTCATCAATATCTGCAATTGCAGCAGATGCAGTTAATTATAGTGATGTACCTGCTTCTCCCAATAATTCTGGAAGCAATTTCAGTGATAAACAGCTATGGTCAGGACCATATTTCGGTGTTAATACAGGAGTAAATTTTTTCAAATATGAAAACATGTTAAACTATACAGGACAGGGTATGAATAACAACTATTCTAATACAATAAGTAAAAACGCTCCTGTTTTGGGTGGTTTTGGCGGATTTAATTTGCAAAGCAACAATATTGTATATGGTGTAGAAGGTGACGTAGCCTATTCTTGGAACAAGGCCAATTCTCAATTTTGGCTTAATAATGCTTTTAATGTAAAAACAAAAAATAAAATTAGTGCCTCTGCAAGGCTACGTGCCGGTTATGCTTTTGATAAAGCTTTAATTTACGGAACAGTAGGATGGGCAGTAATGACTACTTCAACAGAAGGAAGTGCAGGACCATTGGGAGCAAGTTCAATTACCAAGAATAATGCCTTTAACTCTGTTACGTTTGGAGGAGGGATAGATTATGCTATCACTGATAGTGTATTTACACGTGTTGGATACCGATATACTCCCTTCCAAGGAAAAAATTTCGATATAAACCAAGATATCCATATGAGAATCAATCCTAAGAGTCACTTGGTGACAGCTGGATTAGGAGTGAAATTCTAATATTGTTTCTTTATATAAAAACTCATAAAAAAGAAGCTCAAAGATATCAACATCTTTGAGATTCTTTTTTATTTCGATGAGTTATTTTTAAAATATTTGATTTAAGAATAAACTTTCTATTTTTTTAAAGCCTATATTTACTTTTATCCAACACAATTAAAGTAGGTATTTAAGATGGATATCTCCTTGATTAAATATCTTGCCTTCTCTGACGATGCCTTATTATTTCCTCCTATAGCTCGGGTTTCCAGTCAGAGAAGGTTTTTTTGATAAAAACAAAATAACCACGCCAAATCAACATCATCTTGAATCAAATTTCCTTATTTTATATAGAGTATATGTAATTTATGGAGATATTGATGATTCTTAGTATAATGTTATTCCTGCTTATTTGTCCTATTGCTTTAAGGTACCTTAAATACTATAAGGTCAGTTATTTATTTTATACCTGTTTCTTTATCTTTTTTTTCGCAATTGGTTGCGGCCCTATACCAAGTTTTCTTCTTAATAAATTACAATCCTATTATCGTATACAGCCAAAAGATGAATGGAGAGATCATAACAAGATCATTGTATTAGGTGCTGGTACAACAGTTGTAAAGAATCTTTCCACTATCAATCTTGAACCATCAATTTTTGCCTACGGACGCATAGTTGAAGCTGAAAAGCTTTATAAAAGCTGTAAAAATTTAAAATCCGATTGCAAGATTATTATCATCGGTGGTGATCCTCAGAAAAACGGGTTTTCTGAATCAATGATTTATCGTAATACGCTGGTAGAAATGGGTCTTAACCCTGATGACATAAAAATCGAAGAGAAAAGTTTAAATACTTTTCAAAATGCTCAATTTGTTAGCAATATCTTACAAGAGGATCGCTCAGATTTGATAATTTTAGTATCATCAGCTGTGCATTTAAAACGCAGTCAATTGTACTTTAAACACTTCGGAATTCATGCTACAGCAATGCACGGTGACTTTCTAAATGTGGTTATGACGCCTATTCCCATATCTTATAATTTTACTCTGACAGATATCGCTATTCATGAATATCTTGATATTGCCCGTTATTATGTATATAACTTTTTAAAATTAAATCCTCCCAAAGTTATATATCAAAGATTATAAATAATGCCAAGATATAGTATATTTTCTACTATAAATAGAAGCAACCTAAGCTCTGGCTAAATAAAGTTTTTCTAACTGAAAGGCTTTGTTACTGAATTATAATTTATTATTGATAATCTTCTTAAAAAGGTACGATAATGTATGAATTAAAATCGGATTTTTTAAAAATTCTTTGTGAACGAGGATTTATACATCAAATTTCTCATGAACAGGAACTTGATAAGCTTTTATATACAACACGCATGACTGCCTATATAGGCTATGATCCAACGGCGTCTTCCTTGCATGTTGGACATATGATGCAATTAATGATGCTCTATTGGTTACAAACAACAGGCCATAAACCGATTTCACTAATGGGAGGAGGCACTGGCCTGATAGGTGATCCGTCTTTTAAAGACGAAGCACGCCAATTGTTAACAGTTAATACTGTCCAAAGTAATATTTCCTCTATCCAGCGTATTTTCTCACAATTCCTACAATATGGCGACGGCGCTACTGATGCCCTGATGGTCAATAATATTGAATGGCTAACACCTATAAAATATCTTGACTTTCTGCGAGACATTGGTTGTCATTTTTCTATAAACCGCATGCTGTCTTTTGATTCTGTGAAATTACGTCTTCAACGTGAACAATCATTATCTTTTTTAGAATTCAACTATATGATTCTGCAAGCTTATGATTTTGTAGAACTTGCTAAACGATATGACTGTCGTTTGCAAATGGGAGGATCAGATCAATGGGGAAATATCATTAATGGTGTTGATCTTGGTCATCGTCTAGGGCTTTCGCAGCTTTTTGCCTTAACTTCACCATTGCTTGTTACCTCAAGTGGTAAAAAAATGGGCAAAACAGACTCAGGAACAATATGGCTCGACCAGGATCTGACTTCTATATACGACTTTTGGCAATATTGGCGTAATACGGATGATGCCGATGTTGCTCGTTTCCTAAAAGTATTTACCACTTTATCTCTGGAAGAAATTAACAGACTTTCAAAATTAAAAGGCTCAGAAATAAACGAAGCAAAGAAAATTCTAGCAACAGAGATTACCGCTAAAGTCCATGGGCGGAAGATGGCTGAACAAGCTGCGGAAGCTGCTTTTAAAGTCTTCGAAGAAGGTACTCTTTCTCATGGGTTACCCACCATTAATATTCCCATGGATGAGTTTAACGTTGGGATAGGACTTCTAAATCTCATTGTTAGATCAGGATTAGCGCCTTCAAATAATGAAGCACGTCGACAGGTAAAAAGCAATGCTGTAAAAATAAATGACCAGCTTATTGTTGATGATCGACTTTGCCTTGGGCCTGATAATTATAATCCTAAAGAAACCATTAAACTATCGGTTGGAAAAAAACACCACGTTATCATTAATTTTTATTAAGCTCAGATACTAAAAAATTTTTCAAGGAAATTTTCTATTGATATGCAAAAATTTTTCTGAAAACTCCAGGTGCTATTAATGACAAAGGATTAACAGATAATTTTGGCAAATCAGAATCTCCAGATAACTTAAATGTTATCCCTATGAGACCATGATCCTGACCATTTCCAAGAATGGTACCGATTAAAGGAACTTTAGAAAATAATTGGTTGAGCCCATAAATAGGCATAAAAGTTCCTGTCATATCTATTTTATTACTGACATCTCTCAAGGTTCCTTGAAAACTTGCCCCTACAAGAGAACCTCGTAGTATACCATTTTTAATAATAACATTGCCTTCACCAGCATTAAAATTAACAAAAAATTTCTGAAAATCACCTGAGCTAATATTAATATCTCGTTTGACAGCACCATTAAGACTACGACCATTCTGATCTACAGGTACAGAAACAAGAAATTGCAGATTTTTTTCATCAACCAATGAAAAATTGCTTACCTCTAACTGTCCATTTATTTGTTTTCTACTTTCAATATCAACTCTTAAATCAAGGCTTCCCCCTTTCATCCTCCGATAACAATCAAAAAACTTTGCAAGGATTCCTGCATCATTGCTGTTAATAATTAATGTTTTTTGATCCTTTTCTTTATTAGCTGTAACAAGTTTACCGTTCTGCATATTACTGGAAAAACCAGCCTTGAGAAAAATTCCTTTATTCATGACTAGAGAACCACGAAAACTATTTAAAAATTGATCATTAAAACCAATTACCTTATCAATATTAATATGCAGGGCTACAGATGCATAATCTTGAAAATCATTATTTTTCTTATAACGTAGTTGATTAACTAAAGACCTTACATCCAGTGCTTTACCGTTTAAGATTATATCCCATCCTTGTTTACTCTGATTAAGATTTAAAGAAAAATTATCCTCTGATGAAAAACGTAGCTTAGAAAACTTCATAACTAACATTTTTTTGTTATCAAAGCTTATATCTCCAAGAGCAATTGCTCCTCCACTTTCAAAACGTATATTACTTAATTGTATTGCAGAATCGTTCATCAAATCAAATACAAGATGAGCAGACCGACCAAAAGGTTTATACCAACCAAACCAAGGAATAAACATTGTTGCACGGATAAGATCAATATTTACTTTCTGCCGTTTTTCATCTATATTCTGCATTTCTATTTTCATAGATCCGCCAATATAATTTTTTATATCCTCAAAAACATTCTTTTTCCTGTTATTTCTTGATCTGATTGTTAACAAGATTATTCGTTTTTTTGAATAATCATTATCAATAGGTTCATCTATTGAAATTTCAGAATCTATCTTGTTTATTTTTCCTGTAGCATTAAGGTGTATAATTCTTGAATCCCCGTTAAAAGATCCTTTCAATTGTGTAAGAGGCAACCAAGGAAACTGTAATAATTGAACATCATGAAGCTGAAAATTGACTTTATAAGTTGATTTTTCTAATAAAGATTGATCAGCAAGATAAACCCGTGCCTCTATGTCTGCCTCAATATGTCCAGAAATATTTTTGAAACCATAACGACCTTGATACCTCTGGAAAGGCTTGTAAGAAAGAAGCTCTGACATGGTATCAACATCTCCTGAGAGAGAAAATCGAATCTCTGACATTAACGGTTTTTCATAGATAGAAGGCATAACAAAAGATCCCCCAACTAAAGAAATATTATGTCCTGAAAGGAAATAAGCCGTGCCTTTCTTAATATTAATATTAACAACGGATCCTAAAAGATCAAAATGCGCAATAGTATCTTTTAGTGGTGGTATATCTTTAATTATATTTAGACTTGTTTTTTCTATATCAAAACTGATTTTTAATTCTTGTGGTGTAAATTGTAATTCGCTGAATGATTTGTTGTTTAATCGTCCCTGAGCAATAAAAATAGAGATAGAAGCATCAGAAACAGTTCCTCCATAAAGATTCTGTTCAACCCAGTTATGTACATCAGGAGTAACCCAGAATGGCCAGAACTGTTTTATGGCTGCAGTTTTTATACTCTCTGCATGCCCACCAAAAGAAATTTCTGGAGAATTTTTCTGATCATAACGGATTTTTAATGAACCAAATATAGCGCCCAATGGACTGGATAAGTCTAAATTATCCATATAAAGTTCCTTTTCAACAGGAGAATATTCTCCAGAAACCTTTACATCAAAAATCAATGAATCCTGATCTAAAGCTTTTTCTTTAAACTGTCCCCCCTTGAGCAAAATATCAATACCTATGCCTTCATTGAATTTATGCTTCACTTTAGAATCAAGGCGCTCAAGATCAATAAGTAACCCACTGAAAGGCAAAGATAGGTTGCTTAGAAGAATAATTGATGGTCTGATATTCATCGCATGACGATTATTATCATATTCTAATTCAAGACGTGCAGATCTCAGCTTTTCAGAAATCCCATAATAATACATTGTACCTTCATGAACATTGATTATGGTTGAAAAGGATGGTTTTTTTTTATGATTAGCACGCTGTACAGAAAAGGTAATAACAGAATCAGCGTCTAATCCATGATTGTGATTATATTCAAGCGTCAACTGGCGCAAAGGAACATCAGAAAGAGTACCCTTAAAAGACATAATCTTACTATTTTGCTTATTAGCAACCAACATTAAATGTACTTTTTTTCTATTTAATAGAATATTACTTTCTATCAACATTGAACTGGCTTTTTGATCGTATATAAGTAGATTTTCAATTCTGATAACAAAAGGCGATGATCGATGTTGATCATCAACAATAGTAAAAGAAAGACCACTTAAACGTGCTAACGCATCTTGAGCTACGAATACTGAAAATTTATCAAAAAATTTAAAAATACACTCTATATAATCAGGGAAAGCATCAACTCGCCAACGAGAAAAACCAAAGAATGGCTCTTTTTCCTGTAATTTTTGTTTGAATACAAGACCAGAAACATCCACCTTAGTAATAGCAACCGAACCTACCAAAAAATACCAAGGATTAAAGCTTATTCTTATATTTTTAATATCACACGGTATTGAATGATTAATTGATATTAATTTAAAGTCTTTGATTTCTACTCCTAATTGACCTCTGGAATCAAAATTAACAAGACTTGAGCCAATTTTAACATGGTATTGCTGAGAAAAAGTTTGATTCAATACATTGGTAATATGTGCTTTAATTTTCTGATTAAACATCTGAAGGTTGAAAATACAAAACAAACCAATAAGAATAAAAAGCAACATTATTGCTATCAAAAAAGAAACTCTAAACATCAATGAAAAGCTATTATAGCGAAGACTAGAAGAAAATACAGTATTCATTTTTCGAGATTCGGCTTCGGGCAATGATCACTCCTACTACATAGCTATAAATATCAATTTATAAGTTCTTTTTTATAAATGAAAAACTGAATATATCTGAGCTTGTAATGATTTTATTTCATTAGAAGAAAGTTTATTACCTGAATTTCTTAGTATCATATGCCTATTTTAAGGCAGAAAAACCCCAAAAATAGATCAAGAAAAATAAACTATAAATTTAAGACATGTTTCTCTAAAAACATAGCAATGCTCTCTTTAAAGGTTTAAAATCTATAGTTTCATTAATGATTCAATAAAATAGGTTACAGTTAGGCTTTTTTATTCTGATAAAATATCTAAATTATAATAATTTCATGCTCATTACGGTATTATTCTGTATCGAAAAGAAAGGATTGTTAACATGAATGCTCTTAGCATAGATTCTCCTGCTCCTGATTTTGATCTACCCTGCAATAATGGTGAACGTATCAGTCTGGCTAAACTAAAAAATTCAAAAGTAGTTTTGTATTTTTATCCCAAAGATGATACTAGCGGATGTACAATGGAAGCAATAAATTTTACAGCCTTGAAAAACGAATTTCAAAAAGCAGAAGCAACAATTATTGGCATATCACCGGATAGTGTCACGAGTCATGAAAAATTTTGTAAAAAACATAACCTATCAATACTTCTTGCTTCTGATGAAGAAAAAACCGTAGTCAAGGCTTATGGTGTCTGGAAAGAAAGAAGTATGTATGGAAAAAAATTCATGGGAGTAGAACGAACAACTTTTCTGATTGATAAAAATGGTATTCTTCGCAAGATCTGGGAAAATGTTAAAGTTCCAGGACACACACAAGCCGTTTTGGAAGCAGTAAAATCCTTGCAATGATTCTTAAAAGAAAAGAAGCTGATATATCTAAAAAACATAAGCCAACATCCCATAAAAAGCCATTCAAGCAGATAAAAAATCTGCTTGAATTCTCTTAAAGAATTTCTGTAAAAGAAAAAACTTTATGACCTTGTCAACGGTTTATAGGTCACACGCTTTGGATTGACCGCATCAGCACCTAGACGCCGGGTTTTATCTTTTTCGTAATCAGCAAAATTTCCTTCAAACCATTCAACATGACTATCCCCTTCAAAAGCCAGAATATGCGTTGCCAATCGATCAAGAAACATACGATCATGACTAATAATAACGGCACAACCAGCAAAATTTTCTAAAGCATCTTCAAGAGCAGAAAGTGTTTCTGTATCAAGATCGTTAGTTGGTTCATCTAAAAGAATGACATTACCACCACTTTTAAGAATTTTTGCTAGATGCACCCGATTACGCTGACCACCAGATAACAACCCTACTTTTTGTTGTTGATCTGAGCCTTTAAAGTTAAAAGAACTACAATAAGCCCGTGAATTAGTTTCATATTTACCAAGCTTGATAATATCACTACCACCAGAAATTTCTTCCCATACAGTCTTATTGGGATCTAGAGCATCACGACCTTGATCAACATAACTAAGATGCACGGTTTCACCAATTCGAATAACGCCTGAATCTGGCTGCTCATAGCCAGTAATAATCCGAAATAAAGTGGTTTTACCAACACCATTTGGACCAATAACACCAACAATACCCCCAGGTGGTAAAGTAAAGGAAAGATTATCAATTAATAAACGATCACCATAGGACTTAGATAGATTCTGAACTTCAATAACCACGTTTCCTAAACGTTCTCCAATAGGAACGACAATTTGTGCATCACCAGGACGACGTTCATCTGCTGCTGCAAGAAGTTCTTCATAAGAACGAATACGAGCTTTAGATTTTGCCTGTCGAGCTTTTGGAGAAGACGCAACCCACTCTTGCTCACGCTCCAAGGCTTTTTGCCGAGAAATCTCCTCGCGACCTTCCTGAGCTATACGTTTTGCCTTTACCTGCAAATAAGCAGAATAATTACCTTGGTAAGGAATACCACGACCACGATCAAGTTCTAAAATCCAACTTGTTACCCCATCAAGAAAATATCGATCATGGGTAATCATCAAGACAGCACCAGAATATTCTCGCAGATATTTTTCCAACCAGGAAATTGTTTCAGCATCAAGATGATTTGTAGGCTCATCAAGTAATAACAAGTCAGGCTTAGAGAGCAATAACCTGCATAACGCTACACGACGCTTTTCTCCACCAGAAAGTTCTTGTACACCTGCATCACCAGACGGACAGCGTAAGGCCTCCATAGCCATTTCCAGCTGACTATCCAAATCCCAAAGATTCTGGCTATCAATAATATCCTGCAATTTAGCACTTTCTTCTGCTGTTTCATCAGAATAATCCATCATTAAGGCATTATAGCGATCAAGAATAGCCTTCTTACTTGCAAGACCTTCAAGAACATTCTCCTTAACTGTTTTAGAAATATCTAGCTGCGGTTCCTGAGGCAAATAACCAACTGTTGCCCCTTCAGCCAACCAAGCCTCACCAACATATTCCTTATCAAGACCTGCCATAATCCTCAGGACTGTCGATTTTCCAGCACCATTAGGACCAAGAATTCCTATTTTAGCATCCGGATAGAAAGAAAGATGAATATTTTCCAAAACCTTCTTATTTCCGTAAGCTTTACTTAAACCGTCCATATGGTAAATAAACTTACGTGCCATATAATTACTCCATATAAAGAAACATTATTAATCACCTTTAATATCAATTAGCAATTACCAAAAATAATTTGCTGACAAGATTTTTTTATGATCTCTTAATCTTTATCCGAGAGGATAAGTGAAAGAAAAAACAGGATAAGGCAAGAATGTCACAACAAATACAATGGCTAGAAACACCCACAAGAGCCCAGTTAGCCTACCGTTGCTACCAAATACATAAAAATCCTCGTGCTGTCGTTTTAGTTTGTCACAGCCTAACAGAACATTCTGGTCATTATGAAGCCTTCGGTCGTTATCTCGCAGAAGCAGAGATTGCTGTTTACGTTCCTGATTATCGTTCCCATGGACAAACAAAAGCTCCTGACAACCCTCCTGGGTATTTTTCTGTCAAAAAAGGTGCAAAAGCTATCATTGATGATATTTTAGCACTACGGGCTATAATTGATATTTCCTATGAAGGAATCCCCGTTATCCTATTTGGGCATTCTTTTGGAAACATTATAGCACTTGCTACCCTTCAAACATCGCCAGGACATTTTTCAGGGTTAGCTCTCTGGAATACAGATATAAGTTCCTGTAAATATACAACTCATTTTATGCGATTCATGCTAAATTTTGAAAAAATGTTCAAAGGTTCTGATGTTTCCAGTCATTTTATGCGTCAAGTAACAAGTAAATTATTCTACAGGAATCAAGAAATATGGAAACATTTTCTCTATGACGCATCTTCAGATCAGCAAGTCATTGATAATAAATTTCAATATGAAAATAAAGAATATAGCATTTCGATTTCTATGTGGCTCGATATTATATCAATGCTTAGAGATATTAATAACGAATCTGCTTTCAATGCTATTCCAAGAAAAACTGCATTTTGCTTGCTAGGAGGAGGAAATCCTGTTCCGTTTCAGGAAGATATGTCTCTCCTCTATCATCTTGCTAATCGACTTTATAAGGAAAATTTTTCTCGTGTTACTGTCATGACCTTTCCCTCGATTTTCCAAGAGGAACCCTTCATCAATAATCCTCCAGAACCAATTCAAGAATTCCGAAAATGGATAAGTAATATCATTCCAAAATCTCTTCCTCTTCTTTCTTATAATCCTGAACACTAAAAAATTCGCTTCTTTTAAAGCTATATAATCATAATTATCCTGCTGCTTA
The DNA here is from genome assembly GCF_000325745.1 of Liberibacter crescens BT-1. NCBI lineage: Bacteria > Pseudomonadati > Pseudomonadota > Alphaproteobacteria > Hyphomicrobiales > Rhizobiaceae > Liberibacter > Liberibacter crescens. The sequence goes on along the minus strand of NC_019907.1, from coordinate 614,482 downwards.
TTCATAACGCAAGGCTTCTATAGGATTGAGATACGCTGCCTTACGTGCTGGAAAATACCCAAACAGGACACCAATAGCAGAAGAGATACCAAACGAAAGAAGAATAGTAAAAAAATCCAGAGAAAAAGGAAGACCCATAAAAATTGTAAACAGATAAGACAATATCAATCCTAAAAGAATTCCAATGGCCCCTCCTGAAACTGATAATATTATAGCTTCAATCAAAAACTGCATTAATACTTGTCTTTCTAAAGCTCCAATAGCAAGACGAATACCAATTTCACGCGTCCGTTCTGCAACTGAAACCATTACAATATTCATGATTCCAATTCCTCCGACTAATAAACTTACCGCAGCAACTGCACTCAATAAATTAGTAAGCAAACTCACTGTATTTTGAGTGCTGGAAATAACCTCTGCCATATCCCTGACGATAAAATTATCAGGATACCCTGGTAATATATGTCGTTGTTCCCGTAATAGTATTTCGATTTCACTCTTTACTTTAGAAGTAGAAATTCCATCCCTGACAGAAAGAACTATAGACGGAATCTCATTTTTTTTACCAATCCTTTGCTGATAAGCATTAAAATTCATGAGCACAACATCATCCATATCTTCCCCTTCAAGGGACTGACCTTTAGCTTCCAGAATGCCAATAACATTACATGCTGTATGACCACCAATACGAATGTATTTACCAAGAGGATTTTCAACATTAAATACCTCATCTTGAACGGTCTTACCAATTACACATACATTATTGAGGCCTCTTTCCTCTTCCTGGAGAAATTTTCTTCCTTTAAGGATCTCTAAATTATTGGCAATAAGATATTCGTTATTAGCTCCAACAACCTCAGTTAAATGATTATGATTTGTATAAACAACTGTCAGAGATGATTTTGCAGTGGGTGCAATAGCACGTAAACCACTAATCTGATTCCTAATCACCTTAAAATCTTTATTTGAAAAACGTTGCACGTTATCACGTGATTTTCCTGGAAGATGTGGACGCAACATAATGAATAACTTATTCGTGCCAAATTTTTCCATATTAGCCGTAATCTGATGCTTAACTCCATGACCAACAGTCATCATGATCATTACTGCAGCGATACCAATAACAATGCCAGTAATAGTCAAACAGGAACGCAAAACATTACGACTAATAGCAAGCAAGGCTAGCTTGAGCGTTTCAAGAAACATGCTTTTTATCCTTGTTTTTCGTTACCAATTTACCATTTACAGAATAGATTATCCTATCTGCACAAGCTGCAATAGTATCGCCATGGGTAACAATAATAACTGTCATTCCATTCTCACGATTCAATTCCGTAATCAGCTTCATAATCTCATTGCTTGTTGTCATATCCAGATTGCCTGTTGGTTCATCAGCAATCAGCATGATTGGCTGAGTAACAATTGCACGAGCTATGGCAACACGCTGCTGCTGACCTCCTGATAATTGACTGGTTTCATGATATTCACGCCCTGATAAACCAACACGCGCTAAAGCGTCCATGGCAAGTGTATGCCGCTCTGCCAACGTTTTATGCCGATAAAGCAAAGGTAATTGAACATTTTCTAAAGCAGAAGTACGTGGTAAAAGATTAAAATTCTGGAAAACAAAACCAATCATATACCGACGCATCAACGTCAATTGCTCTGAAGATAAACCTGATGTTGGAATACCCTGCAAAAGGTATTCACCACCAGAAGGCCGATCAAGACACCCCAAAATATTCATGGAAGTGGATTTTCCAGAACCACTTGGACCCATAATTGATACGAATTCTCCTGAATGGATAACCAGATCAACTTCATCTAGAACTTTTATAATTTCACCAAATTGGATGTATTGTTTGGATATTTTTTGAAATTCGATAAGAGAAGAAGAATGCATTGGATATTTTTTAACTCTTTTCTAAGGTATTATCAACAATTACAGCATCTCCTTTCTTGAGATCTCCTTCCTCCACTACAGTAAAGAAACCATCGGTAGCACCTGTTTTAATAAAAACATTTTTGGGATGATTATCTATCAGCATCCAGACAGATTTTTTATCGTCCGATGACCGTACCAATCCTTGATTGTTAGATGGCCTTCTTGGCATGATAAGCAGTTTTTTCCAAAAGCTAGTATTTTTAGTTTTAGCTGATTCTGGCAAATTATAGCGTAAAGCTGCATTAGGAATGAGCAACTTATTCTGTACTTTATTAATGGTAATATCCGCTGTTGCCGTCATCCCAGGACGTAATAAAAGAGCAGAATTATCAACAGAAAAGATAGCCTGATAGGTAACAACGTTAGAAACAGTAGTTGCAGAATAATGCACTGCATTAATCACAGCTGGAAAACGAATTTTTGGATAAGCTGCGACTGTAAAATGAGCCTTCTGACCTTTCTTAATTGTGCCAACATCGGCTTCATCTATTGCGGCTTCAAGTTGCATATATTTTAAGTCACTAGCAATAGAAAATAATGTTGGCGCAGACAAGGAAGCAGCAACAATTGCACCCGGATCAACATTGCGTTGCAAAACCATACCATTGATTGGCGAAATAATTCGAGTTTTATTGAGATTAATTTCAGATAGCTTAAGATCGGCTTGTGCAGCCTGTACTGTTGCTTTATTAGCGCGTTCCAAAGCAACGGCTTCATCATAAGCATATTGAGAGATATCAAGATCTTCTTTGGAGATATTTTGGGTTTGCATAAGTTCTTTACGCCGATTAAGCTTCTTCTTTGTTAACTGGGCGTCTAACTGAGATTTTAACAAATTGGCTGCGGCTTGATTTAATTTTGCTCGCATAGCATGAACATCAGCCTGTATCTTCTGTGTATCAATTTGGGCAATAACCTGCCCAACATGGACAATATCATCAGCTTCAACATAAACTTCGAGCACTTTTCCAGAAAGTTCACTCGAAATACTGACCTCTTTAGTGGGCGCCAAAGAACCTGTAGCGGTTACAATTACCTCAATATCACCTTGCTTTACATTTTCTGTAATATAATCATATCGTGATTTATCTGCTCCTAAATTTATATAGAACAAGATCATACTCATAATAATGAACATGATTGCCGTTATAAAAAGCAAATGACGCTTGTATTTCTTTTTGATACGAGAATCAATCAAATCCTCAGATAAGCTCTGTAAACTCTTATTTTTAAAATCTGTGTAATTTCCTGTGGCAACCATTTAGATAATTCTGTGTTAATAAATTATTTACCCTTACCAGATACGTTCCCAATTAACTTAAAAACTTTCAATATGTTAATCTCAAGGCATATCTTATAAAAATATAGGAAAAGAAAATCTATATTAGATGTTATTTTTAAGTTGACCATAAACTATTACCTAAATATGCTGAGTATATATAGGGAAGATTTTTATGGAATGTCTCCTAGAGAGCGTGTAGCTCAGCCGGTAGAGCAACTGACTTTTAATCAGTAGGTCCTGGGTTCGACCCCCAGCGCGCTCACCATTTATTATTGCTAATAATAGCAGTATTATAAGTGGTTTAATTAATATCTTTCCTATGTAATTCTATATATGTTATATGACTTGAATCTGTACCTCTGCTTCCTAATATTGAGGTTAGCACTAGGTCGAAATGCGGGAAATAAAGCGCGCCATTAATGGCCCTATTATCAAAATAGTTAACAGACGCAAGCTCTGCATTGCCATCACAAAACCGGAATTAAGCTTGCTGCCAGTGAGGATAATTGCCACGGTATCCAGTCCGCCTGGGCTGGTAGCTAAGTAAGCTGTAAGCATATCAACTGGCAAAAATAGCGTCATCAACCATGCCATAGCCCCACATATCAACATCAAAGCAATAATTGAAGCCAGAATTTGTGGTAGCGTTTTCAGTGCTAGCAACACAATTGCAGGAGTAAAACGTAAGCCAATGCTCCAACCAATGAAAGCATAAGCGAGCGCCAACAACCACTCTGGAACTTGCAATGTTACAATATTAGCAGTATTCAACACCGCACCAATAATCATTGGCATCAACATTGCACCAGCTGGAATACGAAACCGACGACCAAGATACATTCCCATGATTGCCACTACAAGCGTAGCGACGAAACGGTGATCCAGAGGTGGAAACCAGGAGATGGTATTAAGATATACTTTATCATGATTACCAAGAACAATACGGACAACCACCGCAGCCATTGTGACAACGAACAAAACCCGCAAATACTGCATAAAGGCCACCAAGCGCATATCAGCACCAAAGTCACCAGACATCAATACCATTGCCGACGCTCCACCTGGCAATGATCCCCAAATACCAGTAGAACCAGGCAAATTGCTGAATCTGAACAGCAACCATCCTGATAGACCACTGGATAGCAAGGTCATCACCAGTGTGAGCGTTATAAGAAACCAGTTATCAATCAACACTGACAAAACTGAGAAAGAGAGAGTACCAGAAATCATACATCCTATAATTGATTGACAGGACATAAAAATCTGAGGAGCGATTTTGATACGAGCACCGCACAGTGCCATTACTAACCCTACTACCATCGGTCCCACAAATAAGGCAGCAACAACATGGTGATACTGTAAAACAAACCCTAATGCTAACGAAACAATCAGAAGTATAAGCCATTGAAGTAAAATTGGAAAAGATTGCATTTAAAAACATTTTCCTTAAAGATATCAAATTCATATCTTATATATCAGTGCCGCAATAATAAAAACTTTTATAGTCATTATGTTTAGAAAACCAGTGCAATGATCATCCGGCTAGAGCCTATATAAGAACCCGTTTATATTCTTATACAAGATACACCATCAATCCATCTTTAATCATCAAAATAATAGATTGATTTTTAAAAATTTTAAAGCAAATTAAGTAATTTTATTTTTTAAGTTTCTTAATGAGAAGAATTATGCCATACACCTATATATAGATTATATATAGATTACGTTTTGTTCAAACGATAAGTTTTCAAACTCTATAGGAGAAATACAAATGATAAATACTATGGGTTCTAGAAAGAGTGATGACAGCAATAAAATGCATTTAAAAGTTTACGTATTTATACTTTTTTTTGTCTTTGGAGGCATAACCAGTTTAAATGATATTTTAATTCCAAAACTGAAAGAATTGTTTAGCCTTTCATATTCAAAAGCCATGTTAATTCAATCAGCTTTTTTCGCGAGTTATTTCTTTATTTCTGTCCCTTGTGGTCTTCTTGTTCGTAAGTATGGCTATATGCGTAGCGCTTGTGTAGGCCTCTCTATCATGGCTGTTGGATGTTTGTGTTTTATTTTAGCTTCCAAATCAGTCTCTTTTTTCTTATTTTTATTTGCCTTATGTATTCTTGCTTCTGGAATCACAATGGTACAAGTTGTTTCAAATCCTCTTATTTCCTTGCTCGGAGATCCTCTAACAACGGCCAGCAGACTCACATTTGCACAAGCCTTCAATTCCCTAGGAACAACAATAGCGCCTTATATTGGTGCTATAATCATCCTGAACAACCTGTCTAACGTTGATGTTTCATCAATGTCAGCAGAAGATTTATATCAATACCGGATTTACGAAACATCAATTATCTCCGACACCTACTTTATAATTGCAACTGTATTACTAGGGATTAGCTTGTTAATTTGGTTTCAGCGAAATAGTCTCTCTGAAAAAAATCTGGAGGCAGTCAGCTTTATAAAATCTCTTGAACTCCTAAAAAATTTTCGTTTCCTGTTTGGTTCACTTTGCATTTTCTTATATGTCGGAGCTGAAGTAAGTGTTGGAAGTATGATGGTAAACTATCTGATGCGTGAGGATACGTTATCCCTGAATGGAGTCAGTGCTGGTAAACATGCTGCCATGTATTGGGGAAGTGCAATGATCGGCCGATTTATTGGTTCTTGGTTTCTTACGCATCATTCAGCAGGCAAAATTTTAGCTTTTACAGGCAGTATGGCTTCTCTTCTCCTATTAATTTCTGCCTCTTCCTATGGCTGGATATCCGGATGGTCATTAATTGCTATCGGTTTGTTTAATTCAATCATGTTTCCAACAATTTTTTCCTTGGCTAATTTTGGTCTTGGTAGCCGCGCTCCAGAAGGATCTGGTCTGATCTGCATGGCAATCGTCGGAGGAGCTATTGTCCCACTTATTACCGGGTATGTCGCCGATATCAGTAATTTAAAAGTCGCGTTGCTTGTTCCTGTTTTCTGCTATCTAAACATCGCTCTATATGGCTGGTTGTCAAAACAAATCTTTGCAAAAACTTAAGGTTAGATCAGTGTTTTTTTTGTATTTTCTTTGAAAGGAAAAATTCTCTCTTTTCTTGCAAAGGGAGAGTATTTCCAATCATCATGCAGTAAAAGGCCCGTGCGTGTAACCAACTGGCGAAGCGGTTTTATTTTTTCAAGCGAATGAAATGTTGTAACACGCAAAAGATTGAAAAATATTCCTTGTGATAACAAAGAACGGTTGAATAAATCAATAGCAACTGTTCTTCCGATAACACTTCCTCTTCGAAGCTTATGGAAACGATCTCCTGCATCAGAAAAAGAATAACGATTATTTTCCAAAACTTTTAAGAGAAGAATAATATCGCGCATAGATATATTAAATCCCTGAGCTCCTATAGGAGGCAAAACATGTGCAGCTTCACCAACGATAGCCATTCGACCTTTCCCGAATTGGTGCGCAACCATACCTGATAACGGCCAACATTGGACCCCTTCTAATACTTCAATTTTTCCGAGCATAGAATACATGTTTTCTTCTATCTTCAAAGAAAGTTTGTCCAGAGGCATCTCTAGGTATATACGCGCAACATCAGGATTCATAACCCAAACAAGACTGGATTGGTTGCCCAACAAGGGAACCTGTGTAAAAGGACCTGGAAACAGATGAAATTCAATACATTGTCCATAATGTGGAAAATCATGTTTAAAATTAAGTACCAATGCTGTTTGAAGATACGACCATTGCTTTTCACCAAAACCTAGCTGTTTTCGGACTATGGAATTTCGTCCATCACTACCAACAACGAAATCACTATAAAGGATTTCTCCTGTTGAAAGGATTAAACAAACTTTGTCTTTATTAACAAAGATATGCTCAACAAGGCTTTCAAAGAAACTAATCTGCAGACTTTGTGCAACTGCCTGATCAAGAGCCTTGATAAGAATGTCATTTCGGAAATTATAACCCAAGACATCAAGACCGATTTCAGAAGATGAAAACGTAACGGTCGGTGCTGTTACGAAATGATCACTCGTATCAAATATTTTAATCTCTGAAACAGGAGCTGCCGCATGTTGAACTTCATTCCAGACATCAATATGTTTTAAGAAATAAACACCTTCATCCATCAACATCGTTGTTCGCCAGTCTTTTGGATGACGTAGAGAAACAAGTGCTACCTTGAGACCCATTTTTGCAGCACCAAGAGCAACCATATTCCCGGCAAGGCCAGCTCCTATTATTACGATATCAAAATGCTTCATAATGCAATTTCCGTTAATATTATTAATAAAATTTAATCATAAATATTCTTTAAATCCATTCATCCTATTGAAAATTTTGAAAAATCTCTTAAAAAAGCTATGATCATCTGAATTTCTAAGGTAATAGTTACCGTAAAGTTAAAGTGCTTTGCTATAAAAATATACAAATTTGATAGAATATTAAAAGATGAAAAAATTAAAATATAAAAATTTACCTTACCAACAATTTCGGGCTTTTTCCGTACATATTTTCACTGCTTCTGGTTCTTTTCTGGCCTTTCTTGGTGTTACAGCAGCAGCTGAATATAGATTTATTGATATGTTTTTGTGGATTGGTCTCGCTCTTGTTATCGACGGCTTTGATGGCCCTATCGCCAGAAAAATGCGTGTAAAAGAAATTCTACCAAACTGGTCAGGAGATATGCTTGATAATATTATTGACTATCTCACTTATGTCCTCCTACCAGCCTTTGCACTTTACCAAAGCAATCTTCTTGGTACTTCCTGGTGTTCATCCCTGGCGGCAGCAATGATTGTGATATCAAGTGCTATATATTATGCCGATAAAAACATGAAAACAGAAGATTATTTCTTTTGTGGCTTTCCAGCAGTCTGGAACATGATTGTTTTTACTCTCTTTGTTATCCAAACCACTCCGCTTATCTCAATGAGCTTGATTATCCTTTCAGTAATTCTTACCTTTATGCCTATCCACTTCCTTCATCCGATACGCGTTGTCCGACTGCGCCCTTTAAATATCTTTATTTTTATATGTTGGTCTGCTATAGGGTGTTACTCTCTTTTTTCCCATTTTCAGTTACCATTGTGGTCTTATATCGCCTTTATAATTTGCGGAATTTACCTTTATACAATTGGGTCCATTTTACAATTTTTTCCTAAACTTGGTCAAAAGAAAATTTCTTCATAAAAAGGATTATTGATAACCTTATAGGTCATTCCAAATTAAGAATGGCTGGAATGTGTGATTTGAACAAGACCTCTTGTTACCGTATCTTATTTTAACGAATTAGACGACACAGTGCACAAGCAAAATCCTTTGCCACCGATTTAAATATTATTTAGAATAAAATTATGATTGGTTTTGATACGATCTCGTTTCCAAAGAAACTTTTAAACTTTCACTATACATTAAACGCTTCCTTATTTTCCAAGATGGAATAAATATCTTCCTTCATTCCATAGATAAAATAGCCTGAAATCTAATGCTATAATTTAAGAGAAACAACAATGGCTGGGGCGCCTGGATTCGAACCAGGGATCGCGGTACCAAAAACCACTGCCTTGCCGCTTGGCTACGCCCCAAAGTAAAAAATAATATTAACGCATCAATTCATGCATTAGACCTTGCATAATATGCTGAATTACTCATCCCCTTAAGAATGTTTACTTAATGATATTTTTTATATCTAACAAGAGGAAACCCTAATAACAAGGATTTTATATAGTTAATACATATTATGGTAACCTCGAATTTCTGTTAAATCAATAGATTTCAAAATTTATTTAATCCTTAGAACAATATTTTCATAATGTACCTATTTTAATCTCTTAACCCTTATACTATACTTTATCCCTAGTAATAACAAAAAAATTTTATACTCAGTTACAATTTTTATTAATTGATAAAAATTTCTATTTCTATAAAGGAATTCTCTTTAATGTATTCAAAAAAAGTTTTACTATTCAGCATGATATCTATTACATCTATACTGCTTTCAAGTTGCAAAACGATAACGCCGGAAGAACAACGAGCCTATGATCGATCAAAATGCAGTTCATATGGCTTTAAAGAAAGAACGGAAAGCCTTGCTTCATGTATGATGAATCTTGATCTTAATCGTAGTTCAGATGATCGTGTTCAACGCATTATTTCTGCTGAAAGGATGAGAAGGCCTGGTTATCGTTATCATGGGCCTGGTGATCATGGGTATGGATTTGGAGCAATGACTCCTGAGCCTGCTCGTGGTTATAATCGTCCATATTACTACGATCCTAAATACCATCCATACCATCCTAAACGTATTATTTCTTCTTCAGGTATAAGTATAGGAGGTTCTTGGTGATATGGAAGAATAGGTTTTTAAAATAATATCTAACCCGTGAAAAACTTTATTGAAATTTGCACAAGAATTTCTATTTCTATAAAGGAACTCTCTTAAATGTATTCAAAACAAGCTTTACTATTCAGCATGATGTCTATTACATCTATACTTCTTTCAAGTTGCAAAACGATAACGCCGGAAGAACAACGAGCCTATGATGAATCAAAATGCTATTCATATGGCTTTAAAGCAAAAACAGAAGGCTTTGCTTCATGTATGATGAAGCTTGACCTTGATCGTCGTTCAGATTACCGTGCTCAACGCATTATTTCTGCTGAAAGTATGAGAGATCCTTTTTATGGATATGGAAGAATGGGTTTCTAAAATAATGTTTAACCAGTGAAAAATTTTATTGAAATTTTCAGTAGAAGTTGATTGATTTATCCTATTAAGGAACATACACTTATTTTTCTATAAAAGCATGTTACTTCATCATGATAAGCGTTGCCCTTGTAGCTCAGATGGTAGAGCGCCTGATTTGTAATCAGGAGGTCACAGGTTCGAGACCTGTCGGGGGCACCATATAATGATTAAAACTTTGATTTTACTGGGTTTTTCCTTGATTTGGTCGCATCTTAAAAAAGGTAAGACTTTTTTACTTCCCTCTCCTTCCTGTACCATACCTTTCTATTCTGCTGCTTCCTTGGAGAGCTTCCAGAAATATTAAGTTTCTTTTTCCTGACGGTTGAGCACACCTACTATTCGATATACCTGGTGATGACAGTTGTTTTTTTGAAAGGGGCTGTGCAGTGAAGGAGCCTTAAGAAGGCTCTCTTTGAATAAGAAAGCCCTCCTTGAGTGAGATCCAAGCTCTTATGCAATCATTGCATCATCATGGAACATTTCTGATGATGTATGCAGAAGATCATCCTGTTGTTCATCCTGCTCATAAGAATTCTTGCCATAACTCTTCTGAAATTCACGATCGATCACAGTATCGATATAACCGTCTATTTCTACTGCTGAGTACTTGTCCCAACCGTATAAAAGCGAATGCACCTCTGTATCGCCAACAGATCCATGCTCTGTTATCTTTATGAGATCGGTGACCAGATCTTTTTGGTACTTCTTGTTTGAGCTTTCATAGCGCTCACAATAATACGGATCAAGCTTCTTCATATAAGACCCATAGCTATCTTCTCCGTCTGGTTTAGGATAGTTGTCACCATCAAAGAAATTAATATCCTTTTTGTCTATTCTTGAACAGACATGATCCACATGCTGATCGAAGTCATAGGGATAATGCAGGTGCTGAGGGGCTGGCGCCGGGGGAATTTCTTCTGTATCAGGACTGCTGGCAATGGTAGCATCATCAGTGACCGCTGGCTCAGAGGAAGTGGCTTCTTCTTCTTTCCCAAAATACTGATCCATATCTTCCTGAACCACGTCGGCTCTTACTATATTATATAAGCAGACGTCCGATAAACTCCATATATGGAAACCTTTTTCCATGTTTTTTTTCTGGCAAGCCGTAGGAAGCTTCAATTCCAGATAATTCTTTTGTTTGATACGTAAAAGAAGCATAGGATCAAGATCAACCTTCAATTGATCAATATCTTCCTTCGGAAGGAGGCTCGATAACGATACTGTGGTGTCCTGATTATTAAAACGGATTTGCAGGTTTTGATCTTTAATGTCTCTGGCCACAATCGTCTCCCCGGTCGACTTGATCTGTATAATGGCTGTCGTGCGGTGCAGCCTTGGGACAAAGACTGCCACATCGGATGAATCCGTATCAACAAGATCCAGGATATAACCATTCTTGCGGCTTTCAATAAAATCATGACCATCTCCTTTGTGGAAAACAATCCTGACATTCTCATCACGTGTTGTTTCCTTGAGAAAGATAAGATCATTGCCTTTACCCGCATCAATCACCGCATGGGTATGATGGGATCCATGGAAGAAGATCTTGTCATTGCCCTCACCGCCATAGAGATGGTTCATGCTTGTACCAAGATCCTTATGACCGCCGGCGATGATTTTGTCTTTTCCTTCACCGCCATAGAGATAATTGACGCTTGTACCCTTTGTACAATGCGCAATCAGCTTATCATTGCCTGGTCCACCGATCAATGTGTTACTGCCATTTCCTGTTTTGAGACAGTCACGTCCTTTACCACCGATGATCAGATCATCGCCATCACCACCGGCCAGTTTATCCTTATTGTTGCCGCCGATGATCAGGCAGTCTTTTTTGCCTGCCTTGACATGTTTTTTATTGATGGCAAACAGCATGCGCTCCGGAGTATAGTCATTGACACGTTTGAGCATATCCATATCAACTGTGTCACAATCGATCAGATCATCATCCGCATCGCTTGCAGCATCCTCGCCAGGTTGACTGACTTTCGGTGCAGTAATCATGGAAGAGATCATCTGCCATTTTGCTTCATCAGGTTTTTTGTAACTTTCCAACATCATCCCCTGCTTGATGGTTGCCAAGGATCCTTCCGTCTCAAAATATTTTTTTATTCTTTCGTAATCCATCTTGATACGGCTCGGTTTCTCCTGAACCGCTTTCTTTATGATGGAGCGGATATCAGAATCAAATTGATAAAACCCATATACTAGGTCTAAAACCAAATCTTCAGCTCCATTTAAAACCATTCCTAGAGGATGAGACTCTTGATATTTTTTGATAAAATCAAAAAATTCCTTTGGGAATTTATTCAATACCTCTGCAATTTTACTGTCCGGGTTATTGAGCGGGTACGGTATACCTTCCCAAGATTCTTCCAGAGATTTCCAGATGACGCCATCACCTTTTTCCCAGCTAGAATGTGACCACTCTGGGCCCTTGCGTCCATCCCAAACAGATAGGCGCATATCCTGAAGCCATTCAAAATAATGGCGATATTCTGGTGACTGGGGATCTGATTGCAAATGTTTGCTTGCCATTGACCAGTAAATCTTAACTCCACCCCAGAACCCATCTTTTCCCACCCAGCTTTCGGATCCGAGTACTTTGCTGAGATGATAGGCTGTCCAGGCTTCTTCTGCTTTTGAAGCAGGGCCGTAAACCTGTTTAAAAACATCCGTGTGATATTGCGCAATGTCTGCACCACTGAGCTTCTTCAGGTGACCATCTTTCTTGTCTTTGCGCGCCTCATAGTCTGCCATGGCCAGGCCTTTCCAGATTTCTGGTACGTGGGAAGGATAATCCAGCCCAAGATCATGGTTCAGCTTGTTATAGGCATAATTATTGGCCGTAATAGCGCTTAATCCTTTATCTTTAATAACATCCTGGGCCATTGTGGCATACCATTCGTCAACAGGCTTGATAGAGTCGTAATACTCCAGGGCCAGAGATTTAATCTGTGCACGATCTGTCTTCGGAGTAGCCGCGAGTTTCGTGTAAAGACTGTTTATTGTGGTCAGCTGTTCAGGCGATAAACTCATGATTAAAATCTTTCGTAATAAATTAAATAAAATTTTATTAAAAATTGAATAAAACAGGTTAAAATAACAACAACTGTAAGTTTATAAGTCAAACATGAAGGAAGTTTGTATTATTTTATACATAAACCATTTCCTTAAAAAGACAAGAGCAAAAATCAATTTTACTTAAAAAATATGATGATTCTTATCTTGTTAATGCTTTATCCTGCTCAAGGATATCGCCATTATGAAATCTTTCATAACAACTATTAAGAAGATCATCATCACCATAAGATTTCTCAAAACATTTATGATAGCGCGGCATATTATTTCCCAACATCGCAAAACCTCCAATAAGACCTGTTACCAAGAACGCCACCAAAAGGTTTCTTGAAACTTTTACGATCGGGCCGCATATTTCCCAGGATGGAATGATAGGTAACAGCTCTCTATCATCGTCCTCTAGATCTTTGTAGTATAGGAGACAATGTCTCCAGAGATTATAGCCCAATATTGGCCCAGGAAAGAGGCTACAAATAACAGTGAACCTGGTACTAAAGAGCGGCTGAAGGGGGTAAATAAGACAGAAGATCAAAAGGGTAGTCAAGAGCGTATAATAAACAATTGTGCCCCATCGATTGGTATTCAGGAAGAGATTGCTAAGACAAACCGGGATAAAGAAGAATAAGAGAGCAACTGTCATTGCGGGAAGTAATATTATATATAGGCAGACAAAACACATTAGTAAGCGTAGAGACAATAGTTCAGGATAAGCCATCAGAGGGAGTATCAAGAGCGTATAATAAACAATTGTGGCGCATTGATTGGCATTCAGGAAGAGATTGCCAAGACAAACCGGGATAAAAAAGTCAATAGCCTTTATTATTACGCATTGAAATATTATGCCCACGTAGAAAAGGAACAATATTAAGCTTAAAATGAATGTTTCAAGAAATGAGAAATTAATTGTTTCTGTCATGTCAAGTATAAAAATATCATACAGTGCTTCTGCGATGCACACAGTCAGGCTAGCAAAGAACAGGCCATTCAGGGTAGCGAGAAAATTGATCCTCCAAAAGGTAAGACTTTTGAAACGGAAACATATTTCTTTCCAGGGAGCAATAAAATTCATTTAAAATCTTTTGGTGTTTAAAATTCTTAAAATAAAAGGAAATTTGTATTTTTTATACAAAACCATTTCCTTAAAAAGACAAGAGAAAAAATCAATTTTACTTAAAAAAATATGATGATTCTTATCTTGTTAATGCTTCATCCGCTCAAGGATATCGTAAAAATTACAATATAATATGTTACCAAGACCATCACCAGAAGGTTTCTTAAAACATTTATGATAGGGCCGCATATTTCCCAGGATGGAATGATAGGTAACCGTTCTCTATCATCGTCCTCTGGATTTGTGTAGTATAGGAGACAATATCTCCAGAGGCTATAGCCCAATATTGCTCCAGGAAAGAGGCTACAAATAACATTGAACATGGTATTAAAGAATGGCTGAAGGGGGGAAAGAAGACAGAACATCAAAGGAGTAGTCAAGAGCGTATAATAAACAATTGTACCCCATCGATTGGTATTCAGGAAGAGATTGCCAAGACAAACCGGGATAAATAAGAGAGCAACTGTCATTGCGGGAAGTAATGCTATATATAGCAAGACAAAACACATTAGTAAGCTTTGAGACAATAGTTGAGGATAAGCCATCAGAGGGAGTATCAAGAGGGTATAATAAACAATTGTGGCCCATCGATTGGCATTCAGGAATAGATTGCCAAGACAAACCCGGATAAAAAAGGCAATAGCCTTTATTATTACGCATTGAAATATTATGCCCATGTAGAAAAGGAACAATATTAAGCTTAAAATGAATGTTTCAAGAAATGAAAAATTAATTGTTTCTGTCATGTCACATATAAACATATACAGTGCTTCTGTGATGCTCACAGTCAGGATAGCAAAGAATATGCCATTCAGGGTAGCGAGAAGATTGATCCTCCAAAAGGTAGGACTGTTGAAACGGAAACATATTTCTTTCCAGGGAGCAATAAAATTCATTTAAAATCTTTTGGTGTTTAAAATTCTTAAAATAAAAGGATAACTATTTTTAAATAAAATAAGAATAAAGGAATCTACTTTATTTGCAAAGCGATTTGTTTGGGATCTGTTGGATATTTCAGACAGGAATTCACTGCTACCGCGTAATGATAAGAAAAATCCTATCTTGTTTCTTTGAGAAGCCTACTTTTTTGGCGATCCCAGTCGCGTTGTTTTTCTGTTTCACGCTTGTCATAATTCTTTTTACCTTTTGCAAGCGCAAGATCAAGTTTTGCCCGTCCTTGATCATTAAAATAAATTTTTATAGGAACAAGCGTCATACCTTCACGCTTGACAGCAGTATGTAACCGGAAAATTTCTCTTTTCGATAGCAAAAGTTTACGCCGACGCCGTGGTTCATGATTGAAACGATTCGCCTGAAGATATTCAGGAAGATAAGCATTTACCCACCAGACTTCTTCATTTTCACAAATAGCGTAAGATTCTGTAATATTAGCCTTGCCAACACGTAAAGATTTTACTTCCGTCCCTGTTAGAACGATTCCAGCTTCATATGAATTTATAATATGATAATCGAAACGCGCTCTCCGATTTTCAGCAATGATCTTCCTAGCTTTAGGTTTTTTTGCTTTAAGATTCATATACTGCCTCTACTACCTCCAAAAGAGAAATTCTTTTAAAACTTTTTCTAAATTGAACTCGGCATGTCCTATGACAAAAGACCGGCATGATCAAGAGCTGCATCAATAGCAGCAATGGTCTCAGGCTCAAGGTGAGCAATCATAGGCGAACGCACTGAAAAACAGATCTTTCTTCCTAAACGTGATAAAGCATACTTTACACCACATACACCAGGCTCGATGAACAAAGCTTTATGAAGGGGCAGAAGTCGATCTTGATACTCAAGTGCCTTATGATATTCTCCTCTTTGCATCGTTTCTTGAAATTCAGAACAAAGTCGCGGTGCTACGTTTGCTGTTACCGAAATACACCCAACACCTCCATGTGCATTAAACCCAAGAGCTGAAGCATCTTCTCCAGACAACTGGACAAACTGAAGACCACATAACATACGTTGTTCTGATACACGATCAACTCTACCAGTAGCATCTTTTACCCCAACGATATTAGAATGAGCCTTAACCAGTTCAGCCATAATATCAGGAGTCATATCAATCACAGATCGTCCAGGAATATTATAGATATAAATAGGCAATTTCACGGACCTGGCAAGAGCGCTAAAATGTTCTATAAGACCTTTTCTATTAGGTTTATTATAATAAGGAGTAACACTTAATATAGCATCAACGCCAACTTGTTTGGCGTATTGTGCTAATTCGATAGCTTCCTTGGTGTTATTGGAACCAGCGCCAGACATAATCGGAACACGACCAGCAGCAACTTTAACACAAATCTCAACAACCCGATTATGTTCATCATGTGATAAAGTCGGAGATTCACCAGTTGTACCAACGGGAACAAGGCCGCTCGCTCCTTCACAAATTTGCCACTCGATATGATCACACAAGGCATCCTCATCAACAAGTCCAGTACTTGTAAATGGCGTGATAAGAGCAGGAATCGATCCTTTAAACATATACCATCCTCATAATCGATCAATGTATCTTTTAATATTCTGTAATAGCATTTTCTTTTAAGATCAATAATTTAGTATTCCGCATCCTATATTTATAGTCTATGGATTTTATGAAGAAATTTTCAGCCTATCCCTCACACCTTATTTATTAAAAAATAACTTATTTTTTTAAGTAAAATTGATTTTTTCTCTTGTCTTTTTAAGGAAATGGTTTTGTATAAAAAATACAAATTTCCTTTTATTTTAAGAATTTTAAACACCAAAAGATTTTAAATGAATTTTATTGCTCCCTGGAAAGAAATATGTTTCCGTTTCAAAAGTCTTACCTTTTGGAGGATCAATTTTCTCGCTACCCTGAATGGCCTGTTCTTTGCTAGCCTGACTGTGTGCATCGCAGAAGCACTGTATGATATTTTTATACTTGACATGACAGAAACAATTAATTTTTCATTTCTTGAAACATTCATTTTAAGCTTAATATTGTTCCTTTTCTACGTGGGCATAATATTTCAATGCGTAATAATAAAGGCTATTGACTTTTTTATCCCGGTTTGTCTTGGCAATCTCTTCCTGAATGCCAATCAATGCGCCACAATTGTTTATTATACGCTCTTGATACTCCCTCTGATGGCTTATCCTGAACTATTGTCTCTACGCTTACTAATGTGTTTTGTCTGCCTATATATAATATTACTTCCCGCAATGACAGTTGCTCTCTTTTTCTTCTTTATCCCGGTTTGTCTTAGCAATCTCTTCCTGAATACCAATCGATGGGGCACAATTGTTTATTATACGCTCTTGACTACCCTTTTGATCTTCTGTCTTATTTACCCCCTTCAGCCGCTCTTTAGTACCAGGTTCACTGTTATTTGTAGCCTCTTTCCTGGGCCAATATTGGGCTATAATCTCTGGAGACATTGTCTCCTATACTACAAAGATCTAGAGGACGATGATAGAGAGCTGTTACCTATCATTCCATCCTGGGAAATATGCGGCCCTATCGTAAAAGTTTCAAGAAACCTTTTGGTGGCGTTCTTGGTAACAGGTCTTATTGGAGGTTTTGCGATGTTGGGAAATAATATGCCGCGCTATCATAAATGTTTTGAGAAATCTTATGGTGATGATGATCTTCTTAATAGTTGTTATGAAAGATTTCATAATGGCGATATCCTTGAGCAGGATAAAGCATTAACAAGATAAGAATCATCATATTTTTTAAGTAAAATTGATTTTTGCTCTTGTCTTTTTAAGGAAATGGTTTTGTATAAAAAATACAAATTTCCTTCATGTTTGACTTATAAACTTACAGTTGTTGTTATTTTAACCTGTTTTATTCAATTTTTAATAAAATTTTATTTAATTTATTACGAAAGATTTTAATCATGAGTTTATCGCCGGAACAGCTTACCACAATAAACAGTCTTTACACGAAACTCGCGGCTACTCCAAAGACGGATCGTGCACAGATTAAATCTCTGGCCTTGGAGTATTACGACTCTATCAAGCCTGTTGACGCATGGTATGCCACAATGGCCCAGAATGTTATTAAAGACGAAGGATTAAGCGCTATTACGGCCAATAATTATGCCTATAACAAGCTGAACCATGATCTTGGTCTGGATTATCCTTCCCACGTACCAGAAATCTGGAAAGTCCTGGCCATGGCAGACTATGAGGCCCGCAAAGACAAGAAAGATGGTCACCTGAAGAAGCTCAGTGGTGCAGACATTGCGCAATATCACACGGATGTTTTTAAACAGGTTTACGGCCCTGCTTCAAAAGCAGAAGAAGCCTGGACAGCCTATCATCTCAGCAAAGTACTCGGATCCGAAAGCTGGGTGGGAAAAGATGGGTTCTGGGGTGGAGTTAAGATTTACTGGTCAATGGCAAGCAAACATTTGCAATCAGATCCCCAGTCACCAGAATATCGCCATTATTTTGAATGGCTTCAGGATATGCGCCTATCTGTTTGGGATGGACGCAAGGGCCCAGAGTGGTCACATTCTAGCTGGGAAAAAGGTGATGGCGTCATCTGGAAATCTCTGGAAGAATCTTGGGAAGGTATACCGTACCCGCTCAATAACCCGGACAGTAAAATTGCAGAGGTATTGAATAAATTCCCAAAGGAATTTTTTGATTTTATCAAAAAATATCAAGAGTCTCATCCTCTAGGAATGGTTTTAAATGGAGCTGAAGATTTGGTTTTAGACCTAGTATATGGGTTTTATCAATTTGATTCTGATATCCGCTCCATCATAAAGAAAGCGGTTCAGGAGAAACCGAGCCGTATCAAGATGGATTACGAAAGAATAAAAAAATATTTTGAGACGGAAGGATCCTTGGCAACCATCAAGCAGGGGATGATGTTGGAAAGTTACAAAAAACCTGATGAAGCAAAATGGCAGATGATCTCTTCCATGATTACTGCACCGAAAGTCAGTCAACCTGGCGAGGATGCTGCAAGCGATGCGGATGATGATCTGATCGATTGTGACACAGTTGATATGGATATGCTCAAACGTGTCAATGACTATACTCCGGAGCGCATGCTGTTTGCCATCAATAAAAAACATGTCAAGGCAGGCAAAAAAGACTGCCTGATCATCGGCGGCAACAATAAGGATAAACTGGCCGGTGGTGATGGCGATGATCTGATCATCGGTGGTAAAGGACGTGACTGTCTCAAAACAGGAAATGGCAGTAACACATTGATCGGTGGACCAGGCAATGATAAGCTGATTGCGCATTGTACAAAGGGTACAAGCGTCAATTATCTCTATGGCGGTGAAGGAAAAGACAAAATCATCGCCGGCGGTCATAAGGATCTTGGTACAAGCATGAACCATCTCTATGGCGGTGAGGGCAATGACAAGATCTTCTTCCATGGATCCCATCATACCCATGCGGTGATTGATGCGGGTAAAGGCAATGATCTTATCTTTCTCAAGGAAACAACACGTGATGAGAATGTCAGGATTGTTTTCCACAAAGGAGATGGTCATGATTTTATTGAAAGCCGCAAGAATGGTTATATCCTGGATCTTGTTGATACGGATTCATCCGATGTGGCAGTCTTTGTCCCAAGGCTGCACCGCACGACAGCCATTATACAGATCAAGTCGACCGGGGAGACGATTGTGGCCAGAGACATTAAAGATCAAAACCTGCAAATCCGTTTTAATAATCAGGACACCACAGTATCGTTATCGAGCCTCCTTCCGAAGGAAGATATTGATCAATTGAAGGTTGATCTTGATCCTATGCTTCTTTTACGTATCAAACAAAAGAATTATCTGGAATTGAAGCTTCCTACGGCTTGCCAGAAAAAAAACATGGAAAAAGGTTTCCATATATGGAGTTTATCGGACGTCTGCTTATATAATATAGTAAGAGCCGACGTGGTTCAGGAAGATATGGATCAGTATTTTGGGAAAGAAGAAGAAGCCACTTCCTCTGAGCCAGCGGTCACTGATGATGCTACCATTGCCAGCAGTCCTGATACAGAAGAAATTCCCCCGGCGCCAGCCCCTCAGCACCTGCATTATCCCTATGACTTCGATCAGCATGTGGATCATGTCTGTTCAAGAATAGACAAAAAGGATATTAATTTCTTTGATGGTGACAACTATCCTAAACCAGACGGAGAAGATAGCTATGGGTCTTATATGAAGAAGCTTGATCCGTATTATTGTGAGCGCTATGAAAGCTCAAACAAGAAGTACCAAAAAGATCTGGTCACCGATCTCATAAAGATAACAGAGCATGGATCTGTTGGCGATACAGAGGTGCATTCGCTTTTATACGGTTGGGACAAGTACTCAGCAGTAGAAATAGACGGTTATATCGATACTGTGATCGATCGTGAATTTCAGAAGAGTTATGGCAAGAATTCTTATGAGCAGGATGAACAACAGGATGATCTTCTGCATACATCATCAGAAATGTTCCATGATGATGCAATGATTGCATAAGAGCTTGGATCTCACTCAAGGAGGGCTTTCTTATTCAAAGAGAGCCTTCTTAAGGCTCCTTCACTGCACAGCCCCTTTCAAAAAAACAACTGTCATCACCAGGTATATCGGACGGATCACAAACACTCCCCCCCCCTTTGCAAATAAAGTAGATTAATACTCTTACCTTATTTAAGACAATGCCAATCTTTTTTGAGACCGCAGAATCATTTCTTCTTGCAAGATTTTTAGCTTTCATAACGATAGTAACACTAATAGCTATGTACATAGTAATATTAGAATTTATATTTTTCTTATCCATAAAAACTATTGTTCAGAAACTGCACGACGAAAATAGGTCATTCAATGGAACTAAACACATTAATTTGATAAATTTTAATTGCAAAAATTGCCAAAAAATAATCAATATTTACAGACAAAGACTTTAATAAATTTTACAACATAAAATTCTTATAGCATACTTGAGAATGCGCCTATTATAAAAAGGATGTTATGATCTGATGAATATAAAAATCAAAATATTCCTTATTATCGGAATTATGTTGATAACATCTTTTATAAATGAGCCAAGCAATGCTCAGGATGATTCTACAAAAAGATTTTCACAACAATCAAAAATTCTTGTTATACCCCTGAAAAATCCGAAGGAAGAAAGCATTCCCTCTAAAGAAATAAGCAATGTTTTTCCTATCGACAACCCAATAAAAAATGATGTTTCTAAACAAGAAAATATTCCTGAAAAAGATGCTCTTAGATATGGACTTGAAGCATTAGAGCATAATGATATCCCCAAAGCAATCTTGATACGCAACAGGATAACAAAAACTCTTTTTGACAGGAAGATATTAACCTGGGCAATCGTTATTTCAGGACGAACAGAGGTACCTTCTGCAGAAATTATTGATGCAAAAAAAGAACTCATCGAATGGCCTTATGCCAATAAATTTTGGAGTTTTTTAGAGCGAGCTCTCTTTTATGAGCATTCTCCTGAAAATCAAGTTTTTCATGTTTTTCAGGAGCATTCTCCTGTAACTCCTGAAGGAGCTATACTTTTAGCAAAAATATTTTTAAAACAAAAAAGTCCGGAACATGCCAAACATCTGATACGTCTTATCTGGAGAACACGAATATTCGATACATCTATTGAGGATAATATTCTCCAAAATTTTTCATCTCTGCTCACTGCTGCTGATCACAAGGCACGTATGGATTATCTTCTGTTTCATAATAAAATTAATCAGGCACAACGTTTTGCCAAGATGGGAAAAGCGCAATCTCTTTACGATGCATGGAAAGCTGTGAACAGCCGATCAAAAACAGTAGTCGCTCTTCTTCATAAAGCTGATAAGCAATGGCATCATGATCCTGATTATTTATTGATCCAGATCAAGAATTTTCGTCTTCAAGAAAAATATAATGATGCTGCTTATTTGCTTGGAAAAAGACCTCGAGATCCTGAAAAACTCATTAATCCTGAATTTTGGTGGACAGAACAAAGAATTATAAGTCGTGCCTTACGAATAAAGGGGGAATTTCAGGCTGCTTATAACCTTGTTATGGATTATGCTGCTACTGACAATAAAAGTATTGTTGATGCCGAATTTAATGCCGGATGGTATGCATTGCAAACACTACACCAACCTGTAATTGCAACAAAACATTTCAATAATATTATGAAAATTTCCAATAGCCCCTTATCCATTTCACGCGCTTTCTATTGGCTGGGCAGAGCTTCTGAATTAAAAGATAAAAAGCAGGCAATCCTTTATTACAAACAAGCATCATCGTATTCTACAACTTTCTATGGACAACTTGCAGCGATGAAAATAGGTCTTCATCAAATTATTGTGACAAAAAAGACCCCTACTCCTGCAGATTACGATCATTTACTTTTGAATCCAATCTTCCAAGCTATCCTAAGGCTTGAAGCTATTAATTGTTACAAACAAGCAGATGATCTCTATAATTTTTTGGCTGAAAAACTTGTAAAACCAGAAGAAATAGCAATTTTGGCCAATCTCGCCGAAAAAAATCACAGGCAGAAACTTTTATTACAAATAGGGAAAATAGCCTATAGACGAGGAATGAACATGACAGCTATTGCTTTTCCTCTTGGTATCATTCCTGAAAAGATACAGATCTCTAAAAACGAGAAAGCGCTGGTTTATGCTATTTCAAGGCAAGAAAGTGAGTTTGATCCTCAAGCTATATCCTCTGCTGGTGCTCAAGGATTAATGCAGTTATTACCTTCAACTGCCAAAAAAGAAGCAAACTCTCTGAAACTGGAATGGAACAAAGATAGACTCCTTAACGATACAGGCTATAATATTAGCCTCGGATTGAGTTACATAAAAAGACAGATCAATCATTTTAATGGCTCCTATATTCTAGCTATTGCTGCCTATAATTCTGGACCAGAAAATACTTCCCGCTGGATTGTTCAATATGGTAATCCGAGCCACTTGCCTCTTGATAAAGTCATTGACTGGATAGAACAAATCCCATTTTCTGAAACACGAAACTATGTCCAGCGTGTTATGGAAAATTACGAAGTTTACAAGTCACAATTTGGAGAGCCAGTTAATATAGAACAAGATATCATGCACTCTTTTTCTCCTTAACAAGCCTTATTGTATCAAAAATTAAACAAAAACATGAATATAAAATAAAACTCTTGCAAAAATACGATAACAGTCCTTTATATTAAATATTCTATTTTATTATAAATTTTTAAGTTTAAATATGATTTCAAGAGTTTCTACAGTTGCATTTCAAGGCATAGAAGGAGTGGCTGTCGACGTTCAGGTAATGATTTCTCCTGGAAAAGTTGGTATACAAATTGTTGGTTTACCAGACAAGGCAGTCGCAGAAAGTCGTGAACGGATACAAGCAGCTTTATATGCCTGTGGACTTGCCCTCCCTGCAAAACGGATTACAGTCAATCTTGCACCAGCTGATTTACCCAAAGAAGGCTCTCATTTTGATTTGCCGATTATTTTAGCCCTGATGAGCTCTATCCAAGCGCTACCTTCAGAAAGCCTGGCACATTATTTGGCTCTTGGAGAACTGCACCTTGATGGCTCCCTTGGCCCTATCAATGGTGTACTTCCGGCAGCAATTTGCGCAAAAAATTTAAACAAAGGGCTTATATGTCCTAAAAGCTGTGGTTCTGAAGCTGCCTGGGCAAATGAACATCTTGATATTCTGGCACCTGACACTTTGATCGAGCTGACCAATCATTTCCGAAAAACCCAGATATTGTCCCGACCTCAGCCAGCCAAGAGATCCCAAAACCTTACCCTTTCAGATCTTTCAGATATCAAAGGACAGAAAGCTGCCAAGAGAGCCCTGGAAATTGCAGCTGCTGGTGGTCATAATCTGCTGATGATGGGTCCTCCAGGTTCAGGTAAATCTCTTCTTGCTTCCAGGCTTCCTTCAATACTTCCTCCCTTGTCAACGGCCGAACTCCTTGAAGTTGCAGCAATTCATTCAATGGCAGGACAATTGAGCCATGAACAAAATCTCTCCCAATATCGACCTTTTCGCTCACCGCATCATTCTGCAACAATGGCTGCATTGGTCGGAGGTGGAACACGCGTACGTCCTGGAGAAGTATCTTTAGCCCATAACGGCGTTTTATTTATGGATGAATTCCCGGAATTTTCTCCACAAGCTCTCAATGCACTTCGTCAACCACTTGAGACAGGCGAATGTATTATTGCACGAGCTAATCGCAGTGTTCGTTATCCTGCACGTATTCAACTGGTTACTGCCATGAATCCCTGTCGATGTGGTATGGCTGGAGAAGGTGATACCAGCTGTATTCGAGGTCCACGCTGTGCAATTGATTACCAAGCCCGTATTTCTGGTCCACTTCTAGATCGAATTGATATTCGGATAGAAATGCCCGCTGTATCAACAACAGATCTTCTGATGCCCAGCAACGCAGAATCAAGTCAATCTGTTGCAGAACGTATCTTGAAAGCGCGTCAATACCAGCAACAAAGAATGGAGAAAATGGGGATCTCTTCTGTTACAAATAACGCGCATTGTTCTGTAGCCCTTATAGAACAGATCGCGGTACCTGATTCACAAGGAGTTTTGCTTCTCAACGAGGCTGCTGAAAAAATGCATTTTTCAGCACGCGGTTATCATCGAATTCTGAAAGTAGCCCGCACGATTGCTGATCTTGATCAATCAGAAATCGTAAAAAGCATTCACCTTGCTGAAGCAATTGCCTACCGTATACCCAGTGAATCTTTTACAAAAATTGCTTAAAGAAAAAATACAGCATTATGTGTTTAAAGAGTCCCTGTAGACCCAAAACCACTATCATTTCTATGTGTTATTTGAAGTACAGGAACAGCAGTAATTTCAACACGAACACATGAAGCTATAACCATCTGCGCAATACGCATTCCCCGTTTGACGATAAAAACATCCGAACCAAGATTGATTAACAAGACTTTCAATTCACCACGATAATCACTGTCAATAGTTCCAGGAGAATTAAGGCATGTAATACCATATTGAAGAGCCAATCCAGAACGAGGTCTGATTTGTCCTTCATAATCAGAAGGAATTGCCACAATAATACCAGCAGGAACCAAAACACGCTGACCAGGTATTATTTTGAGATTCTCATTTTGAGAAAGCGCTGCGCGCAAATCCATACCTGCTGCCCCTTCTGTTTGATAGGAAGGCAAAGGGAGGCCTTCTGCATGCGGAAGGCAAACAATTTCAAGAGGAATCTTTATCATCGGACTTCATATAAACCCATGAATAAAGTATAAGTCAATATTCTTCTCTGTAAAAGTAAAAATATCTTTACTGCCGATAAAATTTGATTTGTTATATAAATATTGTTATAATGTTCGCTAAATATTTTATATTTATACACTTAATGTTCTTTTTATGTTTTTTTATTTTAACCTTTAAAAACAATGAAGCATCTAACAGAGATCACAAACAAATCGCTTTGCAAATAAAGTAGATTCCTTTATTCTTATTTTATTTAAAAAGTGTTATCCTTTTATTTTAAGAATTTTAAACCCGAAAAGATTTTAAATGAATTTTATTGCTCCCTGGAAAGAAATATGTTTCCGTTTCAACAGTCCTACCTTTTGGAGGATCAATCTTCTCGCTACCCTGAATGGCCTGTTCTTTGCTAGCCTGACTGTGAACATCGCAGAACCACTGTATGGTATGTTTATATCTGAAATGACAGGAATAGCTAATCTTCCATTTCTTAAAGTATTCATTTTCAACTTAATATTTTCTCTTCTCTACGTAGGCATAATATTTCGATTCGTAGCAATACAGACTATTGCCTTTTTTATCCGGATTTGTCTTTGTAATCTCTTCCTGAATGCCAATCGATGGGCCACAATTGTTTATTATACTCTCTTGATACTCCCTCTGATCGCTGATCCTACCTTGCCTGAAACCTTACTATTGTTTTTTGTCTTCCTAATATTAGGAGTTCTATACGCAATGAAAGTTGCTCTCTTATTCTTTTTTATCCCGGTTTGTCTTTGCAATCTCTTCCTGAATACCAATCGATGGGGCACAATTGTTTATTATACGCTCTTGACTACCCCTTTGATATTCTGTCTTATTCCCTTCTTGTATCCGTTCTTGAGTACCAGGATCACTGTTATTTATAGCGTCTCTCCTGGACCAATATTGGGCTATACACTCTGGAGATATTGTCTCCTACACTACACGGATCTAAAGGACGATGATAGAGAACGGTTACCTACCATTTCATCCTGGGAAATATGCCGCCCTATCATAAATGTTTTAAGAAACCTTCTGGTGATGATGATCATGTTAGGAATTCTTATGAAAGCTTTTATGATATACTTTATCGGATGAAGCATTAACAAGATAGAAATCATCATATTTTTTAAGTAAAATTGATTTTTGCTCTTGTCTTTTTAAAGAAATGGTTTTGTATAAAAATACAAATTTCCTTTATTTTTATTTTATTTAAAAAGTGTTATCCTTTTATTTTAAGAATTTTAAACCCGAAAAGATTTTAAATGAATTTTATTGCTCCCTGGAAAGAAATACGTTTCCGTTTCAACAGTCCTACCTTTTGGAAAATAAATATCCTTGCCACTCTCAACGGTATGTTTTTTGCTGGCCTGACTGTGTGCTTCGCAGTAGTAATGCATATACTTATACGTGACATGACAAGAACAATTAATTTTTCCTTTCTTCAAGAATTCATTGTAATCTTAATATTTTCTCTTTTCTACGTGGGCATAACATTTCAATGCGTAGTAATACAGACTATTGCCTTTTTTATCCCGGTTTGTCTTTGCAATTTCTTCCTGAATGCCAATGGATGGGCCACAATTGTTTATTATACTCTCTTGATACTCCCTCTGATGGTTGATCCTCTAACATTTTCTCTAGCCTTAATGATGTTTTTAGCCTCGCTAATAGTAGGAGTTCTATACGCAATGATAGTTGCTCTCTTATTCTTCTTTATCCCGGTTTGTCTTTGCAATCTCTTCCTGAATACCAATCGATGGGGCACAATTGTTTATTATACCTTCTTTACTTTTTTGATGTTTTATCTTATTTATCCCCTTCGGCCGTTCTTGAGTAGCATGTTCACTGTTATTTGTAGCGTCTTTCT
The DNA here is from genome assembly GCF_000325745.1 of Liberibacter crescens BT-1. Classification (NCBI taxonomy): domain Bacteria; kingdom Pseudomonadati; phylum Pseudomonadota; class Alphaproteobacteria; order Hyphomicrobiales; family Rhizobiaceae; genus Liberibacter; species Liberibacter crescens. Next base: position 587,198 of record NC_019907.1, on the reverse strand, counting down.
TCCTGGAGCAATATTGGGCTATACCCTCTGGAGACATTGTCTCCTATACTACACAGATCTAAATGACGATGATAGAGAACGCTTACCTATCATTCCATCCTGGGAAGTATGCCGCCCTATCATAAATGTTTTAAGAAACCTTTTGATGGTGCTCTTATTAATACCTCTTATTGTAGCTGTTATAATGACGCCATCCTTGAGCAGTATAAAGCATTAACAAGATAAGAATCATCATATTTTTTAAGTAAAATTGATTTTTGCTCTTGTCTTTTTAAGGAAATGCTTTTGTATAAAAAATACAAATTTCCTTTTATTTTAAGAATTTTAAACCCGAAAAGATTTTAAATGAATTTTATTGCTCCCTGGAAAGAAATACGTTTCCGTTTCAACAGTCCTACCTTTTGGAGGATCAATCTTCTCGCTACCCTGAATGGCCTGTTCTTTGCTAGCCTGAATGTGAGCTTCGCAGGAACACTGTATATATTTATAACACTTGACATGACAGAAACAGGTAATCTTTTATTGCTTCAAGGATTCATTTTAAGCTTAATATTTTTCCTTTTCTACGTGGGCATGAATGCCAATCGATGGGCCACAATTGTTTATTATACTCTCTTTATACTCCTTCTGATAGCTTATCCTCAATTATTGACTCTACGCTTACTAGTGTTTTTTGCCTTCCTAATAGGATTATTTGTATACACAATGACAGTTGCTCTCTTTTTTATCCCGGTTTGTTTTTGCAATCTCTTCCTGAATACCAATCGATGGACCACAATTGTTTATTATACGCTCTTGACTAACTTTTTGATGTTCTGTTTTCTTTCCTTCTTTCAGCCGCTCTTGAGTAGCATGTTCACTGTTATTTACAGCGTCTTTCTTCCTGGAGCAATATTGGGCTATAACCTCTGGAGACATTGTCTCCTATACTACACAAATCTAAAGGACGATGATAGAGAACGGTTACCTATCATTCCATCCTGGGAAATATGCCGCTCTATGATAAATGTTTCAAGAAACCTTCTGGTGATGGTCTTGGTAACAGGTCTTATTGGAGGTTTTGCGATATCCTTGTTTGATAATATACTTGATCGGACGAAGCATTAACAAGATAAAAATGATCATATTTTTTAAGTAAAATTGATTTTTGCTCTTGTCTTTTTAAGGAAATGGTTTATTTCTAAAATGATACAAACTTCCTTCATGTTTGACTTATAAACTTACAATTGTTGTTATTTTAACCTGTTTTATTCAATTTTTAATTAAATTTTATTTAATTTATTACGAAAGATTTTAATCATGAGTTTATCGCCGGAACAGCTTACCACAATAAACAGTCTTTACACGAAACTCGCGGCTACTCCAAAGACGGATCGTGCACAGATTAAATCTCTGGCCTTGGAGTATTACGACTCTATCAAGCCTGTTGACGCATGGTATGCCACAATGGCCCAGAATGTTATTAAAGACGAAGGATTAAGCGCTATTACGGCCAATAATTATGCCTATAACAAGCTGAACCATGATCTTGGTCTGGATTATCCTTCCCACGTACCAGAAATCTGGAAAGGCCTGGCAATGGCAGACTATGAGGCCCGCAAAGACAAGAAAGATGGTCATCTGAAGAAGCTTAGTGGTGCAGACATTGCGCAATATCACACGGATGTTTTTAAACAGGTTTACGGCTCTGCTTCAAAAGCAGAAGAAGCCTGGACAGCCTATCATATCACCAAAGTATTCGGATCCGAAAGCTGGGTGGGAAAAGATGAGTTTTGGGATGGATTATGGAATATTTACCTGCCCATGCAATGGGGAGCAAAGTTTTCAAATCCAAAAGCTCCTGAGTACCGACATTACTTTGAGTGGATTCAGGATATGCGTGCATTTGCCTGGGATGGACGCAAGGGGTGGTTTGAAAAAGGCGATAGCGTCATGTGGAAATCTCTGGGAGAATGTATGAAGGACATGGATCCTAAGCTCGAGGATATGATAACAAAATGGCAAATCATGTTAAAAATAGGAGTAGAGGCGAATATTCTTGAAGAATATTTTTTGCACGTACTCCATGGATATAGCGAAACTCTTTCTAAACCTTTGTCCAGAATAAAAAATTTCATTCAAAAGACAGCAAGCCGTATCAAGATTGAGCATAAAAAAATCAACAAAATTCTTGATGCTGAAAAATCCTTGACCTCTGTCAAGCAAGACATCATGCTGGCCAGTTACAAACAGCCCGACGAACCAAAATTGGAATTAATTGCTTTTCTGACCACACCTCATGTACCAGAAATCAGCAAACCTGTCCAGCTTGCCTCCTTGAACCCTGACCTGCTATCCTTACCAACTCTAAAAAAATCCTTAAGCAAAGCAGCCCGGAATGAAGAAAAAGTCTCCGGCGAGATGCTCAAGCTGATCAATGAATATACCCCGGAAAAAATCCTTTTCGCCATTAATAATAAACATGTCAAGGCAGGTAAAAAAGACAGTCTGATCATCGGTACACAGGGCAACGATAAATTGGCCGGAGGCAATGGCGATGACCTGATCATTGGCGGCGAGGGTAATGATACGCTGAAAGCAGGTGACGGCAATAATATCCTCATCGGCGGACCAGGCGCGGATAAGCTTATTTCTTACAATACAGAAGGAATGCTTAATTATCTCTATGGTGGTGAAGGTAATGACAAAATCATTATTACTTCTCCAGCGGAGATGCACGACGATAAAAGATTTATGCTTGAAAATCAGAAATTTATTGTTGAAGGGGGTAAGGGAGATGATATTATTACAGTCAATGATCGTTTCTTGGATCCATTGAAAATATCTTTTTGTTGTAATGAAGCCCCTCCGAGAAATGTAACATTTGTTTTGCATAAAGGAGATGGTCATGATTTGGTTCATAATTACAGTATCTACTTTTGTACAAATAACATTACAATCTACTTTCCAGATATTGAGGATCTATCAGATCTTTCTATAAAACATTATTGTATAGAAAAAGATGACCAATATGATAACGAATATTCGGTATGTACTCAACCATTTAACATATTAACTCTGCAAATTACCTCAACAGGTGACAGCATTAGTTTTTCAGAATTTTTTTGTTTTGACAAAATAAGTCTGAAATTTAAGGATAAGATGATTGATCTGCCACCTCAGAAAGAACAACCAATTACTCGAGAGATGTATAATAACTTTATTCGTACAGCAGAGAAGAAATATGATCAAGAACGCCATGCTCCCACTGGCGAAGACAAAGCTTTAATACGAACAGTCAGGGATGTGATGACCGATATCTCTTCTTCCGAAACTGTTGAGGAGGACCTGTCTGCCCCTTCCTTCCAGGAAGCCTCTGCAATCCTTGAACCTGCAGTCTTATCCTATCAAGATCTTCAAAGACACGATATTGATAATCCATTGTATCATCTCCAGGATGAACAACAGGATGATCTTCTGCATACATCATCAGACATGCATCATATGTTCCATGATGATGCACTGGTTGCATAAGAGCTCTTAGATCTCACTCAAGGAGGGCTTTCTTATTCAAAGAGAGCCTTCCTTAAGGCTCAATCACTGCACAGCCCCTTTTCAAGGAAAAGCAACTGTCATCACCAGGTATATCGAACAGAAAGTGAAATATCCCTTGAAAAATGAATTTGATCCTATAAAAACTAAAAACAGAACTGATATGCGCTAGATTAGCTTTTTATTTTAAAACGCATCTCGAAAGAACACTTTATCCGAACAAATTTATTCCGCATTAACATTATTTAATGCAGAATAAATTGTAATTGTAATCATGTTGTTAACATTAAATTATTAGTTGTTATAATAATTTCGCAATGCCAAGAATCAACTATCAGTGATAGAAATAATGTGTAAAAGAGTGTCTATTAAAAATAAGTTGTTCATCACTTCCTATATCGAAGAACAAATGCAAACCCATGACTTTTTGACAATCTTCAAAACATTATTTTTAATCTCTTGCTCAAAGGAAGGGATTGTTAATGAGGTTTGTTGCTTCAACTCATGAAATCAAGTTTCGCTTTACAAATAAACTTTTCTGGAAAAGAACCCTGACTGCAACGTCCATAGGTATACTCTTTTCTATATTTGTTACCGGAGTAGCGGTATCCATAATACACACGGCAATATCTTTAAGCTCACATATAATCAATTATTATACTTTAAAAAGAAGTTCTGGATTTTATTCTATTCTAATGTTTGTTATGATCAGTGGCCCTTCTCTTGTTCTTTTGGCTTCCTTCAAAACAATTCTTGCATCCATGTTTCTGATCGTTATATCCAATTTTTTCTTGAAGACACATTTCTTCTCCACGATAAGTTATTATTTTCTTTTCATCCTTTTGTTCTTTTCTTCTATTTCTTATTATCTGTACAATCAAAAAATTGCGGAGCTAACCGCCATTTACAGCGCCATAGCTGGACCAATATTAGGTTATATCATATGGGAGATGTGTTTAAAACATTACGTAGATCATAGCAAAGCTCTGCTTTCAAAATCATCTTTAGAGGCGGATTGGCAATATTTGATAGTATTTATTGGTATAATGGCCTTAAGTACACTCTTGATATTTTAATAGTGCTATGTTTTTACAATAAAACATTACATATTTGAATAAAAAGGCCCTTCCCCTCCTTGCGGTGGCACCCAACAAATATTTTGATTAGGGTCCTTGATAACACATGTCTTGCAATGAATACAATTCTGAGCATTAATAACATAACTCATTTCGCCATTTTGTTCTATCCATTCATAAACTCCTGCCGGACAATAGCGTGTTGAAGGACCAGCATAAATACCTAATTCTGATTTTTTCTGCTTCAAGGAATCTTTCACCAATAAATGGACAGGCTGCTGATCACTATGATAAACATTTGATAAAAATACCGATGACAAACAATCAAAAGTCAATACCCCATCTGGGTTAGGGTATTCTATCTTTTTATGCTTTGATGCCGACTCAAGAGCATTGGAATCCTTACCTGTATGATTCATGGTGCCAAACAAAGAAAAATTCCATAAACTATTACTCCATACATCCAAAAAACCAAGTGGTATTCCTAATAATGAACCAAAGCGTGACCACAAAGGCTTAACATTTCTGACAGGCCAAAGATCCTTACCTATATTTGTTTGACGCCAATTCTGTTCAATTTCTACAGGTTCATCATGCATCCGTCCTGCAGAAAGAATCTCTATGAGATTATCTGCTGCGAAAATCCCTGATAACATAGCATTATGAGATCCCTTGATCCGTGGCAAGTTAACAAAACCAGCAGAACAACCAATCAAAGCACCTCCCGGAAAAGAAAGCCTGGGAACAGACTGCCATCCCCCTTCAGTAATAACACGTGCACCATAAGAAATACGTTCACCTCCTGAAAACATTGATTTGATATTTGGATGTGTTTTAAATCGCTGAAACTCTTCATATGGAGAACACCAAGGATTACGATAATCAAGATGAAGAACAAACCCAATACTGACCAGATTACCGTTAAAATGATAGATAAACCCTCCTCCTCCTGTTTTTTTATCAAGTGGCCAACCTAAGCTATGTACCACCAGCCCCTCATGATGTCGTGAGGATTCAATACGCCACAACTCCTTAATTCCAAGACCAAATTTCTGAGGCTGACGACCTTCTGCCAAATGATACCGAGCAATTAACTGTTGGGTCAAGGATCCACAAGCTCCTTCTGCAATTAACATATATTTGCTTAACAACAACATAGGAGCAACATAATTTTCACCTTGCGAACCATCGCGGTTTTTTCCCATTTCGCCTGCAAAAACGCCGATTGCTGCACCAGTATCGGAATAATGAATTCCTGTTGCAGAAAAACCGGCATAAATTTCAACTCCAAGTTTTTCTGCTTCTGTAGCCATCCAACGACAAACTTCTCCAAGGGAGACGATATAATTTCCTTGATTATTCATTAACGGCGGCATGAGCATTTGTGGTACACGCACTGAATACCGGGAACTTAAAAACAGCATTCTATCTTCACGTACCTGAGTATAAAATGGATGCCCTTTCTTTTTTTCCCAATTAGGGAAAAGAGTATTGATACCTACCGGATCAATAACCGCACCAGATAGAATATGTCCTCCCACTTCTGCTGCCTTTTCAAGAACAATTACAGATAATTCAGGATCTTTCTGTTTAAGACGAATTGCAGCTGAAAGACCTGCTGGTCCAGCACCAACAATAAGAACATCACATTCTATTGTTCCTTGCACAGAAAACTCATAATTCTTACTCATAGCGATTGCTCTCTTCATTTAAGCATGTAAAAACTAGCAACAGCACATTTAATTTTACTCTGCCGAAATCATTTTTATTGTATCCAATCTCTAACTTTGTATAGGTCTTTTTAAAGTTTTACAAAATATTGGAATGACATGAAATTCCCGCAGACAAAGATAAAAGGAATCACAAATGAATAAATTTTATAGACTGTTGGATCTCTTTTCTCATATTCTGCTTATCTTTTATATATTCCAAAACGATGCTTTAGCGAATAATCAAATAATTGGTGTCGTTGCCCCTAAAAATGGACAATATGCAGTTCTTGGTAAACAAATTTTTCAAGCTGCACAATTATTTTCTAAACAAACAGGAAACAAAATTATCGAAATAGATGAAACCTGTACACAGGATAATGGTCAAAAAATTGTCCAACCGCTTGTCAATGCAAACGCAATCGGTGCAATTGGCTTTCTTTGTTCAGAAACGCTTGAAGGAGCTTTACCAGAAATGAAAAAGGCTCATCTACCTGTACTGACCGTGTCTGTACGTTCCCGAGCACTGATGGAAGATGCCTTGCAAAATGATTGGCCATTTTTTCGCCTTGCACCTTCATCAGAAGATGAAAGCAACTATGCTGTGCAAATGATTATATTATCCTGGAAAGGAAAAAAAATAGCTCTCCTGGAAGATGGCAGTCTTCAGGGGCATGAATTGGTAACAACTATTGGTAATACACTCATTAATCAGGGAATCAAACCTGATGTCATAGAAGTCTTTAAACCGCAACAGGACCAACAAGTAGCTTTAATCAAAAAATTAGTGAAAGCAAATATAACGCATGTATTTTTAGCAAGTGAACGTTCTGATGTTGCGATCATCGCACATGATGCTGCAAGGCTAAAAACAAAAATGACCTTTATGATGGGTGATGCCATTCGTAATAAAGATGATAAAATGCCATTACCTGCAGGAATATTATCAGTATGTTTACCTGACTATAGCGCATCTTCGAGTGCAAAAGAAGTGATGAAAATTTTTAATAAAGCATCTCTTCACCCAACAGGTTACAGTCTTCCAACCTGGGCAGCACTACAAATTCTTGTGAAAGCGAATGAAAATGCTCAGAAAATAGGCTCAAAAACTGAATCAAACATAGCGAAAAAAACATTCCAAACAGTTCTTGGACAAGTAACTTTTACTGCAGGTCATGCAATGCAAGAAAATCCATTCCGTCTGATGTTATGGGATGGGAAAAACCTTATTGAAAGAGATTAATCAATGATCTATTGTAAACTCATAACATAAATGTTACATTTTGAAAATATATTATTGGGCAGTGGCAAGGATATATTAATTTATGAATTTACCCATTCGGATTGTTCCTTCTGTTCTTGCTGCAGATTTTTCACGTTTAGGCGCAGAAGTTCGTGATGTAACCTTAGCGGGTGCAGAACAAATTCATCTTGATGTTATGGATGGTTCTTTTGTTCCAAACATTTCTTTTGGCGCCAGTGTTATTAAATCTCTTAGACCTTATAGTAATGCTCTTTTTGATTGCCATTTAATGACCTCATCTTTTGATCAATATATTGAAGAGTTTGCACATTCTGGTTGTGATATTATTAATATTCATGCTGAATCCCATATTCATCTACACCGTTCATTACAAAATATTCGTAAATTAGGTAAACAGGCTGGTGTAGCTATAAATCCTGCAACACCTTTATCGGTATTGGAATATATCCTGGAAGAGGTTGATCTCATCATTATTATGACTGTCAATCCTGGTTTTGGCGGACAAAAACTAATTCCATCAATGATCGACAAAATTCGTCAAACAAAAATTCTCATTGGAGATCGACATATTTCCATAGAAGTAGATGGCGGCGTGAACGCTGAAAACATTGGTACTCTTGCAAAAGCTGGTGCGAATATCTTTGTAGTAGGATCCGAGATATTTAACAATAAAAATAAGCTATCCTATACAGAATCTATAAAAATCCTCAAAAATAATGTATTGGCTGCTTTATAAAAGTTTAGAAATCAGTCCTCATAACAAAATATTCCTGTCATTTATGCAAAAAATAATGTTTATACCTTGATGCAGGCTTTCTCATGTTTTAATAATAATAATATACATTATACATTATTATTTCAAGATAAAGGTCGCTTTTGAAGGCTTCCTGACTTGTTTTATTATTGACTTTTCAAATATATCTTTAAAAGAATTCTAAAGGAAAACTATGATACCACGCTACTCTAGACCTGAAATGAATGCTATCTGGTCCAGCGAAACAAAATATAAGATATGGTTTGAAATTGAAGCACATGCTTGTGATGCATTAGCTGAAATCGGTATTGTTCCTAAAAGTGCTGCTCAAGCAATTTGGGCAAAAGGGAAACATGCCAATTTTGATATTAACCGTATTGCTGATCTTGAAAATCACATCAAACATGATGTTATTGCTTTCCTCACTCATCTTGCTGAAATTATCGGTGCAGATGCACGGTTTATTCATCAAGGAATGACATCCTCTGATATCCTTGATACCTGCTTTAATATCCAGCTCATGAGAGCTACTGATCTTTTACTGACAGATATTGATCAACTGTTAGAAAATCTTAAACGACGTGCATTCGAACATAAAAACACGATTACCATAGGACGGTCTCATGGCATTCATGCCGAACCAACAACTTTTGGGCTTAAACTTGCTGTAGCCTATGCAGAGTTTACGCGCTGTCGCCAACGTCTTGTTAATGCGCGTCAAGAAATATCAACTTGTGCTATTTCCGGTGCTGTTGGCACCTTTGCACATATAAATCCTTATGTTGAGCAATATGTTGCCAATGCAATGGATCTCATACCGGAACCGATTTCTACACAAATTATCCCTCGTGATCGCCACGCTATGTATTTTTCTACCCTTGCAATTATTGCTTCTTCTATTGAACGCCTGTCTACAGAAATCCGACATCTACAACGCACTGAAATTCTTGAAGTAGAGGAATTGTTCTATCCAGAACAAAAAGGCTCTTCAGCAATGCCTCATAAACGCAATCCGGTACTAAGCGAAAACTTGACAGGACTAGCTCGTATAATACGTTCCTATGCAGTACCTGCTATGGAAAATGTTGTTCTTTGGCATGAAAGAGATATTTCTCATTCTTCTGTTGAACGAGTAATTGGTCCTGACGCAACAATTCATCTTGATTTTGCATTAACACGTTTAGCCAATGTTATTAATGAAATGCTTATTTATCCTGATAACATGACAAAAAATCTTGAGCAATTTCGAGGACTTATTCATTCACAACGTATTCTTTTAGCGTTAACACAGTCAGGTGTATCTCGAGAAAAAGCTTATGAACTCGTTCAGCGTAATGCTATGAAAGTCTGGGAACAAGGGAAAGATTTTTTAGAAGAATTACTTGCTGATACTGATATACAACAGATCTTATCAGAAGAACAAATTAGAGAAAAATTTGATCTTAGTTATCATACTAAACATATAGACACAATTTTCCAACGAGTTTTTAGTTAAAAGGATATTAAGTAATGATTCTTATATCTTGCGAAAAGATTATATTATAGGATATGAGAAGAAAAGAATGCTTTAAAGTAAAATATTATTATAAGAAAAACATTCAAAAAATATTACCAAGAACGGTCAAAGAGCTTATATCTTGCACATTTTGAAATACAATGTATGTTAAATTTTTCCTAAAAAATGAAAGAGACTATTATGATTAAGAGGTATAAGAAAATCTTTGCAAGATTATCAATGGTGTTCAATTCTATAAAATAGAGAAAAGCTTATGAAGCGTCGTCATCGTATTTACGAAGGCAAGGCTAAGATAATTTATGAAGGCCCTGAACCAGGTACTCTTGTTCAGTTCTTTAAGGATAATGCTGTATTTTTAAACAAAGAACATCACAAAATAGTTAATGGAAAAGGTGTTTTAAATAACAGAATATCAGAATATATATTTGTCCAGCTGAATAAAATTGCCATTCCAACACATTTTATTCGTAGACTAAATATGAGAGAGCAACTAATAAGAGAAGTGGAGATGATTCCCCTGGAGATAGTTGTTCGAAATATTGCCGCAGGGTCATTAACAAAACAGTTAGGAATTGAAGAAGGTTTGGTTCTTCCACGTTCGATAATTGAATTTTACTATAAGTCTGACAATCTCAGGAGGCCTATGGTTTCAGAGGAGCATATAACAGCTTTTGGCTGGGCAAGTCAGTCTGATCTAGAAGAAATGACAGCCCTTGCTATACGAATGAATGATTTTATGACTGGCCTTTTTTTAGGGGTAGGAATTCAGCTTGTAGATTTCAAGATTGAATGTGGACGCCTCATTGATGGGGATGTAGTACGTATTATACTGGCTGATGAAATATCTCCTGATTCCTGTCGACTATGGGATATTGAAACAAAAGAAAAGATAAACAAAAAACGCTTTAGTCATGATACAGATGGATTAATAGAAGCTTATTCTGAAGTAGCAAGACGCTTAGGTATTCTCAATAAAAATGAACCAGTAATCGAAAATTTTCTAATTCCTTTTAAAAGACTGTAATACGAATGAACCTTTTTAAAGCTCGTGTAATTGTAACAATTAAAGATAGTATACTTGACCCTCAAGGTAAAGCTATAGAAGGAGCTATTGCTAATACAGGGTTTAAAGGAATTCGTAAAATACGCCAGGGAAAGGTTTTTGATATAGAACTTTTCTGTGATAATCAGTCGAGTGCTGAACAAGAATTAAAAAATATGTGCGAAAAGTTACTCGCAAACACTGTGATTGAAAATTATGATATTACAATCGATTTACCTTAAAAAGAATACCTTTCAAGAAAGATCAAGATATTTCTTGATCTTTCTTTTAAGAATAAAGAATCATCCTTTAGGTGTCCTTTGTCTATAAAAACTGCTGTTATTCAACTTCCAGGCCTCAATCGTGATCGTGATATGATTGTCGCATTGGAAAAAATTTCAGGGATAACCCCTCTTCTTCTCTGGGAGACTGATACCGATATTCCTAATGTAGACCTTATCGTTATTCCAGGTGGTTTTTCCTATGGTGATTATATGCGGTGTGGAGCTATTGCTGCCCGAACACCTGTGATACAATCAGTAAAGAAAAAAATAGAGCAAGGTATAAAAGTTATAGGAATTTGTAATGGTTTTCAAATTCTTTTGGAAGCAGGCATCCTTCCAGGTGCATTAATGCGTAATGCTTCCCTAAAATTTGTATGTAAAGAAGTCCTTCTTGAAGTAACCAATGCCGAAACCAGCTTTACACGAGCATATACTAAAGGTCAAATTATAAGGTGTCCTGTTGCACATCATGATGGCAACTATTTTGCTGATGAAGATACGTTACACAAGCTAAAAAGCGAAGGTTTAATAGTTTTTCGTTATGCATCAGAAACGAATCCTAACGGGTCATTATATGATATTGCCGGAATTATTAATTCACAAGGCAATGTCTTGGGAATGATGCCACATCCAGAAAACATGATAGAATCTGCTACACATGGAGGAAAAGACGGATATGGTATTTTTGATTCTGTACTTAATATGATATTAACATAATTTATAATCCATAAACTAAAAAAGATAATGAGTTCAATTTATGTCTAATTCCCGCTTTTCTTCTAGGATAGCTATTGTTCTATACACTGGCATGGCTTTTCTCATGTGTGCTTGTGGTTACCGCAAATCCTCTACGAATATAACAAATAATCAATCCCTTTCTACTTTAGAAAATATCGCTATATCTGCACAAAAATGTTGGTTCAAATCAAAAGATCCAACATTTTCTGCTTATCGACTTGAACCAGAACTCGATTCGTTTAGTAATAAACCACGACTCCTTATTGTTCCTAAAAATAATCCTGAAGACCTTCCTTTACTCGTTGTACAAGGAGAAGGATCTCCTCTTCGTTTAAGTATTTTTGGGCCTTTAATGAGCAAGAACATATCTTATCGAATATCTAAAGACATACAACGATGGTCAACTGGTAAAAAAGAATGCTAAATTAGCTTGATTTTAGTATTTTTTAAAACATTCTTCTTATTATTATATCCGAAACAAGTTAGAAAATTATTAAAATTTAAGTCCCATGACTATTTCTTCTATATCTATTACACCAGAACTTATTGCAGCCCATGGTCTTAACAACGATGAGTACGAGCAAATACTCATTTTGCTAGGAAGACAACCCAATATAACAGAACTTGGTATTTTTTCAGCAATGTGGAATGAACACTGTGCCTATAAATCATCAAAAAAATGGCTAAGGTTACTTCCTACAAAAGGACCATATGTGATCCAAGGTCCTGGTGAAAATGCAGGAATAATCGATATTGGTGATGATGATTGCCTCGTTTTCAAGATGGAGAGTCATAATCACCCATCCTATATTGAACCTTACCAAGGAGCTGCAACAGGTGTAGGAGGGATTTTGCGTGATATTTTTACTATGGGCGCTCGACCTATTGTTCTTTTAAATTCATTACGATTTGGAGAAGTGAATCATTCTGATACTAAACGCCTTGTTGCAGGAGTAGTTTCTGGTATTGCTGGCTATGGCAATTCTTTTGGTGTTCCAACAATAGGAGGAGAACTTGAGTTTTGTTCTTGTTACAATGGCAATATTCTTGTTAATGTTTTTGCAGCAGGTCTTGTTAAAAAAGATGCAATTTTCTTTTCGAAAGCGGAAGGTGTTGGCCTTCCCATTATATATTTAGGCGCAAAAACAGGGCGTGATGGAGTAGGTGGAGCCTCTATGGCTTCAACACAGTTTGATGAAACTATTCATGAAAAAATGCCAACTGTACAAGTTGGTGATCCCTTTACAGAAAAATGCCTTTTAGAAGCGTGTTTAGAGCTAATGGCTACTGGAACTGTTATTGCAGTCCAGGATATGGGGGCAGCAGGCTTAACTTGTTCAGCAGTAGAAATGGGTGCCAAAAGTAATTTGGGTATAGAATTAAACCTTGATGCCGTCCCTATTCGTGAGTCAAAAATGACAGCATATGAAATGATGCTCTCGGAGAGTCAGGAACGTATGCTTATCATTGTCAAGTCAGGAGAAGAAAGCAAAGCAAAGCAAATTTTTCAGAAGTGGGGCCTTGATTCTGCAGTTATTGGTAAAACAACAAATGATCTCCGTTTTCGTGTATTTCATCATCATCAAGAAGTAGCCAATTTACCTATTAAAGAACTCGCTGATCAAGCACCTGAATATGATCGTCCATCATCCGAACCAATAGCATCCGTCCCTGTGGACTTTGAAATATTGCATAACCATAAAGAGCGTTACAATGATATGCTTGTGCGCCTTATCGGTTCTCCAAACCAATCATCCAGACGCTGGGTTTATGAACAATACGATACAATTATCCAAGGAAACTCTCTTCAGCTTCCAGGAGGTGATGCTGGCGTTGTCCGTGTTGAAGGCCATAAATCCAAGGCATTAGCTTTCTCTTCTGATGTAACACCACGCTATGTAGAGGCTGATCCATTTGAAGGAAGTAAACAGGCCGTTGCAGAATGCTGGCGTAATATAACAGCAACAGGGGCCTATCCGCTTGCAGCAACTGATAATCTTAATTTTGGAAATCCTGAGAAAAAGGAAGTAATGGGACAATTCATTGCTTCAATAAAAGGTATTCGTGAAGCTTGTCAAATACTTAATTTCCCTATTGTGTCAGGAAATGTATCTCTTTACAATGAAAATAATGATGCCCGAATATTTCCAACGCCAACAATAGCTGGTGTTGGCATTCTTCCAGATTGGAGCCTCATGGCGCGAATTAATAGTGCAAACGAAGGCGATTATGTCTTGATGATAGGACAGGATGGTTCACATCTTGATTGTTCGAGTTATTTAATAGAATTAACAGGATATTGCAAAGGACCTCCTCCTAAAGTTGATCTTTTGGCTGAACAATCTCATGGAAATTTTGTTCGTTCACTCATCTGTAAAAAACAGGTTACTGCTTGCCATGACATCTCTTCAGGTGGACTTGCTATTACTTTAGCAGAAATGATAATATCTTCTGGAAAAGGAATGGATCTTTCTTTTGAGACATGTCAAGGATATCCAATCTCTCTTCTTTTTGGAGAAGATCAGGGTCGTTATGTAATTACTGTCCCTGCTCATATAAAAAAACACGTCTGTCTTGAAGCAAGTAAACAAGCCATTCCATTACGATCTCTTGGAAGAATAGGAGGAGATTCTTTAATTATTAAAGAAATAATATCCATTCCTATTATCAAATTACGTCAAGCCTATGAAAATTGGTTCCCCGGATTCATGGATAATAATGTTGTTTATGCTACTTAATAATAACTTATCTTAGAGGAGAAATTTGAATGCCAATGAATATACGTGAAATAGAAGAAATGATAAAAAAAGGAATTCCAGACGCAAAAGTTACTATTCGTGACACAATGGGCGATGGTGATCATTATGCAGCAGAAGTTGTTTCTGAAACATTTCGTGGGAAGACTCGTCTTCAACAACATCAAATTGTTTATAATGCCCTTCAAGGGAAAATGGGAGGAGAGCTGCATTCTCTTGGTTTGAAAACAGCGCTGCCATCATAAGGATTTTTCAAGATTTATTTTGTTATTATTGTTAAATGACAGTTTTGTTATCATAAGAAGGGTTAATATATATGACAGAGGTTCAAGATTTTATTGCGAATGAAATAAAAAATAACGACGTTGTTTTATTTATGAAAGGAACTTCTGAGTTTCCTCAATGTGGGTTTTCAGGTCAGGTTGTAAAAATTCTGGATTATCTTGCAGTTCATTATAAATCTATTAATATTCTTGAAAATGACGATCTTCGTCAGGGAATAAAAGATTATTCTAATTGGCCAACAATTCCTCAGCTTTATATAAAAGGTGAATTTATAGGTGGTTCTGATATTATACGTGAAATGTTTCAAGATGGTGAACTACAAAAACATTTTAATCAAAAAGGAATAAAAGTCCATATGCCCTCTTCTTAATAACTTTAAACAGTTATGATATTAATTATTTTTAGAAATTTTTTTTGCGGCTTTTCTCAAATTGTATTCTAGCCTTCAGAAAGTTTTTAAATGGCAAAGCATATTTTTCCAAAAAAATTAAAGCAAGCAAATATGAGATCCGCAGAGTTTATAACTCTTATGGCTATGTTAATGGCTATGAATTCTCTTGCTATTGACATAATGCTTCCTTCTCTACCAGAAATTGCAAAGACTTTACATGTTGTGAGCGAGAACGACCGTCAACATGTTATATCTTTTTATCTTATTGGCTTTGGAATAGCACAATTATTCTATGGCCCCTTTTCTGATCGTTTTGGCCGCAAAGTTGTTATATTAACTGGCCTTTATATATATATGCTATCTTCTATAACAGTTTTGGCTGTTGATTCCTTTACTGAACTGCTTATTTTACGGTTTATTCAGGGGATTGGTGCAGCAGCAACTCGGGTTATCACTGTTTCTATTATCCGTGATCTTTATCATGGGAAAGAAATGGCCAAAATCATGTCAATTACAATAATGTTATTTATGGCGATGCCAATCCTTGCACCGGTCATAGGCCAAAGTATTATCCTTATAACCAATAGTTGGTATTGGATTTTCATCAGCATGGCAATTATAATTTCCATTTTAATATTATGGTGCTCTTTACGTCTTCCTGAAACCTTAGATCCAAAAGATAGACGACCACTAAACTTTATTTCTGTTGCTGAAGGACTGGTTTCTATTTTCAAAAATCGTCTTGCCATTTTTTATACACTTGCCAATAGTTTAATTCTGGGATCATTATTAGGCTTCGTTAGCACCTCACAGCAAATTTATACTGAAGTTTATGATTTAGGGGTCTTGTTTCCATTAGCTTTTGCTATTGGTGGAGTTTCCATATCTATTGCTTCTCTTATAAATTCCCGTTTAGTAGAACATTTAGGTGCACGCCTTGTTTCACATCTTGCGATGATTAGTTTTGTCGGTATTACAAGTTTATGGTTTTTAATACAAATATCAGAACCTACACCGATGAATATTGTCATTTTTATAAGTTTCTTCTTTTTAGCTACTTTTAATTTCGCTTTGATGAATTCAAATTTTACCAGTATTTGTATGGAACCTTTTCCAAATTTAGCTGGCATGGCAGCTTCAATATTTGGTTTTATAAATACAATCGCAAGCACAATTATTTCTGTAATAATTGGTCAATTTTACAACAAAACAACTCTCCCTATTGTAACCAGCTATTTTATTATATCAATTATTACACTTTTTTTAGTTTTGTTTGCCGAGAAAGGAAAGCTATTCAAACATTCGAGATAAACTCTTTTAAAGAACTTTAATCAGAATATCTTCTTTTTCAAGAAATCTCAGATATAAGAAAAAAGAAAAGTTATTTTCTCTTTTTTATTGTTGCCATTATAAAAAACAGCAAGGACTATTATATCAGTATACAGATATTTATCTCTCATTTTCCGCAATGAAAGAAATCAAAAAATGAATTTCAGGGATAGATTGATTTCATAAATCTCATAAACAACAAAAAAAGCCTCATTTTGAGGATATTAATCATCTAATAGCCTACGAAATCAAAATTCTTTAAAAGATTGTTACTACTAAACCCATAATCATTGGAGATATTTTGATAAAAAACTCAGGGTTCAAAAACAGACCAACCTGTTTTATGAGTTAAAAGTTCAAGAGCCATTTCGCCAACAAGAGAATTTCCTACTTCGTTCAATCCAGGGGACCATACAGCAATAGATGCTTTTTTCGGAGCAATAGCAAGAATACCCCCACCGACACCACTTTTTCCAGGTAAACCAACACGATATGCAAAATCACCAGAATTATTATAATGGCCACAAGTAAACATGATTGCATTAATTCGTCGCGCTTGCTCAGGAGAAATGACTCTCTTACCCGTTATCGGGTTATAACCTTGAACAACCAAATACAAACCCGCCTTTGCCAGTTGTATACAATTCATCGTCAAAGCACATAAATGACAGTAAACATCCAGAACATCTTCAACCTTATGAATAATATTTCCATAAGAACACATAAAATTAGCTAAAGCAAAATTACGATATGTTGTAGAAAACTCGGAAGCAGCCACAATATGGTCAATATAAACAGACTTATCTAATGTAATATTATGCACAAAACTCAAAAAATCATCTATTGCTTCTGCTGGTGTTTTATTCACTAGGATTTCATCTGTAACAACTATAGCGCCAGAATTCATAAAAGGATTACGTGGAATACCCTCCTCATTTTCAAGTTGCACTATAGAATTAAAAGAAGAGCCAGAAGGCTCACGCCCAACGCGCTTCCAAAGCTTTTCACCAACTCTTTTGAGAACAATTGTTAAAAGAAAAACTTTTGCTATACTCTGAGTTGAGAATTTGATACTTGCATCACCAGCTTTAAAAACACTGCCCTCAGGAGTAGCAACTGCGATACCAAATTGATGAATATTTACTTTCTCTAGTTCTGGAATATAGGTAACAGAACGACCCTTACCAATATGAGTGCTTAATTCTTGATAAATATCATCAACTATTGATTGTAAATCCACACTTTATTCTCCTTGGTAAAATCCTTTCAAAGAAAATTTAGCGAGAATAAAACTCAACAATTAGATTAGGTTCCATGATAACAGGATATGGCACTTCAGATAACTTTGGTACACGCAAAAACTTTGCTGTCATATTCTCATGGTCTGCAATAATATAGTCAGGGACATCGCGTTCGGCCAGCTGAACAGCTTCCAGAACAGAAACTAGTTTCTTTGATTTTTCACGGACTTCAATAACATCTCCAACTTTACAACGATAGGACCCGATATTGACTCGTGAACCATTCACCATAACATGACAATGATTTACAAACTGGCGAGCTGCAAAAACTGTAGGAGTAAATTTAGAACGATACACTATCACATCAAGGCGGCATTCGAGTAAACCGATAAGATTCTCAGAAGTATCCCCCTTACGACGACTTGCTTCCTTAAAAATGCTATGAAACTGTTTTTCTCGAATATCTCCATAATAACCCTTTAATTTTTGTTTAGCAAACAACTGCAAACCAAAATAAGATAATTTTCCTTTACGACGCTGGCCATGTAACCCAGGACCATAGGAACGAATATTCACAGGTGACTTTGGACGCCCCCAGATATTCTCACCCATACGACGATCTATTTTATATTTAGATGACTCACGCTTACTCATCGCATTTCCTTTAATTTAATGATTTCATAACATTAACAAGACGTATCTCAAGGAAACGCGCCCTCCTTTGACATGATCTCTCATTTCTGACAGGCCACTAACCTTTTGACAGGAATGACCACGGGACACGTTTAATAAACAGGAAACATACCAAAAAGGTAAGTTATATCCTAATATACCTTAATTCTATTAACAAGATTTATCTTTAAACATGATCTGCTTCCAGGTCAACGGTAAAATAAAAAACATCTTTATTTAAAGATAATACTCTCTTGATTTAAGAGTCAATACTATTGATAGAGTGTTTTTTCTTAATATTAAAACCAAATCCTTGCATGAAACGTTGTACAGAAAAATCCGGAATTCCTGAAGTAAATAGTGCAATCTCCCTACAGGATGTTATTTGTTCACTAGCGATTCTTGGTAAGAGTGATCGTACGCGGCGTGCTATAGCATCTGCTGGATCCAGCCAATCAACAGGCCAGAAAGCAAGACGACGTAAAATGTTGATAATAAAAGGATAATGTGTACAGGCAAGTACAATAATATCTGTTCGACATTTTCCTTGTTCAACGAAACAATCATGGATTTCAGATCTAATCTCTTCATCGTCAATAGGCTTACCTCGTATAAAATCTTCAACTATAGAGGCAAGATTTTTAGAACCAACAAGCTGAACATTGCATTTTGAAGCAAAAGACTGGATTAAATCATGCGTATAGGCACGCCTGATTGTTCCAGCTGTTGAAAGTACAGAAACAAACCCAGATAAAGTTCGCTCGGCAGCAGGTTTGATTGCTGGAACTGTACCAACAAAAGGTATTAATGGAAATTTAGCACGCAAATCAGCGCCAACAAGTGTAAAAGCAGTATTACAAGCAATAATGCATAGTACTGGGTCATATTGTTCAAAAATTTTTGAAAAAAGAGAGATAAGATGTTGTTTTAATTGATCATCTTCCCATTTTCCATAAGGAAAAGCACTATCATCAGCAATATAAATAAAATTATAGTCAGGAACAAGAATCCGCACTTCTTTAAATACAGTTAACCCACCAATACCACTATCAAATATAAGAACTGGTTTCTGGCAATCAGGTTTTATTATCAATAGATGTAATCCTTATAATCTTCTGTCTCCTCGTGGAAAATTTTCAGAAAAACGATCCAATGAAGAAATTACTCCCCGTAATACAGTAAGCTCTTCATGTGTAAATCCAGGTCTCATCAAGACAGCCCGTAAATTATCAATCATTTTTTCCTTTTTCTCAACAGGATAAAAATAACCCCTAACCTCTAAAGCATGCTCCAAATGCATAAATAAATTAAACAGTTCATCTTTTGTTGCCGGCTTGTTATTATATTTTAAAATGTTCTTTTCAGAAACATTTTTCAAATTAATTTTCATGAATTCCCATGCCATTAATAAAACTGCCTGAGAAATATTCAAAGAAGACGATGAAGAATTGACAGGAAAAGTAATGATTTCATCAACAAGTGTTAATTCCTTATTGGTTAATCCCGAACATTCACGACCAAAAACCAAACCAACAGCCTGATGCGAAAGTATTCTCATTTTTAAAGCAAAAGCAGCCTTTTCTGGTGAATCAACAGGCTTAAAGCTATCCCGATTCCGAGCTGTTGTAGCATACACGAAATTAAGATCAGCAATCGCTTCCTCCAAACTGGTAAAAACACACACATTATCAATAATAGAACCGCCTTTAGATGCAGTAACGCGCGCTCTTTCATTGGGCCAACCATCACGGGGATTAACAAGACGCAATCTCGAAAGAGAAAAATTTGACATTGCCCGTGCTACCATACCAATATTTTCACCAAGCTGGGGCTCAACAAGAATAACAACTGGCTGATCAGCATAAAAATACAGCTGGTTACGAGCACTCAACATCCTGATTATAAATCCCTTGCCGCCTTAACATAAACAAAAAACTCTCTCTCAAAAAAGTTTAAAAATATTCTTTATCTTTTCGTCAAGGAATATTTGTAAATCAGAAAAAAAATATTAAAACTATAAATATTTTAAAATTTTAATAAAATCTTTATTTTTTAATCTAGACAAGACGAATCAGCTCTGATTCATTGAACATGATTCGACAAGCGTTAATGATACGAATCAATCACGAGGATTTACTTTCAAGGCGACTTACATGACAAATGCACAGGATGCAGCATCATCCTATAGCTGGTTACAATCAAAGCTTCATCAACAGGGATTAATCTCTTATGGGCACATCTTGTCTAAACTAAGAGTTATTCCCATATCTATCTGCTCTTTTGCTCAATTACTTTTAAAAAGACTAATCCCTATGTTGAGCGTTTCTTTCCTTATATTAATAGCAATCGCTAATGTTATAAGAATTACTTCTCATCATATACAAAGAGAAAAAAGCATACATCAAGAATTAATACTCTCAGCAACAGCAGCTTCTGCAGCCTTTTCTAATACAAACATAAACTTTGATATCAATTCTCGTACACAAGCTGAAGCAATTCTCGAATCAATAATTCCTCAAAGTCAATTACCCCCTGAAAGTTTCATTTTGCTCATTCAAGCAGATGGCTTGATATTTGGTTCATCGGTATCGGGTATTTCTCATGTTGGAAAAAAAATTGGCCAAATTATGCCAGAACTACTTTTTTTTAAGAAATTTGGCACCCGTGCTGGAATCCTAGAATCTGTTCTTGATAAAGAAATGTATTACGTATCATTGGTAAGAGCAACTCAAAATGGAGGGTTTGTTTTAGCAGCTAATCCTCAAGCACCCATTATACGTCTTTGGCGTGAGGAAGCAACGTCCTGTGTAACACTGTTTGCACTAACATCGTCTATTTTATTTTATATCCTGTATAATTACTATATACAACTTTATAGAGCAAGAACAACCAATGACAACTTTCTTGAGTCAAATATACGTGTAGAAACAGCTCTTTCTCGCGGAGGATGTGGTATTTGGGATTTTGACTTTGTAAACAGGCAATTTTACTGGTCACAATCCATGTATGAAATACTTGGAATTCCCTATTCAAATAAAGCACTGTCATTTGGGGAAATTGCGCGCCTTTTTTATCCGAAAGATAGAACTATTTACGATATCGCCCGATCCATAGCACGGGGAACTTCTGTTCAGGTTGATAAAATTTTTCGTATCCGTCATTCTCAAGGACATTATGTTTGGATGCGCATACGTGCACAGGTCATGAGAACTTTATCAGGGCATATGCATATCATTGGTATTGCCATGGATGTAACCGAACAACAACGTCTGGAGCAATATTATGTAGAAGCAGGTCAACGTCTAACAGAAGCAATAGAATGCACATCAGAAGCTTTTGTTCTATGGGATAAAAATGATAAACTTGTCATGTGTAACGTTCATTATCAGCAAGCCTATGGATTGCCTGATGATATTCTTGTTCCGGGAACTAAACGTTCAGCTGTTAAATCCAAATCAATTCGACCAGTAATAGAACGCCGTATTCCTAGTGTATCTAGCCGTCCTGGACAAGCGATCACAACAGAAGTACAACTTGCTGATTTACGATGGCTACAAATCAATGAATGGGTAACCCGTGATGGTGGTTTGGTATCTGTAGGCACGGATATTACACAATTGAAACGTAATCAGGCAAGACTAAAGGAATCAGAACGACGGCTTATGGCCACCATCAATGATCTTTCTGCTTCACGCCAGATACTTGAACGCCAGAAATCTGAACTATCAATTGCTAACGCAAACTACCAAGCTGAAAAAGAGCGTGCGGAAGCTGCCAACAAGGCAAAATCAGAATTTTTAGCGAATATGTCTCATGAACTTCGAACCCCTCTCAATGCTATTTTAGGTTTTTCTGAAATACTCAAAGATCAAATGTTTGGACCATTAGGGTCAACAAAGTATAATGAATACGCCAAAGATATCCATGATAGTGGGAAACACCTCTTAAATGTTATCAATGATATACTGGATATGTCAAAAATTGAAGCTGAACATATACGTATTGAAAGAAAAACGATTGCCCTTCATTCTCTTATTGAAGAAAGCTTGCGTTTTATTGCAATTCCTGCTCAGAAAAAAAACATTCTTGTAGAGGAAAAAATTGCTCATGAATTGATATTTAATGCTGATCGACGTGCCATGAAACAAATTCTGATTAATTTGCTATCCAATGCAGTAAAATTTACTAACAACGGTGGACGAATAGTGGTGCGTGCTCGTAAAATTAGAAACAAGGTTATTATAACAATAGCTGATACAGGGATTGGTATTCCCAAACTAGCTCTCAATAAAATTGGACAACCTTTTGAGCAAGTTCAAAGCCAATATGCGAAAAGCAAAGGAGGCTCAGGTTTAGGTCTTGCTATTTCTCGTTCCCTTATTTCCCTTCATAACGGAACCATGAAAATCCGTTCAAGAGAAGATATCGGCACGGCTATTTCAGTACGAATTCCTGATAATCCATGTATGGTTATAAAAGAAACAACCTTATTTTCTAATTCTTTTGCAGCATAATTTATATAAAATAGTTAGAAAAGATCAAATCCTTAACAAGGAAGCTCTTAAGTTGATTATCCTTCTATTGAAAGTATAATCAAAATTACAACCCCTTGGTTTTCAAGGCTTTCAGCGTCCGTTTAGTCGCACCTGAAAAAGGTAAGACCTTTTACCCTCCTTTCCCTGGCTTTTTCCAGCATCCTATAGTCACACCATATCGGTCATGATTGAGGATTTGTAAAGCCAGTTCTCCAGAAATATTTTCATTTTTGGGAAGCATGATTGGCTTCCATCCTGTACAGGTTGCCTCTCTAGTGGCCAGTCCATCCGTCCTTGCGCAGCTCGTCAAGAGCAGTAGAAGGACTATTCCCGCTTTCAACTTTCTTCCTCTGCTCGGCTTCTTCATGCAAAACCCTTTCCGTTTCTTTTTTGTCCGCTTCCTGTGCTGAGGCCTTTCCCTTTCTATGCCCTGCAGCAAATGCCGAGAAAAGTGCCAGAATGACTCCCAGAATCGCATAAAGTAATGTCATGATGTTTCATCGCCTCCGTCATCCTTTCCGCTGTGTACGCCCTGTGTCGTCATAAGACGCAGCATCACACCCGTTACAGGCAGAACAAAAGCCAGAACCCTGAACAGATGATCGCCAACAAGACCGTTGAGCCTGTCAACGTTGTCGGCAATCGTACAGACAAAAAGAACTCCTGTATTGAACCATATCGTTTTACTCCGCCACCATGCTTTTCTATGCTGCTTCATGAACCTCTCCCAGAAACATAAGCCTCTCCTCTTTCCTGCGCTTCATTAATCCAGCAACGGGAACAAGTTTGCCGTTCCTGTGATCATTGCCCCAGCGCAGAAACTGTTCCGCTGCAGCTTCATACTGACCTTCATTGACAAGATGCAAAAGGGTAGAGCCATAAAAAGCAGAACAGCCAAGATTGTAGACAAAGCTCACCAGAGCATCGAACTGGCTTTGGGTAAGAGAAACCGTAACATGGCTGTTCACTGCTGCTTCTGCCTCACGAAGTTCCTTTTTAAGAAACTCTTCCGCCTGCTCTCGGGTCATCGTGGTAAAATGCTCGCCTGGCTTTATCAGATGACCATAGCCAATGGTTGGAAGACCTGCAGTGTCCTTGTAGACATGCGCATCAAAGCCTTCCTTCTCCTTGATAAAATCAATGCCCTGCTGTGATGTTTTAAAATTGTTTTTGCTGTTTCCAGACATAATTTCTTTCCCTCTCCTAATAAGTGTGGTATAAAAATCATGCACCAAGCCGATCCGTTAACGCGGGTCGGTTTACTGTTTCCAGTGCGGAAACTGTTTTATAACGGCGAAGATAGCCAGAATGGCACCTCCAAGCACAGTAATAACCTTGGAAAAACTATAAAGGTTCTTCCCTGTCTTCCACGCACTGGCCATCTCCTGAAGGACATCGTTGTTCTGGTCAATCTTGATTTCAAGACGCTTGACATTCTCCTGAAGACATTTGATCTCTTCCTGAAGACGCCTGAAATCCTCATAGGAAACATAGTGGCTGTGACCCCTGTCACCCATCAGGATATCCTTCTGAAAAGGGTCGTGCACGGTGTGACGGAAGAAGGATCAGTATAGGTATATCCGCAGCATTGCCATACTCCATCAAGCGATAATCCTTCCATTAACTATAAGGTTGCCAGTAACATTAAGGTTGCCAGTAATATTAACAGTTCCCTTTGACATATCCAGCTTCGTTTCTATTGTTTTGCCATCGGGTGAGCGTTTCTCAATCACAAGAAAGTTCCCTGTTGGATCAAAATAGATAACGGCTCTATTAGCTCCTGTGTTATCCTTGAACACTATCTGCCAGTTACCACCAGATGGCCCTTGTTGAACGATAAGGTTAACAGAGCCAGAAAGATCACCCTTTGATATTATGGATCCTAAAACCGTCAAAATGCCGTTGATTGTTTCGTTGCCTGTGACGCCAAGATTGCCGTTCACTGTTTCGTTGCCTGTAATAACAAGATCACCCTTTGATATTATCGCTCCTAAAACCGTCAAAATGCCGTTGATTGTTTCGTTGCCTGTGACGCCAAGATTGCCGTTCACTGTTTCATTGCCTGTAATAACAAGATCACCCTTGACCGTGCCGCCTGTAATCGGAAGAACATCGCCAATGGCAGGAACATTCAGGTTCTTGCGGGCTTCCTCAGCGGTACTCGCTCCTGTGCCACCTGCATTGACAGGCCTTTTGGCATTCTGTGCCTCTGCCAGATCTTCAGAGGTGTTGTTCCAGGAGTCAGACCTGACAACATCGCCTGATTTTGCCTTTGTCCCCGCGGGAAGAGAATATATATTTCCAGTATAAGGCATGGAAACCTCCTTGCTTAAATAGAGAGTGATTTTGTGGCTATTGATTCAACCCAAGGGAAGCACGAATTGCAGATAT
The DNA here is from genome assembly GCF_000325745.1 of Liberibacter crescens BT-1. Lineage (NCBI taxonomy): Bacteria > Pseudomonadati > Pseudomonadota > Alphaproteobacteria > Hyphomicrobiales > Rhizobiaceae > Liberibacter > Liberibacter crescens. Next base: position 561,684 of record NC_019907.1, on the reverse strand, counting down.
CGTTGCGGGTGCAATTGGCCCAACGGGAGGTAAGGAAGGAACAGGAGCGGCCTTAACTCCACCGCTGATAATCAGCTTGCGCAATGCATCAATGCTTTCTTTCGTCATTGATTCCGACAGATTTTTGGCCCCATAACCAAGAGCAGGAAGAGCTACCCCAAGCATACCTCCTACGGTTGGCCCCATAGTAACACCAGCTGCCAAGGATGGGAACCCTGCTTTTAAAGCAAACCCTGTCATATTGGTCGGCGCAAGAGCACCTATTCCTCTGATAAAATTTTGTCCAGTTTTTCCATAAGCAACCGTATCGGCTGCAGCTTTTTCATCAGGTGTAAAACCCCTGCTTTTTACAGCGTTGTTTAATAAACCTTTTATCTTCTGTCTTGCTGCCATTTCTGTATTCCTCGAAACAGAAGCACCTGCATTGCGATCACTCTCTTCAAGAAGCCTGTCTACAGTCTCAAGTTTTCTCATCCTTCCCCAATAATCACGTGCTTCCTGAAGAGATGAAGAAGCCTGGGAACTGTCACCTGTTAAAACATCTCCTTTCTGAGGATTTGAAACAAGATCGTCAATCCTGTTCTTTATCATATCGGTAAGCATGTTGTTGGATGGATCATCTCTCCGATAGGCGTTGCCAGCAATCTTCCTGGCAATATCAAGATCATTCAGTGTTGCAGCATTTCCTCCCAAATCCTGTATATGACCAAGGGCTACTTTTGCCCCTGTTTGCAACTCAGGATGATAGCCAAAATTCCTGAATTCATCTCCCAAACGATCCGCCAGACCTTGCGTTGCCTTTGGAGAATATAAAACCCCCGCATCACGTGCCTTTCCATAGGCATTATCGGCAAGAGCACGAAGGTCATCAGCACTGGCAGGGCCAGATGTATTTCCTGTAACCCCTGGAATACGTGATGTTATAGCTTGCGAAACCTTTCCAATTCCCTTGCCCAGAACAGGAGCAGCAGCACCTCCAACAGCGCCCAATCCCCCTTCGATAAGGGCATTTTTGGCTGAGTTCCACAAATTCGCAGTATCAGAACCTGTAAAATAATCCGTTATCTTGTCCTTTATGTAGTTTGCTGTGCCATCGGCTAATCCCAGACCGCCATAACCTCCTGCCTGTTTCAGCATATTTGCACCAAGAGACGCTGTCTTGTCGCCCATCAGAAAAGGAGCCGTTACAGGTAGCATAGCACTCAGGCCCATAGTTCCTGCAATGGCTCCTCCCATATTTCCTGCACCATTTGCCCATGGATGATCCTGTTTATTCTGATCCCAGCCCTGCGAAACACTCTGGTAGTCTTTGGAAAAGTTATCAATCGGATGTCCTTCGTAAGCTGCCTTTCCCTCTGCTATGGCTCCCTTTACAACAGGGGCTAAAATATGCCCCGCAATAGGAACTCCTTCAGCAGCACCTTCTCCCGCGGATTCAAGAGCTCCAAGAGCACTTTTCCCGTACTGAGAAATCGTATCTGCCCATGAGGAAGGAGTTTGTTGCTGTTGCTGGAAATCTTCCCAAGGCTTACCATCCGTTGTCCCATTCTGGAAATCTTCCCATGGATAAGTCGTCATTACTGAATCCTTTCCCAACTTTCTTTTCTTGAGGGATCACCACCTTTAAATCGATGTCCCTTAGACACAAACCCAATAGGTGGAGCAAGTATTGTGCTTCCTGTTCCCCCCGTCTGCGTCTGCGGTTGTGCTCCATGGGGTTGTGATAGAGAGCCAGAACCTCGTAAGTTATTAAGCCCAAGATTGCTCTCGAGAGTTCTTATCTCCCTGAAAGCATCCGCAGGGCTATATTCATTGCTCAAAACATGCGAAGCTATGTCAGCCCTTCCCTGTCTGTATTGTACAGCCTTGCGTAAATTATCGATAATAAGCCTGTTGCCTTCAGCAGTATTGAGCAGATTAGGAAGAGACCTTAGGAATGACTGCCATTCAAGATTTGAGATACGGCCCATACCAGCAACACGCTGATGAGGAACAAGGACATTGATAAGTGCCTGCGCTGCCTGATAATTGCTTGTTTCAGGGCCTGTTTGTATGCCGTATTGCGCAAGTTTGCCTTTTACGCCGTTCCAGAAGCCCCCTTTATCACCCAAAAGACCTTCAAGCTCGTTAAGGCTCTGTGCAGCCAGATCAGCCTCCTTGCCATCCAGATAGTCCTTCTTGAAAAGATCCGCATTTGCACCAGCCAATTTAATGTCTGAAGCTTTTTCTCCTGCTGTGTAAGGGGTTTCTCCCTCTCCAAATTTCATCTCGGTTGGTGGGCTACCATCATTCCACTGTTGATATACATGGTGATCTCCATGAGCATCTACGGTCTCAACCCTTCCAAGAGAAGCTTTCGGAAGAGGTTCATTCGCCTTGCCTACTTTTTCGATATTGCCCAGTGGGATATTGACGGATCCGCCACCATCCTTTCTTACAAGAATGGCATATTGCTTTCCATCTGTTCCTTTTCCAGTTTGTGGTGGGAAATATATATCAGAAGACTTCCCCGTAAGAGCCTTGATAGCTTCCGCTTTTTCGTTTGTCGCCTTTGCCTCTGAAAGGGAAATAGCCGCCTGTCCCTTGGAAAGGTCAAGTCCGTATGAAGGTTCATCTACCTTGATCAAGTTGTCGATAGCCGCATTAGCTCTATTGAGGTCATGAGAAGAAGCCGCCGTCTGTAGATCAAGAAGATAGTCTTTGAAATTTGCCATTTGCGAAAGTGGTACGCCGTTTATAGGCACTGAAGAAGCATTGTACACGGGCGTCTGTCGTGGCTGTACCTGCGTCTGAGGCTGCGAAACAGGAGCCGCTGCATTATTTGCCTGCACAGGTGCCTTGAATGTGTAAGCAGGTGTGCCCAGAGCCTGCTGAACCTGTGACCCCTGTTGGCCCGCAGAAGGCAACATCGGATTGTTCTGAAGAGCAGACATGAGTGCAGCTTTCGGATCAAGGCTTGCAAGCTGGTTGCCAGAATTTTGCAGGTTGTTACTGTTCTGATAATACGCAAGCCTGTTTATGGTGTCATTGATACGTCTTTGCGCTTCACCGCCAGGTTTGTTATAGCCTTTAAACCTCTGCTCATAGTTTATAATGTTGGCTGCTTCCTCAGGAGATTGCGCATTCGCAAGCCCTTTTATCGTATCGGGGTAGGATTTCATAAAATATTCCGCTTCGGTTTCAGGAGAAATATTTGTCGTTGGTTCACCTTTCGAAGCCGCGTAGTTTTTAAGTCCTGTCCAGTTTGAGGCACCACCACCATCATGATTCTGGAAAAAACCACCTGAAATACCGTTAACATCCCACTCACCGTTGTTATATTTCCCACCGCTTTCATGCATGATCGTGGTATGAATGGTGGCAAGAGCATTGGGATTATTGTTGACGGATGGCGCCATGGCTGTGATAATACGCCTGATATTGTCTTCGGCATCTGAAGAAACATTCGCTGGTTGAACGGATGACATGGAAGATGGTGTCGCTATTCCCTGTCCGCCTGAAGATGGTGTTGGCAATCCCTGTCCACTGGCAGGAATGGCTGGCTGTGGCTGTGACAGTCCCGATAATCTTTGCTGAATTCTGTTCTGATCGCTCTGGTATGCCTGATTATTAATATCCACCCTGCGATTGTTCAGCTGGTTGATCCTTATGCCGTTAAACAGGTTACCAATACTACTACCTATGCCCGCCCATGATGAGGTATTACCCTGATTGATGTTGCCGATCTGATCCATGAGCTGTTTTTTATAAGCATCAATATCGCCCAGTGTATTGATATTCTGCGGATCGGGGCCGCCAAAAAAAGATAAAAGTCCCATTTTTAATATTCTCCCAATTCAAACAGACGACCATAATGAACACGCTTCAGGCCCTGATCGTCCACAGATACCGCTTCGGGACGAATATGTTCAATCTCCTGTGCCATGACACCAATTCTTCTTTTTTCAGGAGGATCATCAAGATACCGATACTCATACAATGTCCCTACAGGCTGAATATCTGTCTTGGCCCGTACATCAGAAAGAAGACCTAAACCAAAGCCAGCCCATTGAAGCGCGTTATCCTGTCCATTCTTCCATCTGGCAACCTGATCCGCGTAGCTGTTCTGCGCTATATTGCCGTAATTGACATCGCCAACATTCCTTGAAGGCGTGCCAATAAAGCCAGGATTCTGATTTTTGGCAATGTTCATCAGGGCATTGAGCTGATTGATACGGCTGCTGTTCAGATCACTGACGCGGTTCTGTTCCTGTCCTGCATTGAGAATGGCGGCCATATGCGCGTCATTCTCCTGCCTGTCCGCTTCATCCATCGCCCGATTGTAAGCTACAGAGCCAGGTTGCAGTCCCTGATTGGCAAGCTGTGTCTGCAACTGCTGGCGTCTCTGGTCAAGAAGAGGGTTCATACGCCCGAACAGGGCATTGGCATAATCCTGCGTATTGCCCGTGTCCAGCTTCAGCGAGCCTGCCCCCTGACTGGCAACATTGCCCAAGGTCTGCCGCGTTTGCGTATTCGTGTTATAAATTCCCTGTTCCTGCGGCGATAATGTCTGTGTCGCTGTATATTGGGGAATGCTGATCTGTTTCCCCGTATAGGGATCTGTAATGCTTGTCATTCCTGTCTGGCTATAGTTCAGTGTGCCATAAGGCGTCACCTGATTGACATTGCTTAAGGCAGATCCCGCCATTCCCGAGGCAATATTGCCTGCAAACTGCGCTCCTGCTACCTGATTGGGGTCAGGCGGTTTTGGTTGATGCTTTCCCATTCACTTTTTCCTTATTGAATTTATTATTCATCCATGCTTCGCGTGTGATTACATAAATATTCTCCGCTGCATTTCTTCCGCGTAAACGGGGTATGCGATAGCGGACACCTCCCAGAAGAGGAAGCCAGCGATGCTGCTGATCATCATCAGGAACACGATGCACAACCGCCTGACACTGCAATTCATCCCATGGATAATGATAAATAGCCTGTAAAATAAAACGGTTCAGCCAGCGGCGGTCATCGGATGCCCCCGATAATTCAATCACCTGTGCCAGAGGGCAGTAATTATGGTAAATAACCCCTGCAACAAGCACATCATCATTGACAATTCCCATGCTGGTAAAACGCTCCCATCCTCCTGCGCAGGCAGGAACGCGTTCCATGACAAAATGTGCAATCGCATGATTGATCTCTGGTGCTCGCTCTCCGCCCCAGATCATTCGCTTCATGCACTGCCTCCCTCAACAACAAGACTTGCTGCGCCAATTTCAATGTTCAATGCAAAATCCCCAGATGAAACAAGCACACAACCCACTGCAAGACGTCTTCCAGTCGCAAAGACATTCTGTCGTATTCCATACTCAACAGGCAATGCGCCTATGCTGTCAAATCTTGAAACGTCCCACGTGGCATTGTCCCACGTTCCCGAAGACTGCTTTATCTGATTTGCAGTGGTGTATAGCGGTACAGTTTCGTTTCCGTCTGATCGCGCAAAAAGTTTTACATTCGGTCTTTCAACTGATTTAAACAACATATGTGCGCTACAGGCACGTTTCACTCCCTCTGGATTATCCCCATAACTGAAAGAAGAAATGTAGGCCGCTGAAAAAGAACGTCCATCGTCTGTTCCTGATACATCAGCATGCCAAAAAGTCCCGCTATCATCCCCAAAATAAAGATTGCCGTCTGACTCGGCAAAGGATGTGGAATACCAGTTGGTGAAGATAGACCAGCTGTTGGTGAGAACGTTTAATACGAAATTTGTATACGGTAAAATATGACCGCTAAAGGATATAAGAAGACAATTTCTTGCTGGCCAGGTGATCATTGACCAGTTTGTTGAGTTAATGGAAACAGCCCTGCGCCATTCCCTTTCAATAGGACGGGATAAAAAGGAAAGTTGTGACGTATCCTTACGCCCCTGCAACAAAACCTGGCTCATCGCGATAAGACCATCCGATGTCGCAATCCATATGTCACTCCCGACATCTGCCAGTGCATTCCTGCCAAGAGGGCGTGCAATCTGATAAATCCCTTTCAGGGAAAAATCAGTGGCAACATCAGGATTATTTCCTGCATAAACAGCAATCTCTCCCTCGGTTGACAGAAAAACGCATAAGGCAGAAAGACCATCACCACTCTCAATCGACCATGAGAAGCCTGCAAGGAGTGATCCTCCCAACTGGAATATTCCTCCCAGAGGGAAAACATGCGCTGCTCCACCAGCGGCATCTGCATCAAGATACCAGGCGTCCATTGTCCCAGCCCCAACATACCATTGACGTCTTTTAAACAGCCAGCCGTAGAGAAGGCGAGAAGAACTCATCGTGTATTTTGTGTCAAAGGTTATGGCAGGAATATTGGCGCGCCATTGGGTACCATCATAAACCTGTCTTTCATCACGACCATTGACAGCAACAAGAAAAAAATTACCCACGATATTATGCTGAAATACGCACCATTCCCCTGAACTGAGACCCGAAACAGAAGCCGTTGTCGGATTGGGAAGGACTGCCGCCGTGGACATATCATAAATTGCCGTGTTTGTTGCTGCGAATATTTTTCTGATATCCCCTTTTTTATAGACAAAAGTTGAAACAACAGCACCGCCATCAGCCAGAAGAGCTTTTCTTATGGAACCTCCCCGTATGGAAGCTCCATTGACAGTTGGCCAGAAGTTTCTGAGAACCCGAGCCGATCCCGCTGTGCCATCCTGAAAATCCTCTACAGTAACCAGACCTTTTACAGGCGCAGGAAAGAGTGCAGGTGACGACAATACATTCGATCCCCTGTTATTGACAGGAGAAGTTTTTCTCCATTGCCTTGTTGCCATCAGGAATCCTCAAAAAGTGATGTCTCAAGAGCCAGAGATCCCTCAAATTCCTGCAGTTCATCCTGAAAGACCAACCCTTGCGAACGCCGCCATCGCCAGAGAACATTCTTCACCAGCAGATGTTCAGGAAAAACAGGAACATCATCATCAAGGGATATCATCGCCTTGTTCTTTCCGTCACTCCCGAGAATCCAGTGATATGAAATGTAAAAAAACGTCACGGGAGAAGAAAAAGACGAGAGTCTGAGTGTCTTGCCATCCAGAAAATACCAGAGGGAAGAGGAGGATTTACGGATAATTTCCCATGATGTCGCTGCCATGACAGGACGTGCAAAAGAGCCATCGGCCATCATCACAGCCCCTTTTCCATAAACACGCCTGAAGTCAGGGGGAACAATAAACGTGTCACTGGTCACTGGCACCTGTCTTATAAGAGAAGGCCACTCCGCACGGAGACTGATTTCATTGCCGCCTTCTGTCAGTAATGTCATCAACAGGGCACAAGTGTCATCGTTATTGCCATAAAACTTGTCAAAGCGGGATAAAGCGGCAAGATCGCAGACTTCATTGACAATGGAAACAATCGTCATGGTGTTGGGCCTCCAACAATAATTCTTTTGCCGCTGTTCCGAAACCTTGTATCTGACCGCTGCAGGGATTGAACCGCTGCATCATACAGCTTCATTGCCGAAGTCACCTTATCCGTATTCTGTTCCCACAATCCGATCTCGCGAACCACACCGTACAGGTAAATGTCGTAGCCCTGATCCAGAAGCCAGTTTTGAGGTGCAACAACAGACAGCGAAGGGAGCCGCCCATAATAGGTTATGGTTATTTTGGCAGCAGAAGGAAAACCAGAAACACGGATAGTGCCCGATAAAAGGATAGTGCCCCTGCGTCCCTCGTTAAAGGCATCAAGGGGAAGACAGACAAGAACACAATTCCTTTCGTCCCTGATCTGAATGATCTCAAGACAATCGTTTGGCACTGATACCATACCGTCGACAAGAGCAAGAGAAGTCTGCTTTTCCATTCCTGACAGACGCAAGTCACGGTTCAGAACAGACTCAACACGCCTCAGAAAACCAGGAAAAAGAGGGATAATATCTCCCTTATCCGAATAATGAACCGCATCGGCAAGCAAGGTGCCATAATCATACGCGCTCAAACAGAACCCTCCGATGTTCGAAACGCACGATTGTCACTGTCGTTCATCCATCTTCTGACCCATGTATGATCTTTATTGTCAAAGGCTTCCATCAGCCCGCAGTCATGAGCAAGATTGGCAGGAACATCGGCAACAAGCCTGAAATTATCATTCAGACCATATCTTGTATTCTTGCGACTTTCCTCATTTCTTGCCAGCAATGCCTCCACGGGACAATCAACACGAAAAATGTCGTATGTGCCGTCATTCATATACCAGGTAGAAACGCCTGTCTGTGGATTCCAGTCAAATAGAACCCAATCACCATCACGAACAGGAGACATTACGTTTCTCCTGAAATAATTCTGGCAGTTCCTGAATTAACGTATTCCTCTCCAAGAGATTGTGGTATTTTTATCTTCTTTCCTGCATCAACCTTCTCTCCATCAGGCCCGCACCATGAATCACGGTACAGCTCAACCATAACGACAGGCTCTACAGGTGCAGAAGATTTAGTCCTGCCATTCCCATTCTCCTTGCCAGTGACATCAGCATTTTCTGTATTGATTTCATCAGCCATTTCTATTTCTCCTTTAACATCAGGTTCCGCTGAGATCAGCAATCATGCCGATACCTTTTTCATTCTTCACCTTTAATGCTCCCTCACAGACAACGGCAGCCACTTCACCATCCGCATTCGATGTCACTTTAGGATTTGGCGCGATCGGGCGAAGATTAAGCCACTGCAACATTTCCTTATCAATAAAGAAAGCATTTGTTCCCAACGAAGGATTTCTCATAACCCTGTTAGCCTGTGCCCTTATCGGGCCATACTGACCTTCAAAGAATTTTACGGAAGACGAAATCGTATTTCCTTTACCAGGTGTTACCTCGCTCCTTAAAGGAATAATATTACTGTCGCTTTTAAGATGAGAAAATGACGTAAAAACACCTGGAGACATGACAATATCGCTGAAATTTGCTCCATTCTGATAGCCAAGCTGCATGACGTTTTCGAGTTGGGAAAGAGAAATAGTCCTTGGCGTTCCTGCTTTTGGTGCCGTTGTAACACCACCAGAAAAACCGCCACTCTGCCCACCTGTGCCACGATCAACATTACTGGTAAGCCATGTTGGAAGTCCACCACTCCTGCGAACAGTTGCACTTCCATTCGCAGAAGGAGTTGACGCGACAATAGAATATTCAATATCCGTCTTGATCTCTTTTAATACCTTCATCATCTGGTATTTTGGTGAATATTCATCATCGGCAGTATTAACTGCAATTTGGGTATTTGATATGCTGAAGGTTTTAATAAAAATCTGCGTATAATTGCCATATCTTTGAACGACAAGCGGAGTGTTATAAGTGAAAACTTCTGCTTCAATATGGGCATTATCGGCAGGTGGATTTAAGGTGTCTACTGCCCATTCAGGATGAATAGAGTTTGTTTTACCTTGCCCTATCATCGTCAGAATGGGTGTATCAGAAGGGGCTATATTCGATATTCCCTTATCCAGCTCCTCACGGTTTGTGTTCGACATGGAAGTGATAAAAGTTTGTAATTGTGTTGCCATTTCATTTCTCCTTTATGAGGCATTTTTTTCTATTGCATCAAGAAAAGCCATTGCTGCTTCATGCGTCTGTTCCTTTGCCAGCCTTTCGTTCGCCCGTTTTATAGAATGACTTTTATCCTTTATGACTGTACCTTTCTTGCTCATACTCACAGGCGGTGCCTTTACAGCTTTCTGTGCTGCTTTTTTCTCCGCTTCCTCCATCTTCAGACCTTTCATGGCATAATGTGTGAGGACGTAATAGCGATGGTCAGAAAGCAAAGAGGGAATCTCATTGTCCGTAACACCGATATCTTTCGAAAAACGCACGGCATTGTTGCGAAAGGTCTCAAGCTTTGCCTTGTCATTCAGTTCAGGAAGCCATTTAACAAGTTTTGAATATTCCTCCAGATTTCTTTGCTTTTGCTGATCACTGTCCGTTTGCTTCTTGTGTGCCTCTGCTTCCTGACTGATCTTCTGGGCAGGAGAAGCGATATTCAGAAGGTTCTGGAGTACACCCATCCAGTTATGATAAGCCACATATTGCTGATTATAGGCTGATGGATCAGTCTGCTGGAGAGATGCATTGGGTGCAGGAACAATGTCACTCAGCAATTTAACGATATTCTGTGTAACCTGTGCAAGATGGTTGGCATCGGCGGCGACCTTGTCCCGAAGGCCAATAACATTATGCGCTGCCTCGGCTATATCGCCATATTCCTTATAATTGTTTTTTAGCTGGCTGAGCCTGACCTTCCTGCCTTCGGCAATCTCGAATTCGGGGTCTTCCTCTTCACCTTCACCATCGGATGATCCAGCGGGTTCAACTCCTTCGCCTTCGTCTTCACCTTTGTTCTCTTCAACATCTTCGTCCTCCTCCTGTTCTTCATGATCCTGTGTATCAGCAACAGCTGCTTCCACGTTGGCTTTTTCCTTCACAGGGAAATTGACAACTTTTTCATCATCTGCCTTGGCTGAAGCGACAAACTTCCCATCATCGCCACGCTTTCTTTCCTTGATGACTGGTTTTTTTATTTCCTCTACAGGAACTTCATTTGAAGGAGTTGTTTCAGTACCCAACTCTTTCATGAAATTCCCGAAGCCACCATCATCGTGAGGCAAAGAATTCTCATTCCCGCCCTTGGGGCTGGTCATTTCTTCCATATTTTATTCTCCTTGTATGTTCAGGCTTTTTTAGCCAGTTTTTCAAGATACGCATGAAAACTGCGTATCCCTCTTGCTTCCGCTGCCGCTTGTGCCCGTCCTTCGTGATCAAGCCATGCTGCATGCAAACAACGATCAACGGCACTTGTTTCAAGATCCTCAAAAAAGCTGTTGAAAAGCGGATGGGCCAGAAGATCGCGTGCCATGGCGATCTTCTCTTCCTCGCGCAACTCTGCTCTTTTTAAACGAAAACCTGAGCTCATCCTGGTTGCCCTCCAAAGTGCACACTTCCAGACATGCCTGAAGGAGCCAGGGCGATCTTGTCCGCCTGTTCCATATCAAGCTGTTTGTTCTTCAGGGCTGTTTCTGTTGCAAATTTCTGCTGCTCAAAAGCCAACTTCTGCTGACTGTCTGCTGCCCTCTGCTGGCGATCCAGTGCTTTTTCGTTTGCCTGTGCCTGTGCCTTTGCCTGTATCTTTGCCGTTTCTGGATCAGTTTGCCCGGCTGCTGCCTGCAAGCGTTGCTGGATCATCGCAGGATCGGGATGTGTAAAATACTGCTCAACATTCCTGATCCCTGCCGCTTCAACAAGTTTAACAAGCGCGTTCCAGATATTCTCGGAGGTCAGGAAAGGATTGTCAGGCCCGAACATGCTGTATAATGTCTGCTGTAGCTGCTGAATATGACTGATCACCATCATGTCGCGCTCTTTTGTGCCACTCCCCAATCCCGTATTGACTGTCACATCCATGTCCGTATTCCAGACACGCGGATCAATCTTGACCCACTGTTTGCGAAGCCTTACTGTTCGCGGCTTGTCCTGATGCTGGGTGATCAGCCTTAACACGCCACGAAACATCGCCTTCAGCCCATGCGCCAGTGTTGCAACCATCAATTCCGTTTGTCCGATACCACCCTGATTGATCAGGGCCGTGGCCGTGGCCGTCATATTCTGCAAGGCTTCAGGATCAAGTCCGCTTGATGCGTCCGATATCCCTGTGCGGATCACCAGTTCACGATCAAGATACTCCATAAAGGGAAATGACTTATCGGCAACCATCGGTACAACATGCGTATCAACTGCCTGCGAAGGGAGATAACCGCCCTTGATAAAAACAGGTCTGTCGATGTCCTGTTCAAGAAACTCATCAACATTTTCAAGAACATCAGGATTTACGATCGTCCGTGGTATATTCTGTAAATAAAGGTTGTCAAAAGACTGCCTCAGAATAACCGTTTTCTGCTCCTGAATATCGAAAACATCATCATAAATACTTTCACCTTCGAACCTGTGCGGATAACGCCTGCAAATGAGAGAGGCAAAGGGGGCTTCGTCCCAGGGCTCATTCTCCAGAATATTCCCGGCACTTCTCCCTCCCGCCATCACCACACGCCGAAGTTCGGCAATACCGTCATCATCATCATCAATCCGTACATACAGCTCGTAATAATCAATTTCCTGTAATGACCGATCGCTATAGCTCATCCCGTCAAACGTCTTTTTGTTCTCTACGCTATCACCGAGAGGCAACGCGTCCACAACATCACGATCATAACCCATCTCAATCAGATCAGAACGCCTGAGCTTTGTCTGTCTCCCGACAAGAACCGCTTCCTTAATTGTCACGGCTTCAGGGGATATCAGAAACTCCTCAGGTGGCACCGCTTCAATACGGACACGGCTATCAACATATGTCCTTCGTATACGCACATCATGCAAAACTTCTTCTGAACCATCAGGCATCTTCTGTGGTTGTTCGCTGTGCTCCAGCACATCAACATCGTCATTTGATACCAGCATCACAAAAGCCGTTTGATCCAGCCCCGTATACAAATCCGTTTCGGTTTTCTTCCTGCTCTCATATCTCCACGTCAGAAAACCATTTCTGAGAAGAAGCGCATCATGCAAGGCTTCCTCAACCGCTTCGTAGCCGTGTGATTCAGGAAAAACAATCTCATTGACATAATCTGTTGCCTGATCTGCCTCGCCCTCGTCCTCTGGGCCTACAGGCTGATACTCGACAACCTTGTCGCTTCCTATCAAAACACGTCGTAATGATGGTAAAATCTTCGCAATCACTCCACGAATGTCCCGGGAAACAGCATGAGATCGACCCTGTTTTGTCACCGCATCAATCGCTTTCATAGTACCATCATAATACGCACTGGCCTTTGTTCTATAAGAGCTTCTCTCCGTATTCTGTTTTTTGGCATCGTCAAGCAGTTTTGAAACCTGCGAGGCAAAATCATCATCGCCCATCGTAGACACGATTAGTAAACTCCTGTTGATTTATAGGATGAAACTCTTGTTGCGCGTGGTGTTTCATAAGCCACGGCCATTAATCCAAAAGCATCGGCAGCATGGCTCGACCAGTCATGTTCTGGCCCAAGGCCATAATTCCGTTGTTCATCACGTTTCTCATGATACCAGCCCAAAGCCTTTAATCCTGCTTCTGTTGTTGCTTCATTGAACCACATCATTGGAAACAACCGCCGCACTGCCTCTATCCGTGCAGCAGCTGCACCCTTCCCCTGATTGGGAATAACCGTCACAACATAGCCTGCTTGCCGCAAGGCACTCTCATACGATACGTTGTAGACTCTATCCTGTGTCGCTCCATCGTGAGGTAGCCATATCTGCGCCCGTTCAGGCGTATAGCCCTTCGAACGCAACCAGTTCACATGCGTTGCCAAAGGTTGTCCCTGTGCCTCGTAATAATCAAGAACACGGATCTCACGACCCACAAACTGGCACACCCATAAGGCAAAGGCATCAGAACGTGCGCCTGTGCCGCCAATGTCAACAAACAGGCGCAAGCTCATCAGCGGGTCAGCACCCACCTTGCCAATGCGCTGCTCTTTTCGTGCAACGGCAAGACAGCCTGCATAATAAGCTCCTTCGGCGATGCTAATATAGTCGCCTTCCCAGATATGTGCGTAAAGATCAGGCTGCTTATGCAGACAATCCAACCGCTCCTGCTCAAGTTTCGCAGGAAAAAAAGAATTATCGTTCCAGTTCGCACGAACAACAATCGCGCCCGTAGGTAACGCTGGGCCACGTAATAAAACATCTATCGGATCATTCTCATGCCTTGGGTTCCAGCTTGCCCAGATCTCCGAGCTCTCCGCACGTATTGTCGGACGGAGTAATGTCAACGATTGCCTCGATAACGTTTGCGCTTCCTCAATCCATGCGCGACCAAAGCCTTCCAGTGATTTGATACTCTCCGCCGTATGATCCTGAAGACCCTGAAAGATAATAACCCCGTCCCCAGGCGTTTTAATCCGATCCTTGTAAACCCGAAAGCCGTGTTTTACTCCCAATCCAAAATCAGCAAGCTTCTTCTCAATCAGACGTTTCGCCGATTGTTCAAGTGACTTCTGAACCTCTCGGACACAGACAGATAACAGTCCTAGGTGTTGATAGATGATGCAAAAGCAAAAGACTGGCAAAAAAATGTGACTTTCCTGAACCACGTCCACCATAAACACCCTTGTAGGGTGCAGGAACCGTCAGGGGACGAAAAACCTTCGGAATATCAATCCCGATCAATCAACAAACCTTACAGTCACATTCAGGGAAACAGGAGAGCCTTCCTCGTCTCCTGAAACCTTCGTCACAGAAGGCAACAAAGACGCAACAATCTTCATATATAAACCAGGAGCTTCTTCACGAACACGCGCAATAACCTGTATGCCTTCCGTTTCAAAATCACAGCAAAGAGCGTTGATAAAATCATCGCAAATCTTGTTCCTTGAACCTTTAGTCCTCCCTTTTGGATTGCCAGATTCTCCAGGCTTAAAACGCGTATCCCTGTTCTTTTCTTCCATCGCCATAACAATAAAAAAACCGCCCAAAAAGGCGGCTCAAAAACATATAAAAAAAGCACTACACACCCTCAGGCATGCAATGCTGCACATAAGTGTCAAGTAGGCATTTGGGTAAACCAAGTCAAGAGGCTGTCAATAAAATATTAAACGTCCTTACTCTTATATCCCCAATAAATAGCTAAATCTTCAAGACAGTTCTTAATATTGGATGCAATTATATTTTTCTCATGTTTTGTATGTCCCATATCCGATATCGCCTTTCCCTGCCCTGCGACTGCAATCATCAGTCCATAAGCCCGAACGCCCAAAAGATTACGACAGGCAACAAGCTGCTGCAACGCTGACATACGATTCTCCGTTATCCCGTCATTCCTCGCGCCACCATCAACACGAATCCCATCAAGGTTCACGCTTACATAGTCCATGCCGCCCGCAGCTTCCCATAAAGCACGAAATCGTACCGCAGCACGCGCCTGACAGGCATCAATATGGCCGCGTACCGCCAATGTCGTTATCGCACTCTCTCCAACGTTAACATGTGCCATAATATGACGCGGATTGGTGACGCTCTCCCCATGCGATGATAAATACAGCGGGTTCTCAACCTCTACACAAACAATATCATTCTTCCTGTGCTTCAAGGACAAACTCCAAAAACAAAACCTGCTATTCCTTTACCATAATAACACAAACCTTGAAACCCCTCAAAATCCTGCCTTTAAACAAAACAAATCCATGTTTTTTGGCCTACAAGTTGGTCGAAAAAATCAACATGGATTCTTCTCAAGTGTATTTTTCTTTCGTAATTCAAATAAAGCATATTGCTTTGAGGCTTATACAAAGCTAAGATAACCATGTTTATCTTTGATAAGTTGATAACCTTTTTTAGGATATATTATTGCTTTTATTGGAGAAGATTGATGTCTTACAGTGTCAAAGGTAAGGTACTTGGGGGTTCACCTAACATTAAAGTTAGCGATAGAATCTATGAATTAACCCAGTTAGAAGTTGAAAAGCTTACTAAAAACATTAGTGAACCACCGGTACCAGTAGAGTCGATCGCCAATAATCTAGGTATTGAAGTTCGTTATAGCCCCATGGGACATGAATATACTAATCTTGTCTCAGGTGTAATACAGCTTGACGAACCCAGAATAGTTGTAAATATGATAGATAGTAAAGAGGATATAGCTTTTACTATTGGACATGAAATTGGACACTGGATTTTGCACAAAAATTTTTCCGATCCTGATTCTACAAAACACGATAAAATGTTGCGGCTCAAGACAGATAAAGAAACGATATTGGAAGCAGAAGCCGACTTTTTTTCTTTAAATCTTCTTATGCCGTATAAGCTTCTTATGCCTATTGTTATCAAAGGAATAAATATTTCTAGTCTTGCATCCATTTTTTGTGTTTCTAAAGAATATGTACAAAAAAGATTAGAAAATATTGATGCTGAAGTAGAAGATTATCTTGACGCTATTGATATTAAAGAAATCATGGATTCTTATAAGAAAAACCCAGACAAATGGGTGCGTGGTAAACAACTTGAAGAGAGAATCCAACGCTTAAGGTATTTATGACCATATGTTTTTCTATCGCCTATTCAGAAGAATCATTAAAATACCTTGAGAATATCCAATCCAAAAACAGGAAACAAATAATAAATAAAATAGCTTCTTTGGCTTCCAATCCACGTCCTTCTGGGGTTAGAAAAATTAGAGGCATGTCAGAGATCAGCAATAATCCAGGTTACCGTAAAAAGGTTGGAAAGTATCGTATATTGTATTGTATTAATGAAAGCCGTAACGAAATATTTATTTTCAAAATACAAACCAGGGATAAGGTATATCTTAATATCAAACACCTAGAGCTATGACCCTGAAAGATCCAGGAGAGATAAATTGTTCTAATTTCTCTTTCGCTTTCTCTCCGTTAATGCTTAACAAATCAACAACATTCTCGTAACCTTTTAAAGAATAACTTATCAATGCCATAACCAAAAAAACCAACAAGAGTTATCATTAAAAGCGACATTAATACCATCAAAAAACCTTGAATAGCCATAGAAACATATATGTAGAATAGCATCAGTTAACCATGTATACTATCATCAGGTAGCCAATTACCAACTCTACCAATATCACCATTAATGCAGACACCACGATAGCATAGAATACAACTTGACTCTTCAACCCTCTTCATCCACAATATCAATATGTCTACACCTGCAGAAAAAAGAGAAACGCCTCCGAAGAGTTCAATGGAAGCAAGAGTCGTACGTCTGGAAACAGGCTTCGAATATCTGGCGACAAAAGCCGACATCGCTAATGCCGAAAATCGTTTGAATGATCGGATAGCAAACGTACGCACTGAGATAGCAGAAGTCAGGACTGAAATAGCACATGTTGAGAAACGCCTGACTGATAAAATCTACAACGTATCGTATCTTATATTTGGTGCTCTTGCTGCCCTCGCAGGACTTATAGCCAAAGGCTTTCACTGGATCTAAATTTTACGACAAACTCAACCCTTGACTCTTCAACCCTCTTCTTTCATAATCAACCCATGTCAAACACCGCTGAAAAACGTGAATCATACGACCGCACAAATGATCATGAAGTGCGTATCACCCTCCTTGAGAGAGGGCTCGAGAATATTGATAAACGTTTCGATAAACTTGAGGCGAAGATAGATACGAGTATAGCCGCTCTCAGCAAGGAGATAGCAGCTGTTAATACAAACCTCAGTGCGAAGATAGAAGTGCAAGGCAAGGAAATAGCCGAGATAAAAGGTAAAATCCTTGGCATTGAAGGAAAGCTAACCAACATACCTACCACGATTCAGATTGTAACGATTATCTTTGTTGTTATGGGAGCCAGCTTTACTTTACTCAGGTTTGGAGCACCTTTTCTAGGGCATTGATTCAGCGTCCGCCTGTCACTTTTGGAGCACAAATTCATTTGCCAGTCACTTTTTGAGGGCAAAAAAATCAGCCTATATCATTGCATTTCGGCCTGTTCATCTGCTTCGGCAGCCAGCTCAACAACATAGATCCATAAAAAAGCCTCAATCAACGACAGAGCGTATTCCCTACCGATAGGCAACATATCTGCTTTTAGCAGATGGTTATCAATGTAATCCTCTGCACTCCAAAGTTTGCGAGTCAGCTCTGGATTGAAAGGCTCTATCCGTAACATGACTGTTTCAAAAACCTCGTTTGCCCTTTCGATGAAATCTATTCGATCCTCTTCACTTAATGGAAGCGATGTAATTTGTACATCTTGGTGAGCATTTAATGTTTTCATCTTTTAAAAATTTCTTTTATACAAGGAAACGTCTACCCTAAGTTGCTATATTGAGATGCTCAAAAAATATTTTATTTCTTTCTTCAGCGTCTTGAAGAAGATCATCCCACCCTATTATTTCAATCGAGCCTTTAGCAATACCCGAAAGTGGTGTATATCTACCTCTTCCGTTTAAAGTGGTCATCCAGAGAGTATCTACCTCTTCCAAGAGGTCGCCTATAATATCAGCTATAATATAGCATCTAAATTTTACGCTATTTCTATCTACTACTATCGGTCTTCCATTAATATCAATCGCTTTTCCATCTATAATATTTTTGATATATTTATTTATCTGTTTGATCACAGACATTTCATATTTAGTACGTCCTGGTTTTTTAAATTCAGCAAGAAGAATTTCAGAATTATTACCATTATAACTCAAGCCATAAACACTATCAAAAACAACAACATCTGCTCTGGTTTTATCTCCTGCAGCTTGAGTTATTTTTTTGGTTTCTATATCAGAACAAAAATATTTCGAGTAAGTCATCCGCTCATCAATAACCCATAAATTATGAGAAACAGCTTCAGCTTTTTCAGAAGTTCCTTGAATGTTAAAAAGAGAGTTTGATTTTCGGGGACAAATTATATCGTGTAAAAAGCGTTCATCTACATAAGTGAATTCGCCATCATTCCTTTGTTTAACACGCATTAAAATGGTTTTTAAAATCTTCAAAATACTTTTGCGATGCACAACATATTCAGCAAGGGATCTTGTTTCAGATTCTGAAACAGATTTGCTTAATGAAGATACCTCTTCTTTTAAGAACTCAATATTAAATTTACTATTATTTAATGTCTTTAATACTTCTTCTATTTTTTCTCTTTGTTTTTTATCAACTCTAAACTTCTCAACAGAAAGTGCTTTATAAACACCTTCTTTATTGTTTGCGTCATTGGGAACTTTTTCTAACAAATAGTCTAGAGAAGCAAACCCATATGATGGGCTACTCTGAATGATATCTATAATAAAACCCTTTTGTTTCTCTCGATGTTTTTTGACAGCATCTTCAATAAAAAAATTAATTTTTTCTATGCACACATCGTTTATTATTTTATGTTTGGTCTCTTTACCAAACATAAACATCGTTCTATCTTGGTTTACATTTTCATCTAGGTAAGAACCTGTAATTATACCGTGTAAAACTTCGTTTTCGTTTTCCCCAAAAGCCCCAAATCCTAATCTGTTATCTAAACTTTGAGAAAGTACAGTCCTTTCGTTGGCTATAAAATGCATATGGTTTGCAGAGGAAAAATTAGTACTTGTTTCTGCTTTGCATCTAAATAATTGTAAAGAAAAATCTCTCCCAAAAGAAGACTTCAGAGATTGAAATTCTCGGCGCTCAATAATATTTTTTTCTATATATTTAGGGAAAACAGCAGTTTCTTTATTAAAGTGTAAAACAATATTTGGGACATTGTCTTGAACAAATGTAGTAATAAAATGTGAGGAAAAATGCTGGAATATATCTTCAAAAGACATAGGAAACTTATCTCTATACTTTCCTTTTAACCCTTTAAAACTTATAATTACACCAGTTTCTTCCCCAGAAGTTTCTTTATCTTCTTCATCTTTTATTTGGTTTTCGTTGGAAAGAACAAATTTAAATTTTTTGATTCGTAAACTATTATCTGTTAAATATACACTTTGAATATCAATGCTCTCAAAACAATCAAGCCACGATATACGTCCTATACCTTTACCTCCTATTTTTTTCTTATGATCTGTATCAAGAGTACAAAATGCATGGTAATTATCTTTATCAAGCCCTATACCATTATCTGTAATTGTCGCAGAAAATGATTCATTATTATGGTTTATATCAATAATAATCTTACCTGATTCTTTAACTCTATCCCCATATTTTTCTTTTGTAGAATGAATAGAATTACTTACCGCTTCAAACAACGGCATAAGACTGTGCGGAATAGTGTTTGGCTTAGGAAGTCTTGCTACTCGGCTAATAAAATCTGATCTTAAATTTGCCATGAAATGACTACCATAAATAGAGAATCGATTAGTCATTACTAAATCCTTTGTAATAAATAATAAAGTTTCTTCTTTAAAAAATAAAAAATAATATGTTTTTTTAAAAAATAGTTTTCAGAAAATGGGCTTTCCTTATTCAAGGATTCTGCTCTAACCCTGAATAACAGGTGTGTTAATCTTCTCATCAGAACGGCTGTCAACGGTGATCCATAAACACACAATTTGTCGGCGGAAACGGGACGACAAATCATTTTGTCGGCGGAAACGGGACGACAAATCATTTTGTCGGCGGGTAAAGTGTTAATTTATTCAGAAGCACCAGAATACTGATTAGTTTCCTGTAGTATCTGATAAAATTCTGGGAAGATATACAAGGCTGGCTTGTTTCCTGATGCATTTTGCTTTTTTAGAATAATACCCGCTTTTTGAAAAATCTTTAGTATATCCTTAGCAGTAGTCTCTGAAAGGTTGGTTTTTTCACGTAACTGGGTAGAGGTGAAAGCAGGTTTTTCAAAAATGAAATCCAGTGTTCTTATCCCGTTAGGGGATTTTATTATTCCTAAAACTCTTTCCTTAAGACTACCGTATAAATCCCATATCTTGCGGGCTTGCCTAAAATTCTCTTTTCCCTGAAATTCTACTGCTTTCAAAAAAAACTCAATCCACCCCTGCCAATTACCATCTCGTGATACTGACAGCAAATTTTCGTAGTACATATCTCTATTCTGTTCAAGATAGGCACTAATATAAAAGCAGGGAGACGTAATAAGACCGTAATAAAACATGATAAGAGGGATAAGCAACCGCCCAAGCCTTCCATTGCCATCCAGAAAGGGGTGAATACATTCAAACTCGGCATGTATAATTGCCAGTTTTATATAATCGGCGTAGGGAATTCGGTCGGAGTTTATATATTCTTCCAATTGACCCATCGCATCTTCTATTTCTGGCCAGTTACAGGGAATAAACTTGGCGTTTTCCAAAATTATATCGTTACCTATCCAAACGGGCTCCCGCCGATATAGCCCAGGAGATTTATTGCGCCCACGAACACCTTGCATCAAAACTTTATGCGCCTCGCGCATAACCCTGCCACAAATTGGCAGCTTTTCTTCCAATATTTTATCTGTTGATAATATAAGAGCGTTACGATAGTTTATAACTTCTTCATAGTCAGGGTTAATGCTTTTGTCTTTTTCTTCTGCTTCGAACTCAAGGACTTCGTCTATTTCTGCCCGGGTTCCTTCTATACGCGTAGAAAATATCGCCTCTCGAGTCGTTAAACTGAACATAAAAACCACAGGATTTGGTAAAACATGTAAAAAACCATCATACCTTGATACAGACGCAGCAGCTCTTTCAGCCAAAATAGAAAGGCGAAGGATATCTATGTTTTTTGGAGGGAATCCCTGTTTTCGGTAATGAACTGGGGGCATATAAAAATATTTTCCTATGGCTCTCATAAAGAGTATTGTTTTATAGATAATTCTTAATTCTTCAGCTGTTAAGAATCTATTGACTTTTTTTATTTTCTTTTCATCCCACCCCTTCTTTCAATTCAAGACCATAGACTTTCATCAGAACGGTATGTCATCGTCCAGCTCCTGCTCGTAGCTGTTATGCCCTGAACCGATCATCGTGCGTTTGTCATCAGGATCACGCCTGATGCCACTCTCCCTTGTGCGTACCGTGCCGTAATCATCCTCACGAACCGATGAGCCAGAGCCCTTCTCCTTCACATCCTCAAGTGTCAAACGACCATCATAGGGACGCAAGACAATCTCCGTTACAGAACGTTCAATGTTGTTTTTATCCGTATATTTCCGCGTCTCAATAGAGCCTTCAATACCGACCTTGCTGCCCTTCTTCACGTAGTTTCTTACAACATCAATAATATGCTGGTTAAAAACAACGATCCGATGCCAGTTGGTGCGTTCCTTCCTCTCTTTCGTATCCTTGTCCGTCCATCGCTCGGAAGTCGCCAGATTAAATTGCGCAACATTCGTGTCATTGTTCAATGTCCTGATCTCAGGATCACCGCCAACATGGCCCAATAATATCGCCCTGTTAATGCTCATTGAAAATACTCCTGTCATAAAGCCATTTCATGCTGCTTTCCAATCCTTTTTCGGACATAATCCCGTAGCAAGTTCCCAACTTCCTGTCTTTCCTTCTCCCTCTCTTCACGCGTTTCCTCTTCCCTGACAAGATCAAGCCTCGTAGCCAAAATATTACTCCTCTCTTCAAAAAGCCTGCCAAGCCTGCTCTTTAAAACTTCAAGAACGCCAATAAAAACCTCCGCCTCTTTCCTTACAAGAGAGGCCAAAACAGAAGGAAGAGGAACAACTCCCTTAAGAATTTCCCTGTTGCTGGAATACATCCCAAAGACAAGATTATCCGTAACTTTTTGCAAGGCCCATGAAGGTAATCCCTGAAGCGAATGAAGATAAACATCAAGGTATTCTTCCTCAGGAATCTTCAGGGGAAAAGACATAAAAGCCTTATAAAATCTTGAAATACAGGCATGAACAGCATTCCTGTCAATGGAAGGGTTGTCCTTCTTCATGCAATAAATCTCTTCCTTCGTTTCCTCTATTTTCCTGTCGATCAATGTAATGGACTTTTCCAGACTGGTAATCTTCTCGGGAAAGCTCAATCGTGTTCTTGTACTCATCATTTCCTCCATCAAGCGACAAATCCAGTTTTCTTAAAAATTCCTTATGTTCACGAATAGCAGCCTCTTTCCTCGAAGGCGGATCATGACCTTGCAAAACAGGCTTGACTTTTGGTGTATAGCCATTCCTGTACCCTTCAAACAGCCCATCACTGATAAAGCGGCACATGTGCTTCACAAAATGATCGGTTATATCATTGTCCCTGCAATAGCTCACAAAATGTGGAATAGCCTTTGAACAAGCCTCTTTCTCTTCATCGTCAAGCTTCTGCCAATTCGCAAAAGCCTGCTTCTTCGACATGTTCGGATGGGTCGGATAAGCTTGCCATGCCTCCTCAAAAGCAGCTGGATAAACAAGCTTCTTCTTCGGTTTTTGATGGGCTTTGCCACCGTTTTGTTGAGGTTCTTCTCCTGAAATTGCTGCTGAAAAAACCAGACTTTGCCCAGCGTTTGCTATGCATCTGCTTTCGTTTTGATCAACGTTTGTTGAGGTTTTGATATCAGTGTGATTGTCAAAATCCTCAAAATCAGAAACCGACAAATCTGAACGAAGTGAAGATTTATTATTTTTATTTTGGTTATTGGTTATTGGGTTATGGTTAGTTGAACGTTCGTTAAGCGAATGCTCAGCGACCGTTGAACGTTCTTCATGAAAATGATCAACATCATTATCATCATTCAAATGAATTACTTTTGATTGACGTGAAGCAACTGAAGCAGCGGCTGCTGATTTTGCCTTCTCGCTTTTAGCGTAAAATTTCTCTATATCTTCTTCACAACGGCTATTATACCAACCGTCATCTCTTTTATCGAAAAAAAGATCAAGAATTTTATAAACTGCATCGAATTGTTTCTTTGTCTTTGCTCCTATTGAAAAACATATCTCTTTTACATCAAGAGGCAGACATTTCTCTCTCATATAATATAGATCTATCATTTCACGATAGGCTGCACGATAATCCCATGGAAGATTAAACGCATCCGTGCGGTAGTCTCCAATATGGAACGAATAATACTTCATGATGATCTCACCACCTCCACATCGATGTCATACATCGCCTTCACACATTTACGCTTCAGTTTGCTGATAGGCGTGTCATATCCCTTGACATCAACAACACGAAAACGCTGATCATGAACATCGTAAAATGAAAAATCCGCACGATAGGTAAAGACCTTTATCCCGTTGATGATCACAGGATAGGAAGGCTGAAGAACAACTTGCGAAACCTCTCCTGACTTCTCAAGCATCTTTAAACGTCCGTAATAGTCCGCTTCGGCTTTACTCGCAAAACAAGTGCCGTCACGTGTCGTTCTCACAGAACCGTACTTCGTTCTCCTCCACGTCCCAGAAACACTCAATCCAGACATCATATTTTCTTCCTGCCTATTCTTGACTTCACCCACTGAAACAGCCGCTTCAGGTCATACCTGCCCGCTTCTGTACCGATAAAGACAAAGACAAGCACAGCTCCAACAATCTCAAAAAACAACATCGGCTTCTCCTCCATTATCCTGTCAAACCAGTCTCTTAAAAACTCCTCGTCACAAAGCATCGCCCTGAAAAGATCAAACTCCATTTCCCTCAAACAATCCTCGGGGATCATTGAACCCTCTCCATCGGGATACGAAAACCTTTTCCACGGACTCTCTCTATATTAATATCCAGTGGAGCAAGACGCCTACGGATACAAAAAATGATATGGAATATCCTCGCGCTCGTTATGTGACGCCCTTTTTCTTGTCCATAAATCCCGTCGATAAGTTCCTGTAATGAAACTATGTGAGGTCTGGCGTTCCACAGGAGAATAAAACATGGAAATATGGAGGTACTCGATTTTTGGAAAGATACAAACCGTTTGCCATTTCCTATCTGTCTCATTTTGGTATCGACAGTAATACAGGCGACCAGAACACTCATCGCTCACCCTCCCTCTCCTTTAATACGTAGCTGCCTTCCCATGCGCATTTTTGAATTTTCGACAAGTTCAAGTTCACTCATAGCTCCTCAACTTTCTTATATGGACGAGGAGCTTTAATATGGATCCAGAAAGATATTCTGTATAAACCAGTTCAGAATAATTATTCGGGCGTAGAGTATCGATCTGGTTGCGCAGGGCATCTACTTTAATTTCCAGATCTTTCAGTTCTTCCGTTGCAGGATGATTAAAAAATTCGGTTTCGAAAGATTGCATCCTTGCAAGATAAGTTTTAAATGTTTCCATGATTATTTTTCTCATTGTCAGGTGGTTCAGATGGCGCAGGCCCAAAAATGTCGGGGTGGTTTTCAATCAGATTAATCATTTTTAAAGCCGCACCGTTGGGACGGGTAAGCCCCCGTTCCCATTTAGAAACTGTAGCTTGATGTACACCAATAATTCTGGCTATACTTTCTTGGCTTAGATGAAGTCGAGTTCGCATATTTTTAAAAGTGTTAAGCATAAACAAATAATGCCATTTGCATTATACTTTGTCAATGCCATTCGCATTATATAATCTGTTATGCTGTTAGCATGACAGATTATATAGATTTTGGTGAGCGTCTTAGATTGGCGCGTATTAGGTCCGGGTATCCTTCGGTAAAAGAGGCTGCAGAGGCTATAGGAGTGCCATACTCTACGTATGCGGGCCACGAGAACGGTCATCGAAGCCCGTATGACTATGCAGTCAGGTACGCGAAGTTTTTCAAAGTTTCTTTGGATTGGCTTTTCACAGGAAAGGAATCAAACTATAAAGCTTTTGAAATAGAAGATTCAACGGGCGTAGAAAAACTGTTAGATATATATGTGGGTGTTGATAAAGTAACAAAAGAAAAGCTTTTAAAAATAGCTGAAATTTTAGCTCTTGAGTCTGTAAACGAAGCATCTCAAACATTATCGTACGTTAGCAACACCCCCGACAACCTCTGCACGATGGAGGAAAAGAGAAAGAAGAAACGTATGAGATAGTTCTGTCAGTTTATATGACACCGACTTTACATCAAAAGTTGTCAACATAAAAATTGCTATTCACGCAAAAACATTTTCCATATAGTCAAAATAAATTAGTAAGTAGAATCCCTTGAGAAAATTAAGCTTCTTATGATGCCAGTCTTCTAAAGCTATAAGAAGATAAAATGTATTATCGCTATTCTTTTGTTATATCTTTCTACGCAATTGAGGATTGAAAAAATATGGAAGAAGAAGAACTATTACAATACGAAAAAGTTTTGAAGAAAAGAGGAGAGCTAAGAGGTTTCTCAGAATTAGCGGGACAAGATCTTTTTGATACACGCTTTCAGGAAATTTTGTCATATCTGGAAGTATCCGTTATACCTATACAAGAATTATTAAATATTACAGGTAAAACAAGAAAAGAATTAATGTCCGATATCTTTTCTGTATTCAACAAATTGTATGTAAAAGGAAACACTTTTGTTGGATTTAGAAATCCAGAGTATATTTCAGACTCTTATCACTATAACATATTTAGTAACAATTTTTTATCCTTAACAAAAAATAGGGAATATGATGATCCAGAATTTTTAACAAACGATGAAGTATTAGTCTTAGCCTCAAAATATCCCCCAGAAATAGAATTAAGGATCCTGAAAAAATGTGAAGAATTACATATAAAAAATCTAGAAAATCTTAAGAAAATAAGAAAGAAAAATAGAATTAAAGAATTAGCACTACCATGGCAATGGATTACGATATTTGGGATGTGTTTCTTAGGGTACTATAACTATATACCTTTCACAATAGTTTTTATCTTCTACTGTCTATTTATAATTTATTCTTTTATATTAAAAGTTTCTGAAAAGGTAGATAATATCGAAAAAGATGTAAGTATGATATGCTTTAAACATGCAAAACTTGAGAGGTATATTGATAAATACATAGTAGATATTAGAAGAGCTCTATTTTCTAAACCGGAAGAGAGAGAGAGTATTCTCGATCATAATAAACTAGAAGACGAATCTCCTAACACTACATACACAAAAGAAGATCGTGTCAAACATGAACTATATCTTAAAAATAACAAAAGTTATGGAGGCTATCGAAGAGATGGAGAGCTTTATTAGTTATATACTAAAGAAACTGGTTAAATACTTTATTTTACCTTGCATTGTTGTCTTTGGACTTGGTTTTTCTGTTGCTTATCTCGGACTGACGAATGTTTTGCTCATTCTTATACTGCTCATGCTTTCCGCTGTTTTGCTAAATTTGCGGGTGATTGCGCGTAATAGGTAAGGAGAGAAACGATTATCCTCTCTTACTACTCTTCCACTTCACATTTCTAATTTAAATCTTTCTTCACCCCAACCCCTCGAAGACAAACCCACAGCATGCATTCATCGGATAGGGAAAAAGCACGCGGGAGGCAAGAGGTGAACTACCACACCCCAACCCCACGAAGCATCACAAACACTAGAGGAAGTTAAACAAGGAGGAATAATGAGCGAGGGGGAGGATAAAGCTTTTAAAAAAATTAAGCAAGAAACCTACATAAGAACCATCACTGGAGTAATTTCAGCTATAGCAATAGGAATTTTACTTTATTTTTATAACAAAATATTAGATTATTATAACAAAATATTATATGCATTTAAAGCAACACCATTCGAGGGTAAAGTTTTGATAATCATTCTTTTTATTCTTCTTATTCTTGCCTGTGCTGTTATATTTCGGCAGCGAATAAATAAAGGATTTATATTTAAAAAAAATGAAGATTTTATCAAAATAGAAAAAGAACGCGATGAACTTTATATAAAGCTTTCCGAGGCAAAAAACTTTAAATTAAAAGCTAAAAATCTGGGTCAAAAGATGCTTGAAGATTCTCAATATCCTTCTATGAGTAAAAAAGATCTTGAAGAATGCATTCCAAGTATGCTGGACTATTATTATTTTGTTTGTGAAAGGCTCGCCGATATAGGAATTCCTCAGCCATATAAGGAATGGAAAGAGACGGGTTACGATCTTTTATTAAAAATGGAAAAATATATGCATAGAGTTGGAAGTCTTCTTTCGGAAGGTGATGTTGATAACGCACGCAAAAAAGCAGAAGAAATGACATAATAGATATTGCATAGTTTACTTATATCCCCCTCTCCTGTTCCTTTCTACAGCTTATATTTTCGCAACCACGCAAGATGAGAAGTGCCCTTACCTGCACGGGAAGCTTTCCTGCCAGTAAGAGGATGGGGTGTGTCTTCTTGGGGGGGTTAGTGGGTGACTGGGATTAGATGCACTAACTGAAATACAGTATATATAATACCTAATATAATACCAGTAGAAACTATAGTTATGTGCACTCCGCCTATTTTGCCTTTTAACTCTGCAAGTGAGATGCCTTGGGCGTTTATCTTTTCGGTAATGGTCTCAAGTTTATTTCTATTTTCTTTAAACTCGGAATCAATTTTACCTTCAAGCCTGTCAAAACGGTTGTTCAGGCCTTTAAAACCTTCTTCGAGATGCGTTACTCTGTTATCTAAAGATGTCTCTGACATTTCTGGATAATCCTCATACTCCCTTCTTTCTACTCCTTTGGACATATTTTTGTCAATAGAACTATCATTTGGACGAAACTTAAGTAAGGTAGCAGTAGCTGTGGAAGAGAAACGTGGAGATCAGGAATGAAACCGCTATCTAGTGCTCCAGAAAAGGCGCACCAAACTTCAGCAAGGTAAAACTTGCAGTCATAACAGCAAGCACAACTGTAATGATGATGCCGATTAACTGAAATGTCGTAGGCATCTGCGATATCTTGCCTTTCACCTCTGCTATTTCCTTGCCCTGGGCTTCTATCTTGGCTCCAAGGGTAGAAATACTCGCATCTATCTTCGCCTCAAGTTTATCAAAACGTTTATCAATATTCTCGAGCCCTCTCTCAAGGAGGGTGATACGCACTTCATGATCATTTGTGCGGTCGTATGATTCACGTTTTTCTGCGGCGTTTGACATAATCCTATTATCGAGGAACAAAGAAGAAGAGTCAAGGGAAGAGAAACGCGAGAAGAAAAAGCGTAGAGGGTGAAATTGGCTGATAATCAAGCTCTTTTCATTGTACATGAAATGATTTTCATAGACTTAAAGTAGCATATATCCTATTATACATCATAAAAAAGAAAACGCCCTGTCACATTCGAATTAACAGGGCATTTGAATAATAGAAAGTTAGGAAACTATTATGATGAATAATATAGCAGAAGAAAATGAAAAAAGCAAAATTAAATTTCTACAAAAGTTGTTTTTAGATTGGATTATTGGGAAATTTATCGACACGATTTTGGATAATATCTTTGTAAAAACAGGTTTTATAAAAGGAGTATCGGTTCCATTTTTTCTGACATGTTGTATTTTATAGAATCCTCTTATTTTCGTATAATTTTATTTGTATTCCACATATTGTTGGTAATGTGCTTGTTACGTATTATTTTTAGAGAAAATAAAAAAGCAGAAGAAAATGAAAAATTGTTTAAGGAAAAAGAAGAGTCCTTGATCAAAAGAATAGCATATCTGGAAAAGAGAATGGAAGTAAAGCCTCTTCTCAACATAGAAAGAATACCTTTCTCATCTTCTTTAGGCTTTCTTTCTTTTATAAAACTTGAGATTTCAAACCCAGGTTCTGAAGCAATTATTATAAGCAATTTGAAAATAAAATCCCCCGCATATTTTTGTGCGCTTGTTGGTTTACTGGATATCACACCATGGAAGCATCCAAAAGACATCAACAAGTGGTACCTGTCAGAAAAGAAAGCTGCCAAAATATTCTCTCTCTTTGATGAAGAAGGAAGAAAGAAAATAGAAAAAGAATTAAAAATATCGCAGGAAATAGAAGTTAACTCGTTTATTAAACCCTATGACAAGATACAGCTTTTTTATGGCTTATACCACCCCCAGGAAGAAATCGAAAATATTAATAATGTTCTTCGGGATATAGGTATAGTCAGCAATGAACAAGCCTTAAAACCAATAACTAAAGTAGTTGATGAGAACGCCTGGCCTCCTGAATATAGGAATGCTTTGGATTCTTTATTACCAGCTTGACCTTTGCACTATGAAAGCATTTGACTCGGGTAATCACGCTGTATGATGATCTAAATCATAAGTGGTGATTCTTGGGGACGCATTTTATGTCAAGATTTTTATTTTTATCTATTCGATGCTTACTGATTTCAGCTTTTCTTTTCTCTTGTACAACACAAAAACCAAAAAACTATAAAACAGCAATACCCATAGTCCCCTGTTGCAAAAAGCCATAAACTGGAGACGGGAGATGACTTACTGTACTCCCCCAACAACCTCGCACGATGGAGGAAACGTGAGGGGGTTTATGAGGATTAAATCTTGTGAAAACCTTTGGTCATTAATCCAGACAACCCAACGATTCTTGCAATCAGTAAGCCAAATATAAGATATGAAACGTTGTAGATTTTATCAACTAACCGTTTCTCAACTGTGGGTATCCCCGTTCTCGTCTTGGTTAATTTCTATAGAAGAACAATATACATTCAACATATTTAAGCTTTTAATTAAAAAATTTTAAAAGTTGCAAAAATATCATACACATTTTTAACTTGAATAATATACTGGTAGTAATTCAATTAAGGGAGAGTGAAAAATGAAAAGATTTTTAATGCTTTCATTGTTGGCAAGCACCGCAAATTTTGCTTATGCCGCTGACGCCGTGAATAATGTAGATAATATTCCTCATGCTGCGTCACAGCCCACGGGTTCGAATTCTGGTAATTTCTCGTGGGAAGGTGCTTATGGTGGTATTCTAGGTGGCGTTAGTGCAACAAGATACAAAGATACAGACCCAGTCACAACTGCCGAATTTGGAACTATAACATATACGTCTAATGAGCCAAGTAAAGTAAATATCACCAGCCCGGCTATTGGTGGTTTTGCAGGTTTTAATTTCCAACAAGAAAATATTATTTATGGTGTGGAAGGTGACCTTGGTTATGCTTTTAAAAAGAAAAAAATTAGCTACAATTTAATTCCTGATGATGGTAGTGCTACAATAAACGTCAACGCCAAGGTAAATACAGAACTTTATGGTTCTATAAGAGCCCGCTTAGGATATTCACTTGATAGGGCCCTCGTATATGCTACGGCTGGGTGGTCTTTTAGCAAGGCTAAGTCCACGCAGGACGTTAGTAATGGTGATTCAGTGACCACTAAGAAAACATTCAAAGGGCCGACAGTAGGCGTTGGCGTTGACTATGCCATTACTGATAACATTTTTGCCCGCGCAGAATACCGTTTTACCCCATTCAGGAAGGAAGACAATATTAAGGCTCAGCAACACACAGTCCTTGCTGGAATCGGTTACAAATTCTAAAGTTTCGTTCTCCTTATTAACGAACCACAAAGCTGTCATCGTCAGATGACAGCTTTAGGGGTCTTCCTCTTGACTCTTCTCCCTAACTCCTCCACACTCTCCCTATGAACGCACAAGCCGAAAAGAAAGAATCTCAACCGAAAAATACCCTCGAAACGAGAGTAACAAGACTGGAAACAGGCTTTGACTATCTCGCAACAAAGGAAGATCTGGCAAATGTGCGGGCTGATCTTAAAGAAGATATCGCGAATGTGGAAGTTCGCCTGAACGACAAAATACATACTGAGGTGTCTGAATTACGAAAAGCAGCGGATAGAGATTTTCGTATTCTGTTTGGCGCACTTATCGCGTTGGGTCTTGGCCTTTCTGGACTCATGGCAAAAGGCTTCCATTGGCTGTAAACTTCCAAATTTAGCCTAGAAACACTTTTTGTGATATTCCTATTGGTTCCGGTTATCCCCCCCCACAGGAAGATAATTTTTTGTCTGTATGAACTGTTTTGAACTATTTTATCGGTTTGTGTTGACCGGTATTTGAAGCAATGATATGCTTTAAAGTTGAAAAATAATAAGGATACTCTCCCCCATGAGAAACACAAGAATAGAAATAAGAATAGACGAAGACCTTTTACACCGTGTTGATAATTTTCATAAAGAATTCAATGGTGGATTATCGAGAGCACATGTACTTCGTATGCTTATTGAAGCTGGTCTGGAGAATAAACAAAAGGCTTAATTGAGCGATGGCGAAAAGATCGTTATCGCCAAGCTTGACGAATTGGGCAAAAGGCTTAGCGTTCATGTTTAACATGAAGGAGGCATTATATGGAAAGGATATGAAGCAGAGTATACTAAAAACTGTAAACTAAAAAGGCCTGCTAGTAACAGACCTTTTTTTAAAAAAAGTTTATGCCGTCATAGAGAAAACTAAGGCATAAAATAAGGATGTAACACGAAAATTACATTCATAGTGTATCTCAAAGTTACATCCTTATCAAGAAAAAGTTTTCTCATAATCCTTAAATTATAAAGGAAAATATTATGAGTAAAAAAGAAAACAAAAAAACTAGCGATAAGATTTCAACTCTCGCCGCTAAAGTACTAAGTGGTAGCATTAAACCTACACAAAAACAAAGTAAACAACTAGCTGGAAGTGCTTTGAGCCAAGATACGACTAAAGGCCCCAACAAGCCTAAAGGTCACAGTAACTAGCCTCTTTATCGGCTATTGCTGATACTTTGATGACAGCGCTCATTGGTATATGGATGACCCCAGACCCTTGAGCGTTGTCTTTTTTGCTGTTGCCCACATTGGGAACAAGAACAACTGTTCTTTCTGTATATTTCAACAACCAGCCTACAGACTTTACTTCTGCCACGTCTATACCCATTTTTTCGGAAAAAAGAACCCAATCTGATATGGGTTGGCAGCTATCTTCCCATTCCACAAGTACCAGTTTCTTTTCCAGATGCTTTAAAGATTCATGGATATATTCTTTAGCCGCCGTTTTACTTTCCGCCATCCTCTTTAATCCTCACTCAATTATTACTACCCTGTCTTTCATAATTACATCAGCGAGTTCGCTACGATAATGAGTCATTCTCTCTTCCCCTACTCTTCCAGTAAAACCAACGGCTCTACAGAAGACGGTTTTTTCTGCGCCAAAATAGCATCAGCCTCCTGTCTTATTCCAGCTGCAACAGAAGTTAAAAGAGAGCTCGTATCAGTCTCGACCTTGTTGACAATATCCGATACATCATATGTAAACCTTAAAAAAGCCCTGGCTTTCTCGTCCACAATAAACAGATCTTCTAATGTCTGTGCCTTCTCAAAATCTCCCCTAAGCTGTTCTACTGCATCTTTCAAAGGTTTTAATGAAATCGTTACTGTCATAAAATTCTCACCCTAAAGTTGATTTTTCCCTGTTCTTTTCCTGTTCTTGCAGGAGACACTCATTTACATATTTACATTCTCAGGTTGTTGTTTCATCTGTCATTGGTTATCTCCTTGTGTAGTTTATTAATTGTTGACGATATCCATTGTGGTAGCTTCATGGGTTTGTTCTATTCTTCCTCAAAAAAATCAAGAACCTCCAAAATACGATAAATAACTATCTTCCCGCCATTAACTCTTGCTTCAAGATTAACAATAAACGTGCACTTCAGAGGGTTCTTAGGTATCTCAAGAATTATTCTCTTTACTTCCTCGCTGATAAACTGAAGCTTGACTGGCTTATGAGATATTTTCTCAACAATCCCTCTATCACCAGTCTTGGAGGCGGCATTATTCTTAACTTGCTCTATTGTCATAAGCTGGTCTGTAAAAATACCGTCAACTTCAGGTTCTTTCCTAAGATGTTCACGAGCCATATTTTGCAAGGCATTGGCATTATTTGAATTGATATAAATATTTACAGGAGCATTGATATTAACAGTACTCAATATATTCGTAATCCTTAGTTCAGAATTCAAATCCTTTGCTACAGGACCAACAAGCTTCGAGATCATTTTTGCTTGCTTGATATTCGGAACAAAGCCTTCTTCAGACTTTGAAAACAGAAAATAATCAATTATCTTTTTAAGTAATTTGGTAAATCCTACAATTGTAGGAGTATATACAGGTAATTGATCAACAAAATCCTTTATCAAGTCTATAACAATACTTCCTTCGCTTATCGTTTTTATATACAAGCGAGCATCATTGTGTGGAGAAACTTCATACTCTCTAAAGCCTTCTGCCAATGCAGTAAGACTTATTGTAAGATCAATAAGCTCAACAGGCTTTTCATGCTTAAACTCAATCCTGAGCATCTCGTCATCTTCCATAAATCTATCCTCCTGATCTTCCTCTGCCAAAAGGATAGATTATAAAATTTTAAAGTGTAAAACAGTTCATATCTCTACTTATTAGAAAATATTTACCCCTCTCTCCTTCAGTTCTTTCAGCGACACGAAATGCGCCCCTGCAACAACTCTACGAAATATTCTCGGGGGTGTAAAGGAAAATAATGCAAACTGCATTTTTATTATTGACTTTAAATAATGCAAATTGCATAATAACCCTTGTCTAGATTAGTACTCCAGACAACAAAGGATCACCTGAACGGGTTATTAGCTGTTAATTTTTGCTCTGTTCAGGTGATCACCCCGAGGCACGAAGACGGGCAACCAGATCTGCCTTGGGAAACGAAACAGGGAAAGAGACACGGAAATGACAGAGGTTACAAATCCCGTCAATACATTCATAACACAACTCCGCAGGTTCGATAGCGAATATCAGGATATCAGTACAGGCATCTCCTGTTACTCAAACGAGCATAGCACTTCTTTTCAGGGGATTATAGAAAGCTTTTCGTCCTTCCTCGTACTCTACGCCAAAATCCACGCTCCCAAAGCTGATTTAGGCAGGATGGAAGATGATCTTGGTTATGCCCAGAGCGAAGTAAGCGATGCTTTCCATGCTGCATGGAAGGAAGAGGCAGCAGAAGAAAATGAGGATGATCGATATGACCCAAGGGAAGAGCATTTTGACCAAAGAGATTATCTTTAGCCCAGATAGGCCAGAGGTCCTGGGAAGAAACCTTACCTGAACAAGCACAGAAACAGAAGATTAAAGGAAACCGCCAGGAGCGGTAACGGGGGAGGCTTTTTGTTCCTTTCTCTGGCCTCCCCGCCAGAAACAAGGGAAAACGCCGATGCTTGAGCTCAGCAAAAATTGTTTACGGATCAACAATGGCAGGACTTTCATCAGCATTGAGCCTGTAGGAGATAACGGAAAGGAATATTGTCTTACTGTCATCGATGAAGAAACGGGGCACGTCGTTAATGCTTTCGTGCCGCCTGATGACCTACGCGCGATATCAACAATAATACCATAAGGAGAACAGGAATGAACAATATCGTCGAACATAATACTGAAACAATGGAAATTATGCCAGCAGGAACTTCTGCAATCAGGACAACAGAAGAACACGAAATAACAAGAGAATTGACGCCTGTGGAATTGCTCCAGATGGCTATAAGGGACAGGGTCAATGTCGAGATTATTGAACGGCTGATGGAATTAAACAAACGATGGGAAGACAACAAGGCATGCAAGGCATTTTATGAAGCAATTTCTGATGCACGTGCTGAAATCCCTGTCATCTTCAAAAATAATCAGGGCCATAACTATAAATATGAAGACATTGCAAGCATAGCGGCAACCATTGATCCAATTCTTGCAAGACATGGACTTTGCTACAGGTTTCATACCGAGTCAACAAAGGAACTGGTCACGGTTACCTGTATCATTTCTCACAAGGATGGGCATCGTGAAAGAAACAGCCTTTCTGCTCCTCCTGATGAAGCCATGGGCAACAGAAAAAATTACAATCATTCTATCGGCTCTACAGTTACCTATCTTTCACGCTACACCCTCAGGGCAGCATTGGGATTGGCGGCTTCTGCTGATGATGATGGAACCTATGCAAGATATAACAATGGTCAGGCTTCAGCCATTGCCAATGACAACGCTCCTGTAAATCCACAGCAGTTGCTGCAAATCAAAAAACTCATGGCCGAAGCCAGTGTGAGCGAGGAAAGAATTTGCAGCATATGCAAGGTAGATAATATCGAAAATATTCCTTCCCGCTTCTTTAACAGCGTTATTGCCAAACTGAACCAAAGCCTTCGTTTGCAAATGGAACAACAGCAGAAGGAAGCAGCCCATGTCTGAGATCATCCAGAGGTCAGAGGAATGGTATGCCTTGCGTTGTGGAAAGGTCACCGCATCCAGAATTGCCGATGTCATTGCCAAAATAAAATCAGGTTGGGGAGCTTCAAGAGCCAACTATAAAGCCGAACTTGTTTCTGAACGTTTAACAGGAATAACAGCGGAAAGTTTCATCAACAAGGAAATGCAATGGGGCATTGATCATGAACAGGAAGCACGGGAAAACTATCAGTTCATCGTCAACGAGGATGTTCAGGAAACAGGCTTTGTTGTTCATCCCGATATTCCTGACAGTGGTGCTTCTCCTGATGGGCTGACAGGCAATGATGGCATGGTTGAGATCAAATGTCCCAATACCGCTACCCATATTGAGACACTGCAGGGCGAAGGATTAAAACAGAGATATATTTATCAGATGATGTGGCAAATGGCCTGTTGTCAAAGGCAATGGTGTGACTTTGTCTCCTATGATCCGCGTATGCCTCCTCACCTGCAAATCTTCATCAAACGTATTGAACGGGATGACGAAATCATTGCCATGCTGGAAAAGGAAATCAAGGCCTTCCTGCAGGAAATAGACGATGTCATTACAAGCCTCAATACCAGATATCAAAAAGATGCAGCATGAGCCGTGCCCTGATTGTTCTGCATAACACTATGGATCGTCAAAAGGCTATGCACTGGGTCAAAACAGCTCCTGCCGAAACAAGGATAGAGTTCAGGAAACCCTTGCGCAGTCTGCCGCAGAACAATCGCATGTGGGCAATGCTCACCGATATCGCCACACAGGCAAGGCATCATGGGACAAGGCTTGCTGCCGAGGACTGGAAGCTGATCTTCCTTGATGCCCTGCGAAAGGAAATGCGCATTGTTCCCAATCTTGAAGGAAATGGCTTCGTCAATCTTGGACGTTCTTCCTCAAATCTCACAAAAGAGGAAATGAGAGACATGATTGAGCTTATGCATGAATGGGGAGCACGCAATAAAATCATCTTCCATGATGGAGAACAATCATGACAAAAACTGCCTTTATCAGACAGCTTGATCTGCAGCGTATTGCCAGGGTGGCAAAAGAAGAACATGTCATGTGCGAGCTTGTCTCTGAAAACATGACCCTGCGCGTCTACCCTGAGTTTATCGTACCTTCGCTCGAAACAAAGAAGGAAGAGGAGGATTTTATTCTGTAGCCTATGCCAAAACGCCGTTACCCTCACCTCTCTCACGAAACAACACGGCACGGTAAAAAAGTCTGGTACTTTAAAAAAGATGGTAAACGTATCAGGCTTCCTGATTCATACGGATCGCAAGAGTTCCTTGAAGCTTACAAAAATGCTCTTGTCGGAGATAGAACAGAAAAAAGAAAAGCAGGGGTATTAAAACAGGGAACATTGGCATGGCTGATAGAGGAATACAGGAAAAGCTCTGCGTATAAAGTATTACGCCCAACAACAAAAAATTCTCGCAACAGCGTATATAACAAAATTATTACAGAATCAGGAACAATACCTTTCGCAAGAATTACCAAAAAGCATATTCAGGATGCCGTAGACAGAAGAGCAGAAAAGCCTTCAGTTGTGATGTCCTTTCTTTCGGCCGTATCCACCCTGTTCGTATGGGCATTATCAAATGGGCTGGCTACCCAAAACCCTGTTACTGGCGTTTCAAGGATTCCTTTTAAAAGTGACGGACATCATGCTTGGACAATAGAGGAAGTGGAACAATATCGTTCACATCATCCTATCGGCTCAATGCCGAGATTAGCTCTGGAACTGATGCTCTTCTTTGGTCTCAGAAGATCAGACGTCATTCATGTTGGGCCACAACATATTAAAGACGGTGTCTTGTCCTTTAAAACACAGAAGACAGGAGCATGGGTTTATATCCCTGTTTTTAAACAACTACAAAAGTGTATAGATGCAACAGAAAAAACAGGAGAGGTTTTTATCTTATCAAATAAAGGAAAAGCATTTTCTAACCCAGAATCTTTTGGGATGTGGTTCCTGAAAAAATGCAGGGAAGCAAAACTCCCTGCCCACTGTACAGCACACGGCTTACGTAAAGCAGGAGCAACCATTGCTGCAAATGCAGGAGCCAGCACACAGGAACTTATGGCCATGTTCGGGTGGTCAAAAATAGCTATGGCTGAAACATATACAAAAGAAGCAGACAAGACACGCCTTGCTTATCAGGCTGCAAAAAAGCTTTCTAAGGAAATTTAGGTAAGACCAGGTCATAACGAAACCCCAGCAAAACCAATGGGTTGATTTTGGTCGCACCTTGGCTAAAACCCTTGATTTTGCGGCATTCATATCCTTCTATTGAAACAATATAAAATGCTTCACACATCTTTACACTACCTTTTTCTATCCTATCATTTGGGATGTTCTTTCTGAACAAGATCTGATCTCCTAAAGATTTATTAAATTTGAAGATATTTTTTTCTTTCATTACCTTTTGTGTTATTAACATATAGAAATGCTTTTCTTTATTAAAATTGAATGCTATATCCTGTATAAGTTTTCCATGATTAATAAAATCTGGTGAGGTGGTCTGTTTAATGAAAAAGATTAAAGTTGATAATCCTGTCGTGAGTATTGATGGGGATGAGATGACACGTATTTTATGGAGGTTTATTCAAGAAAAGCTTATACTTCCATATCTTGATCTCAAAATTGAGTATTATGATTTATCAATACAAAATCGTGATAAAACAGATGATCAAGTAACAATTGATTCAGCAAATGCAATAAAAAAATGTGGTGTTGGCATTAAATGCGCAACCATTACACCTGATGAAGAACGAGTTAAGGAATTTAATCTTAAAAAGATGTGGAAATCCCCAAATGGTACTATTCGTAATATCCTTGGTGGCGTAATTTTCCGTGAACCTATAATTTGCAATAACATTCCTCGTCTTGTTCAAGGTTGGTCAAAACCAATTATTATTGGTCGTCATGCTTTTGGCGATCAATATCGTGCAACTGATTTTAAGTTTTCAGGGAAAGGAAAACTTTTCACAAAGTTTGTTAGCGATGATGGACAAATTATTGAAAAAGAAGTTTTTGATGCTCCTGAAAGTGGTATTGTAATGACCATGTACAATTTAGATGATTCTATTCGTGAATTCGCTCGTGCCTCAATGCAATATTCCCTGATGCGAAAGTTTCCACTTTATTTTTCAAGTAAAAATACCATTCTTAAAGCTTACGACGGTCGTTTTAAAGAAATTTTCGAAGAAATTTTTGAAACTGAATTCAGAAAAGAGTTTGAAAAACTTGGACTGACTTATGAACATCGACTTATTGATGATATGGTTGCCTGTGCTCTCAAGTGGTCTGGTGGATATGTTTGGGCCTGTAAAAATTATGATGGCGATGTACAATCAGATATCATAGCACAAGGTTTTGGCTCTCTTGGCCTAATGACATCAGTGCTTATGACTGCCGATGGAATAACTGTCGAAGCAGAAGCAGCACATGGAACTGTAACAAGACATTATCGTCAACACCAGCAAGGACAAGAAACTTCTACAAATTCGGTAGCGTCTATTTTTGCTTGGACACGAGGATTGGCTCATCGTGCTAAACTTGATAAAAATGACGATTTGAAGCGCTTTACCGAAATACTTGAGCATGTATGTGTTGCAACTATTGAAAATGGTTTCATGACAAAGGACCTAGCTTTGCTAGTTGGACCCGCACAAAAATGGCTATCAACAATAGCATTTCTTGAAAAAATTGATGAAAACCTTAAAAAAGCTTTTCATTAAGCTCTCATGAGTACATAAGTTTATTATTTTATAATAGTGTTTTTATAAAAAAAGAATGTGAAACACTCTTTTTAAGAATTAACAATTCTTAGAGTTTTAATTGCTATATGTTTTTTAGATTTTATCAAAAATTATATTCTGGTTAACATTAATTAAACCCACAGTAAGCCCCCCTTTTATAATTAAAAATATCTTAAAAACTAACTTTATATTATAATAACTGATCCTTGAACAAAACTGCAGCGGCAATAAAGCTTTTAAATAAAGGATGTGGGTCCAAAGGACGACTTTTTAACTCAGGATGATACTGGACACCTATAAACCAAGGATGATCAGCATATTCTATGACCTCAAGAAGAATATTATCTGTTGAAATTCCTGAAAAAATTAATCCAGAATTTTCTAAGATTTTTTTATAATTGATATTAACCTCATAGCGATGACGATGCCGTTCTGTAATCATAGTAGAATTATAAATTTTAGAAACCAATGATCCTTCTTTTAGAAGAGCACTATAAGCTCCTAAGCGCATTGTTGCCCCAAGATCACTCATAGGAGAGCGCCTCTCAATTTCTTTTCCTTTCATCCACTCATCAATAAGCGCAATAACAGGTTCAGAAGTTTCACCAAATTCAGTAGAAGAAGCATTTTTTATACCAGCAATATTACGAGCTGCTTCTAAAACAGCCATCTGCATACCAAAACAAATCCCAAAATAAGGAATATGTTGTTCACGAGCAAACCTTGTAACATTAATTTTTCCTTCGGAAGCCCGCTTACCGAAGCCACCTGGAACAAGAATAGCATGAACATTATGCAAATGATGCGAAGGATCTTCTGTTTCAAAAATTTCTGCTTCAAACCACAATAATTTTACATTCACCTGATTACTGATACCACCATGACGTAACGCTTCTACAAGTGATTTGTAAGAATCCTTAAGAGAATTATATTTCCCGACAACAGCAACAGTCACCTCATTTATTGGAGAACGAATACGCTGACAAACATTTTTCCACGCATCAAGATTAGCCTCTTGAGGCTGATTAATACCAAAACAAGATAAAACCTCACTATCAAAACCTTGATTATAATAAGCAAGAGGCAAATAATAAATATCATTAACATCAAGAGCTTGAATTACTGCTGAAAGGGGTACACTACAAAATAAAGAAATTTTGCGCCGTTCTGTTTCAGGAATCGTACGATCAACTCGAACTAATAAAATATCAGGATGGACACCCAATGCTTGCAATTCTTTAACGGAATATTGAGTAGGTTTTGTTTTTAATTCCCCTGAAGATGAAATATATGGCATAAGCGTTAAATGAACGTACACAGAAGCGCTACGTGGTAAATCATTACCAAGCTGACGAATAGCTTCTATAAAAGGCATAGCTTCAATATCACCAACAGTTCCACCTATTTCACAGATAACAAAATCAACGTCATTATTATTGCTTATAATAAAATCTTTTATCTCATTTGTTACATGCGGAATAACTTGAACAGTCGCCCCAAGATAATCACCCCGACGCTCTTTATCAAGAATATTTTTATATATACGACCAGTTGTAATATTATCTGCACTGGTTGCCGAAATACCTGTAAAACGTTCATAATGCCCAAGATCTAAATCAGCTTCTGCACCATCGTCCGTAACAAAAACTTCGCCATGCTGGATTGGACTCATCGTCCCAGCATCAATATTAAGATAAGGATCTAGTTTACGTATCCTCACCTTATAACCACGAGATTGCAACAATGCAGCTAAAGTAGCAGCTGCTACGCCTTTACCAAGAGAAGACGCTACACCACCAGTAATAAAAATATACCTGACTATGGGAGAAGACATTCACAAACTCAAATTTCTATTATCAAAGATACCATAAATTAAAAATCCAATCACCACTCAAACACCAAAGCAAAAATGCTTTCCTTACGGATTAACAGGTATATCTGAACTGTTTTGTAATGGAGAAAC
Source organism: Liberibacter crescens BT-1 (assembly GCF_000325745.1). Taxonomy (NCBI): domain Bacteria; kingdom Pseudomonadati; phylum Pseudomonadota; class Alphaproteobacteria; order Hyphomicrobiales; family Rhizobiaceae; genus Liberibacter; species Liberibacter crescens. Next base: position 520,359 of record NC_019907.1, on the reverse strand, counting down.
TGCCTTTCCTTCTTTTCCAGGAGAATGAGAAGAATTAGGAGGAGATAATGAATCGAGTATACCAGAATTTTTCTCAGAATTTTTTGGAATTCGATTTATAATATCTTTAGCATCATAATCGTAACGCAACAAAATTCCAAGAACAATAGAGGTTATAAAAAAAAGACCTGCAAGAATAGCTGTAATACGTGTCAATGCATCAACAGCACCTCGAGGAGAAAGAAATCGTGAACCATCACCCATTCCCAAAATACCACCCTCTGAACGCTGTATCAAAACAACACCAACCAATGCAATAACTACTACAAAATGAACGATAATCACAAATATTTGCATTACAACATGTTCCACAAAAAATATTTTAACTTGGCAAAGACTATTCTTTAACAAAACAAGAGATTTATTAAAAAATACCCTAATTAGGGGAAAAATCCCTAAAACTCTTAATAATATCTAAAAAACTACTTGACTTTAAACTAGCACCACCGACAAGAAGACCATCCAGATTATTAACTGATATAAACTGTGAAGAATTATTAGCATTTACTGAACCACCATACAGTATCCGAATCTTCTGTCCTATATCTGAAAAACGACTAACCAAAATACTCCGTATAAAAGTATGTACCTCTTCAAGATTATCAAGAGAAGGAACACAACCTGTACCAATTGCCCAAATTGGCTCATAAGCTACAACAAGATCTGCAGCTTCAATATCATCAGGGAGGCTGTACTCTAACTGTCTCTGCAACACCTGATAGGTTTTTCCACAAGAATATTCATCTGCTGACTCACCTATACATAATATAGGCTTAAGCCCTGAAAAACAAACTGTTTTAATCTTTGAACAGATGATATCATCTGTTTCTTGATAATGAAATCGACGCTCGGAATGACCAATAATGACAAAATCAGCTCCACAATCAACTAACATTTTTGCTGAAATATCACCTGTATGCGCTCCAAACTCGTTTTTATGACAATCTTGTCCTCCTATCAACAACGAAGAACCTTTACAAAGCTGTGCTGCCAAATACACTAATGTTGCCGGTGGACATATCACAACATCAACGAACTTATCAAAAAGTGATAGAGCATCAACAACTACTTTTACATGCTCAAGAGAAGCACGAAGGCCATTCATTTTCCAATTACCGACGATAAGCGGAAAAATATTTGGAGTCATTCAATGCCTCCCGTTTCAATGATCTCTATGTTCAAGACAACACTCATTTATGTTAACGATTTTATACAAATACCCTATAATTAGCAACCGTACCAATCCTATGCATAATTTACAAGGCTTGGCTACAATAACTTTTTTGAGTATCTTTCAAGCCAATTTATTATATCTTTATCGTTATAACGACAATAAAAAATAATCAGATGTCTTGTTATTAATAACAGTTAAGCTTGCTTTTCAGATAATTTAAAATTACTGGTATTCTCTTAGAGATTTTTTGATATACTAATATCAAGTTATTGACATTAAATATAGATTTACCGCAAGCGCGAATACATAGTTAATATGAGAAAAAATAGACCTCATAACCTTAATGATCTGATTAATAATAGAAACGATCTTTTTCTAACAGAAGAAACACATCAGACAATCCTTTCTCTAAGCTCTAATACAGAGCAAACATCAGAGATAAATGCTACAATTGATACATCATCTGATTCCCCTACTAATTATGATGCTTCATCAATTCGTATTTTAGAAGGACTGGAACCTGTACGCTTGCGTCCAGGGATGTACATTGGAGGTACAGACGAGAAAGCTTTACATCATCTTTTTTCAGAAGTGATTGATAATTCAATGGATGAAGCCGTAGCCAGTCATGCAAATATCATTGAAATAATACTGGAAAGAAATGGATTTCTTACTGTGACTGATAATGGACGTGGTATTCCGGTAGAAAATCATCCACAGTTCCCAGAAAAATCAACACTCGAAATCATTATGACCAAACTGCATGCCGGTGGAAAATTCGGAGGAACTGCTTATGAAACATCAGGCGGACTCCATGGAGTAGGTATTTCAGTTGTAAATGCTCTTTCAAGCAATATGCAAGTTAAAGTTGTAAGAAACCATCAACTCTATGAACAAAAATTTTCTCGTGGTATACCGCTTGGATTACTTGAACACCTTGGAAAGGTTCAGAAAAAACAGGGAACAAGTATCAAATTTCTTCCTGATTCACAAATTTTTGGTGAAGACGCCAGATTTGATGCAAGCAAGCTCTTTAAGATAGCTCAGTCAAAAGCTTATCTTTTTGGCGGCGCAGAAATACGTTGGTACTGCGATGAATTTTTAGCACAAGAAGCGAAGATTCCTGAAAAAGCCATCTTTCATTTTCCTGGCGGATTAAAAGAGTATTTGGAAAAAAAAATTGAGAACCGCAGTCTTGTCACCAGTGAAATTTTTTCAGGGAAATCGGAAAAGAAAGGCCATGGAACTGTTGAATGGGCTATAGCTTGGTGTGAAGAAGAAGATACCCTATTATCCTACTGTAATACCATTCCTACACATGAAGGAGGTACGCACGAAGCCGGACTCCGCATTGCTCTGACCAAAGGCATTAAAAACTATGCTGAATTAACACAGAACAAACGAGCCAATGCTGTTACCACAGAAGATGTGATGCTTTCAGCTGTTGGTATACTATCTATCTTCATACGTGAACCAGAATTTGCAGGACAAACCAAGGATAAGTTATCCAGCACAGAAGCTCATCGTATAGTAGAAAATGCACTCCGAGATCCCTTTGATCACTATATGGCTGGCAACCCTGTTGAATCAGCAAAATTATTGGATTGGATTATTGAACGTTCTGAAGAACGTATGAGACGAAAAAAAGAAAAAGAAATAAATCGTAAAACAGCAGTACGTAAACTGCGGTTGCCAGGAAAATTAGCGGATTGTTCGCAAAACATTGCAAAAGGCGCAGAAATTTTTATTGTCGAAGGAGATTCAGCAGGCGGATCTGCAAAACAAGCAAGAAATCGTACCAATCAAGCCATTCTTCCACTACGAGGAAAAATTTTGAACGTAGCCAGTGCTGGAGCAGAAAAACTTTCTTCCAATCAACAGTTGCTTGATCTTGTTCAGGCTTTAGGGTGCGGTACAAGATCCAGATATCGCGATCAGGATTTGCGTTATGAACGTGTTATCATCATGACGGATGCTGATGTTGACGGAGCTCATATTACAGCTCTATTACTGACTTTCTTCTATCAAGAAATCTATGATCTGATAAAAAAAGGACATCTTTTCTTAGCTGTTCCTCCATTATATAAAATTACACAAGGCTTAAAATCTGTTTATGCTCGTGATGATGAACACAGGATAGAACTTATGAAAAATTATTTTACAGGAAAAGCAAAAATTGAAATCAGTCGGTTTAAAGGACTAGGAGAGATGCTTCCAACTCAACTGAAAGAAACAACGATGGATCCGCAAAAACGAACTCTTTTACGTGTAGAGATTAATGAAAATGCTTTACAAGAAGAACAAGTTTCTATTAACCAGCTTATGGGAATAAAGCCTGATGCTCGCTTTCGATTCATCCAAGAAAGAGCTGCCTTTGCTGAAAGCCTGGATATATAATTAAGGATACATGATAATCACCTTTAAATAATATCAACAAGCCATGGTATTTTTTAATATTGTTCTTATTATATAATATAAAAAATAAAGGTCATGTTATTTGAGTTCTCTAGAAAATAAAAATTCTCATAGTTTTGAAACGCAGGACAAGCCACGGTGGATTGGAGCAATCCCATCTTTTAAAGAAGCTATTTTACGCCCGCTTGTTATAGCTCGATGGATTATTATTCTTATAGTCTTAGGCGCCGTTTACTTTTTTCAAGGGTTTTTTGTACCAATCCTCACAGCTCTTGTTATCGGCATTGCAAGCTGGCCATTACATAAACGTATTGTGATAAAAACTGGAGGTTGTTCTAACATTTCTTCTGTAATTTCTCTCTCTCTGATTTTTATCATCCTTATTATTCCAATAAGTTTTATGATATTCCATACGGTGATCGAGTTACAGCAATTAATACCCTTAATGATTGAAGCCAATAGCAAGGGTCTCCCTACTCCAGAATGGTTTTCATCCCTTCCAGTTATTGGTTCCTGGCTGAATACACAATGGAGCAATCACTTAACAAAACCTGGAGGATTAGAAGAAATTTTTGCTATTTTTTATAAAGGAAACATTCAAAACATTTATAATTTTAGCATTAATCTTACATATAATGCGTTTGAAATGTTTCTAGGAATAATTTTTACGTTCATCGCTTTATTTTTTATATATCGTGATGGCGATACTATGATAAATCAATTCGATATTCTAGGAAAATGTATTCTTCCTTCCCAATGGCAAAGACTTTCAAGAATTATACCTGCAACAATTAAAGCAACATTTTTAGGCATGACAGCGATCGCCATCGGCGAAGGGATTGTGCTTGGCATTGCATATTGGATGGCAGGTGTTCCTTCTCACACAACTCTTGGAATTCTGACAGCAATTATGGCAATGGTTCCAGGAGGAGCACCTATTTCTTTTACACTTGTATCACTTTATCTGGCCTTGAGTGGCCATGTTCTTAATGCTCTATTATTATTTAGCTGGGGAACGATTGAGTTATTTATTGTTGATAAGACCTTAAGACCTTTTCTAGTAGGAGGTCCGATTAAATTACCTTTTCTTCCTACTTTTTTTAGTCTGATCGGTGGTGTTAGAACTATGGGATTACTTGGCTTATTTATTGGCCCTGTTCTCATGGCTTTATTGGTTGCTATATGGCGAGAATTTATTAAAGAAGCCAATTTAATCTCATCAAAAGAAAATACACGAACCTCTGATTAAAAAGAAAAAATATCTATATACTTTAAGCTGCTACCAGAGCATTTCCTGAAGTGATAGCACGAACAAGTCGTCTATTCTCGTTAATATATAATTTTTCGATCATATCTAACAACTCCGCAGCAGGAGAATTTAAATCTACCTTACCCTTTAATCGTTGTAGTAGTTTTTCAGCAACTATTCCTGGCTCCACTATAACAGCATACGACGCAATTTCACGCCAAAGTATTGTTGCCTCAACAAAAATTCCGCTTATTTCTCTACCAAGACCGACAGCCTCATAAAGAGCACGCACAGCATGAATACCCCCAGAAACAAGAATAGAACGTACTCGATTTTTATTATTTTCCATCAGATCTTCAAGCACTGCTGCGATAAAATCAATCTTTCCCATTGTCAATGCCCTCATAAGAAAGGCTGGTGTTAATTGTCCATTCCGACGCAAATCATGCACAAGAGTAGGAAGGCTAGAGAAATCTGTTCTTGCTATAATTTCAAGTGTTCCTGTATCATTACTGTCTGCTACGATATAACTTGCACGACGAGAACCAATAACTTCATTTACTAAATGACATTCTAATAAAGATTTGCTAACACTGCGCATCAATAAATAACGCGCTCCTGGTGGCAAATCTTGACGAAATATTAATAAACAGCGTATTTTAACACAACTGTTAAAACGTTCAGTTATCCGCATTAAAGAAGTGCGAGAAAATTTTGCAGATTGATTTTCAAGTAAAGCAATGATATCAATTTCGCAACCAACTTCAGCTAAAGCTGCCGATACGACATGAGATAAATTTTGCCGTGAAGCAACAAACAATCTTGCCACATTGCTACCGCGTCCAACAATATCCACTAGATCACTATCTGTAAGAACAGGAGAGTATAAAATTACATTTCCAGCAATCTCTGATTGATCTTCACTCAATTCTAAAATAACATGTCGTGGAACTTTATAAGAATGGGATATTTGCTTTACAAAAGCTAATCTTACAGCAGGAACAGGATCATCTAAAAGATGCATCATTATTAAAAGCAACTCATCCCTATCCCTTTTTTTAAACTTCTCTTCTCTCCAGACTTCTCCTAAAGCATGAGCAAACCAAACTCGTTCTTTTATTTTGGCTTTTTTTGCCCATTGTATAAAGGTTTTTACACTCATGCCAAACTCCAAAGCAAATCATATGCTATTATCATTAAATTAAAAATAAAGGTTAATATTTAAAAGTTAATGGTTGATGCAATATGAACAAAAAAATAAAAATTTTTGGTGATATCTTCTGGCTAACAAAAAAAAACGATACCACTATCGACTTACTTTGTAGTAGCCAGGTCAGTAATGTACTTCTCAATGCCAATCAGCATTCTTTCCTAAAGAAAGCTATTCAAAAGTTACGTGATGCAGGAAAAAAAATATTCTTATTTATAAATGAGCATACACTTGATGTGGCAGTTGACTTAGACGTAGATGGAGTTTTTGTGGCAGTCGTTTCAGGAAAAGATTTAGAAAAAATTGATGTTTTTCTTACTGTAGCTGAAGTCTCTTTAGGAAAAATTCAGGGTATTACAAAAATTATTGCTGTCTTCGAAGAGTCAAAAGCTTTATTAAATGCTGCCAGTTTTCCTGAAAAATCTCAACGTTTCTGTGCTTTAGCTTTCATGCCAAATACAAAACTCCATAGTAATCAAACAAATCTAGAAATAATATTATTGATCGCAAAAAGCTCTCATGTTTCTGCTTTTCTTATGACTCCTGACATACATGGAACAGATTCATGTTATAATCAAAAATATCTATATGGTTTTGATGGAGTTATTGCTCCTCAATCACCTTTGCTTGCAATACCAAAAAAGAAATCTACTTGAGTATGATCTTTCTCTTTATCTCTTATCCTGTTAAAAAAGGAAAACTCAAAAATCCTATTTTTCCAGTTTTTAATAAAAACCAATTTCCAATAGTTCATCTGATACTATATTAATTAATATCCATATGAAAAAACTTTTATATCTCATTAGTATTATCATTATTTACATGCAATACATGAATGTATATCAAGCTTATTCCAAAGAACAAATTAATTCCTTGAACAATCTTTATGTTTCTCCTAAAACATCCCGACCTACAGCTTCTGAACAAAAGGCAGATCCTAAATCTTCTAATATTTTACGAGAAGTCGTTCTAGAAGCACGCTTAACAGCTAATGGTAAACCAATCAAAAGAAAAGTATTCTGGCATGTCTTCAGTTCTATTCTGAATACAGAAGGAAAATTATCTTTAATAGCGACTGCTGAAGGAGGTCATACTACCTTTAAACTCATTCCAGGAAATTATTTTATTAATGCTTCTTTTGGTCGTTCTGGCATAACTAAAAAAGTGCATATTCCAATGACCGGAAATATTGAAAAACAGATTTTTATTCTTAAATCTGGAGGATTGCGTCTACATGGAGTATCTAAAAATAATAAAGAAATTATAGACAATCAACTAACATTTTCTATTTATTCTCTAGAACCAACTCTCAATAAAAAGCCATACCTTATTATGGAGAAACTAAAAGCAGGTACGATAATCCGCTTGAATGCAGGTATCTATCAAATTATTTGTCAATATGGAAATTATAATGCAGAGGTCAATAGCCATATTAAAGTAGAAGCTGGTAAATTAATTGATGTCAGTATTGAAAATCGAGCAGCAAAAATAACATTTAAACTTGTTTCAGAAAAAGGTGGAGAGGCAATTGCTGATACAGCCTGGTCAATAATAAACTCAAGTGGTGATACTGTTGCTGAAAGTGTCAGCGCATTCCCCTCAATAGTTCTTGCTGAAGGTGAATATGTTGCAATCGCACACAACAAGGATAAAATTTATCAGCGAGAATTTTTAGTAGAAGCTGGTAAGAATACTGAGATAGAATTACTTCTAAAAGAAAAACGACTTAACCTTAAAAGCATAACAACCACACCTGAGATGGATTAGATAATCATAATAAGAAAAAATGTATATTTCATATATCTATCCGTGATTTTGTTATCTTATCAAAGGCTTTATTAACATAATCATCTCTTTCATAAATATCTTGAAAATACTCAATAACACCTTGTTTATTAGGCCAAGCAGTAAAGTAAGAAATATAAACTGGTATTTTCTCTGAAACAGACAAAACTTTGTTTTTCCCTTTGCTGGCTTTAATCTCATTATTAAGATCCTCAATTTTATATCCCAATATGGCAGCAGCCATCGCTCGTGGATCAGATAAACGAATACAGCCATGGCTTAAAGCCCGCATAGATCTCTTAAAGAGATTTACCTGTGGCGTTGCATGCATATAAATAGCATGTCGATTTGGAAAGAGAATTTTTAATTCACCGAGAGCATTAAAAGCAGAAGGTGGTTGACGAACTGCTATGTTGCTTGTCGAACCATACCAGTTAACTGAAGAAGACGATATCCGCTTTCCTTTCAACTCAACCTGATATCCCATACGATCAAGATACGACGGATCAGAACGAAGTCGAGGTAACATTTCATTTATTATAATTGATTGAGGGACTCCCCAATAAGGATTCAACTCTATAATCTGAATTTGACTATTAAAAAAATTGGTTTGATGATTCTTAGAACCAACAACAACTGGCATAGAGAGTTTTTCTTGGCGATTATCAATATAATACGCCATAAAAGCAGGTTGATTAATAAAAACATAACGCGAACCAAGATCTGCAGGAAGCCACCGCTCTTGTTCCAAAGAAACAATTAATTTCGAAATTTTTTCTTTAAGTTTCTTATCAGATATAATCGCTTTTATTATCGTATGATTAATAATACCATCTGGTCTTAATTCATTATCTTTCTGAAAAGATTTAATGATATTTATTGCATCACCATCATAGACAAAATTCTCTTTATAATGAGAAAAGAAATTCGCATACTGATCTCTAACATTTTTTGATAACTGTAATTCAACTGCCTGAATAACATGAGGCAATTGCGAACTGCTCATTCCAGGTTTGATAACACTACCATCAAGAGCTAAAATAGAGGATTCATAATCCTTTTTAAACTTTTGCAATTTCAATAAATGTTCTAATTCAGCTTGAAGAATATTAAAATGCGTATTAGACGGTGTAAAACTTACAAGATATTTTGAAATATCATGCGTACTACTTGCCAATTTCAAAAATGATGAAATATCTACTTTTTTACGCGTAAAATCATAATACCCTGAAATTCGATTTGGATCAACACGTCCACGTTGATTATCTTGAACATAGGCAAGAACCTTAGCTGAAAGCAGTAATTCAAATCGCATTAAAGCATGCGCACGCTCTTTAGCATCGATATTCTTAAGATCAGGAACCTTGACAAAATAATCAGCAGGCTCAAGACCTATATTATTAACCTTTGAAAGAAAATCTATTGCTTCAAATGCTTTTTGATTAATAATTCCTTCCAAGGATACCCAAATCAAAAAATCACCTTTACCGTAATAACTCTCTAATGCTTCGGCGATATCAACAGGCGCTTTAATACTAACAGATGCCATAGCTGAATTTAATAGATTGTGAGAAACAACAATAGCAGCAGAAATATCAATAACAGACCCTTTATTAACTTCCTTTGTAACAACATTGGCAACATCAGCAATAATAGGATCGACAACCAAAGGAATATTTACAATCCTCTGAATATCAGGCTTATACACATAATAACGATACGAGGTTATTATATCTGTTGATTCTTTTATTCGTCTTTTATTTTTTTTACTAACATGCCTTGAGCTAATTTTTTCTGTTGATTCAACATTTCTTTCTACAACCTTAGACCTTCTACTTAACAATATAGAATCTTTAGTATTCTCTTTACGATTTTTTATAATCTCTATAAGAGTTGTAGCGTAAATAAAATTTGGCATAAAACAAAAAATGCCATAAAAACAAATAACTAAAACGATAAACTTTTTCGGAAGAATCATCTAGAAAATCCCGTACTCACAAAGGCATCACAATTAATTACATATACAACTTTAACAATATATATTATATGCATTACCTGAATTTAATATATATTCTATTAAAAATAGGTTTAACTTTCAATAAAATTTAAATCTTTCAGGGAGATGTTATAAAATAATATCAAATTACTCTTTATAATTTTATATCAATCACAGAAATAATATTTCTTCATTTTGTTAGCATTGACTTTTTAAGTCTTGAAAAATAAAAATAACAAAAAACCTTACTAAGGTTTATCTAACAATAAAAATACCGCTTAAGACAGGGATATGATGACTAATACTCGCACTGAAACAGACAGTTTTGGCTCCATTTGCGTAGAAAAAAATCGTTATTGGGGTGCACAAGCGCAACGATCTCTTGAAAATTTTAAGATTGGGCAAGAAAGACAACCTTTACCAATTATACGCGCTCTTGGTATTGTAAAACAAGCTGCTGCACGTACAAATATAGAACTTAAACGCCTTGATCCAGTGCTTGGGGAAGCAATTATTAATGCTGCTCAAGAAGTTATAATTGGAAAACTTGATGATCATTTCCCACTTGTTGTCTGGCAAACAGGCTCTGGTACGCAATCAAACATGAATGCCAATGAAGTGATTAGCAATCGTGCAATAGAGATGCTGGGTGGAACTATAGGTTCAAAAAAACCTGTCCATCCTAATGACCATGTCAACATGAGTCAATCGTCTAATGACACCTACCCCACGGCATTGCATATTGCCTGCGCAGAACAGATTTTCCATCGCCTTCTTCCTGCTCTTCGAGGCCTATACCAAGCCCTTTTAGAAAAAGTTATCACATTTGAAAATATTATAAAAATTGGACGAACTCATACCCAAGATGCAACACCGATAACTTTAGGACAAGAGTTTTCAGGATATGCCACACAGGTTCAATCATCTATCAAGCGTATTGAGTCAACTTTATATGGCCTCTATGAATTGGCTCAAGGAGGGACAGCTGTAGGGACCGGTCTTAATGCACCAGTTGGATTTGCAGAAAAAGTTGCTAAAAATATCCAGAAGATTACTGGACTTCCTTTTGTAACTGCACCTAATAAGTTCGAAGCACTTGCTGCTCATGATGCCATCACATTCAGTCATGGAGCGATTAACACTACAGCAGCATCCCTTTTCAAAATTGCCAATGACATCCGTTTTCTAGGATCTGGCCCACGTGCTGGACTAGGAGAATTGATATTACCAGAAAATGAACCGGGCTCTTCTATTATGCCAGGAAAAGTCAATCCAACTCAATGTGAAGCATTAACCCAAGTTTGTATACATATTTTTGGCAATCATACAGCAATTACTTTTGCTGATAGTCAGGGACATTTTGAACTAAATGTTTATAAGCCAATGATCGCTTATAATTTCTTACAATCAGTACAACTTTTAAGTGATGCAGCAATATCATTTACAGATCACTGTATAATTGGTCTTAAGGCTCATGAAAATAATATTACTAATTCATTAAACCGATCTCTAATGCTTGTTACCGCCTTAGCACCTAAAATAGGATATGATAATGCAGCTAGCATTGCTAAAACAGCGCATAAAAACGGTACAACTCTCAAAGAAGAAGCTCTCGCTAGCGGATTTATTTCTGAAGAAGATTACGATACCCTTGTCAAACCCGAAAAAATGCTTCATCCTATGTAAACATCAAGTTTGTAATGTGGCTAACAAAAAAATAGTACAAGACAAGATCTTTTAAGTTGCATAAAATTTAATTATTTGTTTTGTTTCTATCTAAAGAAATACTAGATTTTTCTTTTAATAATCATTCAGAAAAAAGATCCTAATATCCTTATTTTATAAAAATATAAAAACCTTTTTCTATAAGTTGTCTTATTTTTTATTCTGTTCTTCCAAGAATTTTATAACTTCTTCTATAGCTTTCTTTGCATTTTTCCCATTAGGCCCTCCAGACTGAGCCATATCAGGACGCCCTCCTCCACCTTTACCTTCCATTACTCTTGCTGCTAATTGAACAAGATAAATAGCATTAAACTTACTGATCAAATCCTGCGTTACAGCAATAATAACAGAAGCTTTGTCTTCTTCGGAAAGAGCTATAAGCATGATAATTCCTGATCCTATTCTTTTTTTTCTCTCGTCAATTAATTCTCTAAGATTTTTAGGATTTATATCGGTTACCACATGACCAATGAAATTAATACCCGCAACTTCGCGAACAGAAGAATGACTATCTCCAGCTACTAATTTTTTCTTAGCATCAGCAAGCTGGTATTCAAGTTTACGTTTCTCTTCTCTCATCTCCTTTACACGTATCAAAACCTCAGATGATTGTACCTTCAACAATGCAGAAAGTGACTTCATTTGTTCATCCTGATTAAGAAGATAGGCACGCGCTACCTTTCCTGTAATGGCTTCAATACGACGAATACCGGCACCAACAGCGCTTTCAGATAGAATATGAACAAGACCAATTTCTCCTGTAAAAGAAACATGTGTACCACCACATAACTCAAGAGAGTAAGAGTTACTCTTATTCAAGCCTATGGAAACAACACGGACTTCATTACCGTATTTTTCTCCAAACAAGGCTGTAGCTCCAATCGCTATAGCCGAATCAATATTCATAATGCTTGTTGTGACAGGTAGATTTTGCAAAATAACCTCATTCATCATATCCTCAACAGACTTTATCTCTTCAAGAGTTATCGGTTGTGAGTGTGTTACATCAAAGCGTAATCCTTCATGCGTAATCCGAGAGCCTTTCTGGACTACATGAAAGCCGAGCACTTCATGTAACGCCCAATGCAAAAGATGCGTAACTGAATGATTGATACTTAATAATCGACGATTCTGGGCATTAATTTTTAACGTGACAGACATCCCTGTGCGCAATGTACCGTGTTCAACCACAACACTATGAACCCAAAGATCATTTCCTTGCTTCTTAGTATCAATAACTTTAAGCTGAACTCCTTCACCAGTAATGGTACCCGTATCACCTACTTGACCACCAGATTCAGCATAAAAAGGTGTTTGATCAACAATAATAAAAACCATTTCTCCTTCTTTTGCAGAATCAACAACTTTACCTTTATCAATAATGGCTTGCACCATAGCTTCAGCCTGATCTGTGTCATAACCCAAAAACCTTGTAACACCATGTTTCTCTTTGAGAGAAAACCAAATTTTTTCTATCGCTTTTTCCCCAGAACCAAGCCAATGCAATCTTGCTTCAGTTTTCTGTCGTTCCATGGCCTGATTAAATTGGGAAACTTCTATGCCAGCAAAACCACGCGCATGCAAAATATCTTGCATAAGATCAAGTGGAAAACCATAGGTATCATAAAGCTTGAAAGCAATATTACCATCCAAACGCTCGTGCTTCTCCAAACCCACTGAAACTTCATCAAGCAAGACAAGCCCACGTTCTAATGTCTTACGAAATCGCACTTCTTCCTGTTTTAATACATCAATAATCAAAGATTCTGCTCGAATTAATTCAGGATATGCAGTGCCCATTTCTGCAAAAAGAGCAGGTAAAAGACGCCACATAAAAGGCTCTGAAACTCCAAGAATTTGCGCATGGCACATAGCACGACGCATAATACGTCGAAGAACATATCCCCGTCCTTCGTTTCCTGGTAAAACACCATCTGCAATCAAAAAAACCGATGAACGAAGATGATCAACAATAATGCGATGACTCACTGCGTGTCTTCCAACAGAAGGAACTCCAGTAAATTGTTCAGAAGCAGAAATAAGAGCCCTAAAAAGATCTATATCATAATTATTTTCTTTGCCTTGTAAAACAGCAGCAAAACGTTCTAATCCCATCCCGGTATCTATAGATGGCCGTGGTAATGCTATACGTTCTTTATTGCTGAGTTGCTCAAACTGCATAAAGACAAGATTCCATATTTCAATATAGCGTTCACCATCCTCTTCAGAAGAACCAGGTAAACCTCCTGAAAACTTGTCGCCACGATCAAAAAAAATCTCAGAGCAAGGACCACAAGGACCTGTATCTGCCATTGACCAAAAATTATCATTGCTACTAATACGAATAATTCTGTCATTTGGTAATCCAGAAATTTTTTTCCAAAAATTAAAAGCATCATCATCGTTATAATAAACCGTTACCAGAAGTTGATGACGACTGAGACCAAATTCACGGGTGAGAAGCTGCCAGGCAAAGTCAATTGCCTGTTCTTTAAAATAATCACTGAAAGAAAAATTTCCTAACATTTCAAAAAAAGTATGATGCCGAGCAGTACGGCCAACATTATAAAGGTCATTATGCTTACCACCAGCACGCACACATTTTTGTACAGTTGTAACTATCTTATAAGGATATTGTTCTTGTCCTGTAAAAACATTCTTGAACTGAACCATACCCGCATTAGTAAACATCAATGTTGGATCATTACTAGGAATAAGTGTAGATGATTCTACAACCTTATGGCCATTTTTCTTAAAAAACTCTAAGAATGTTGATCGGATGCTATTTACACTGCTCATTATCAGAGCTTTCTATTATTTATTTAAAAACCAATTTATTTATAAGTTTAATAACTTAATTTTTATACCAAAACATATTTACCTGACCATTTATTACGCCAGACATATTATAATTCCAGACAAAACAGAAAATATAAAAAATAAATAAGACTAAAACGTACAGATTTATTAAATCACTGATATGTTTTATAATACTTTTATCTTGCTACACTTTTAACTTCTTTAGTTGCATCTTAAAATAGGAAAAAACTTTTATCAACCTTTCTTTATTTTTTTAACATCTTATGGAAATGCTTAAGAAGCTGTACAGACAATAATTGAAGAATTTCTTATCCCCCTATTTTCCTTCCTTTTGAAAAGCTTTTCTATAAGATGGGTAACGTAAATCCTGAAAAGGAAATGGATTGGTGTGAATATGCTAAGATAGTTATTGTTTTCAGCTTGGGTGGATTCTTTCTTCTATTTTAAGATGCGTTTCCTCTTAATATACAAGGAATGATTGGTTTAATGTCTTATTTGGCCTTCAATACTGCTGTGGGTTTCATCACTAATACTGACTGGCAAAACTTTGGTACGAATACAAGAACAAGGTGCTAATCCTAATTTCACACTGCTCGGCATTGATCAAACAATAAGTGATATGCAACCAGGCGGTAATTATATAACTTATTGAGTTTACTTATTCTTGTTAAATCTCAACAGCCTCACTTTCCACATCAACATTCTGTAAAAGGCTATCAGCAATAAGTCCAGCATTCTGACGCAGAGAAATTTCAATATCTTCTGCAATATCGCTTTTTTCACGCAAGAAAGTTTTGGCGTTTTCGCGTCCTTGCCCTAACCTTTGACTCTTGTATGAAAACCAGGAGCCAGATTTTTCAACAATACCAGCCTTCACTCCCAAATCAACAAGTTCACCCATGCGAGAAATACCTTCTCCATACATGATATCAAATTCAACTTGCTTGAAAGGAGGAGCCATTTTATTCTTAACTACTTTAACTCTTGTCTGATTACCAATAATTTCTTCTCTTTCTTTAACTGAACCAATACGGCGAATATCAAGGCGTATAGAAGAATAAAATTTAAGCGCATTTCCACCAGTTGTTGTCTCTGGTGAACCAAACATAACACCTATTTTCATTCGCATTTGATTAATAAAAATCAAGATACAATTGGAGCGAGAAATAGAAGCTGTGAGCTTACGTAACGCCTGACTCATCAATCGTGCCTGCATTCCTGGTAAATTGTCTCCCATTTCTCCTTCAATCTCAGCACGCGGCGTTAAAGCAGCAACAGAATCGACCACAAGAACATCTACTGCTCCTGAACGTATTAATGTATCCGTTATCTCTAAAGCCTGCTCGCCTGTATCTGGCTGTGAGACCAACAAATTTTGCAAATCAACACCAAGTTTCTTGGCATAGAGAGAATCAAACGCATGTTCTGCATCTACAAAAGCACAAATCCCAGATTTTTTCTGCGCCTGAGCAATAGTATGAAGAGCTAAAGTCGTTTTTCCAGAACTTTCTGGACCATAAATTTCAGTAATACGACCCTTGGGTAAACCACCAATTCCCAGAGCAATATCCAAACCTAAAGAACCTGTAGAAATCGTTTCTATCTCAACAACATTTTCTTTTGAACCGAGTCTCATAATTGATCCCTTGCCAAAAGAACGTTCTATCTGTGATAGAGCAGCTTCTAATGCCTTACCTTTATCCACAACTATAATCTCCTATAAACCTAAAAGAGTTCCTTCATACTGTTTTACTCGTAAGTAATGACATAATAACCAGAATTCTTATTGATAATCTTATTTGCCAAGTCTTTCTTATCAAAAGACTGCTCCCCAAAAACCTCTTCATTCTTTTTAAAAACGTCTTATCTAAATATCAAAATAAAAGACAAGAAAGGTTATATCCTGTTTTAAACATTAAATTGTTGATCTGTTTACATTAGAGATTTGTAATTCTGCTAAACGTGTATAAAAACCACCACGCTCCATAAGACTGTCATGAGTTCCTTCTTCTACCAAACAACCATTGCTCAAAACAAGGATATTATCTGCTTTCTGCACAAGAACAAATCGATGTGAAATGACAATAGTTGTACGCCCTCTACGTAATTCTTCTAATGCTTTCCAGACTAATATCTCATTCTCAGCATCCAAACTTGATGTTGGTTCATCTAGTAATATAACAGGAGATTCTTTAAGAATAGCTCGAGCAATAGCAATACGTTGACGTTGTCCTACTGACAAGATCACTCCACCTTCTCCTACCGTTGTATCGTAACCTTTTTCTAATTTAGCAATAAATTCATGTGCCTGGGCAGCAATAGCTGCTTTCTTCACATCATCGCGCGTTGCTTCTGATTTTCCCATCGCAATATTATCATGCAAAGAAGCCATTATAATCAATGGATCTTGAGGAACAAAAGAAATAGATCGACGAACTTCTTCAATAGGAAGATTTCGAAGATCTATACCATCTAACTCTATACAACCACAATCAGGATCATAAAAACGAAGAGCTAAAGAAGCTATCGTACTCTTTCCAGCTCCAGATGATCCAACAATAGCAACAGTTTCTCCTGAATTAACTATAAAACTTAAGTTATGTAAAGCAGTCTTGCAAGCAACTTCTGCTGAGTGTTGAGAATAAGAAAAAGACACCTTATGAAAAGCTAATTGTCCTAATATCGGTGAAGTTAATCTCACAGGAGCAGCGGAAGAAAGTAAATTTGACTCAAAAACAATAATATTACGTAACCGACCAATTGCCAAAACAACCTGAGACACTTCTCCCCAAATATCTGATAAGAGACTTATAGATCCTGCAGCAATAATTGAATACAACATAAACTGGGTTAATGCTCCTCCTGACATTGTCCCAGATATAACTTTCTGCAAACCAAACCACAAAACGACAACAACACCAGAAAACACAAAAGAAATAGCAAAAGCAGTTAAACAAGAACGTATAAAAACAATCCGAATTGTTTTTTGATATACCTTCTCCACTTTCTGCTTATAGCGGCAGATTGTCTTATTTTCAGCTACAAAAGCCTGCAACATTCGTACAGACTTAATAGAATCGAATGTAAATTGTGTTAGCTGGTTTATATGCTTCTGTCTACTATTAGAACGTTTGCGCATAATTTTAGAAAAACCTGCTAAAAAAAGAATAACCAGAAAAACTATTCCCATAACAAGAGCAGAAAGTCCAAAACTACTGACAAGCATCATAAATATCGCTCCTAAAAACATCAAAAGATTCCGAAGCGCAATTGATAGACTTGTTGATACCATTATTCTGATCTTTTCAGTATCTGTCATTAATTTTGTAAAATTTTCACCAGAATTATAGCTATCAAAAAAAGATGGAGATAATTTCATTAATCTAGAGAAAACATCTATACGCAAATCAGATGCAACTCGTTCCCCTAACAATGATACACAATAATAACGTAGAGAACTGACAACGGCCAGCAAGAGAACCATAACAATAATAATCATAAAATAATAATCTGTCTTTACTCTATCACCGTTGTGGAGGCCATAATCAAGAAGATGACGCGCTGTCAAAGGAATTTCCAAGGTAATACAAGCTGCCAGAACAAGAGAAAACAAAGAACCAAGAACAAATGGCCAACATCGCATAAAGTATGGCAGCATAAACTTTAATGAGGAAATTATACCCCATTGTTCTTGATCTCTATCTTTGATTTCCATATATATGAAACTAACTGGATTATGTTATAATAATCAATCTTGTTATTAAACTCGTTTTCATGTACTTATGAAATTCTTAACTTCAGGCACAAAAACTGTCTGAAGTTTTATTTCATATGCTATTTAGTTACAAGAGACTTGCAACAATAAATTTATTATACCAAGGAAACCATCATGAAACCCGATATCCATCCTGATTATCATTTTATAAAAGTTGTTATGACTAATGGTACTGAATACGAAACACGCTCAACCTGGAAATCAGAAGGATCCTTGATGAGCCTTGATATTGATCCTTTTTCACATTTTGCATGGGTTGGTGGAAAACAACAAATTACAGATCGTAAAGGACAAGTTTCAAAATTCAAAAAACGATTTGGTGCTTTAGGGCTATAACTTAATAAATATCTCTTTCTTTGTAAAAGCGATATCGTTATGTTTAAGACTATTGTTTGTAGAACATCAATCAATGATGTTAATATGTGCTGATGGCTGGTGTATAGTAAAAAGTATCTTTAATCATAGAATGTACAATTACTAACTTAAACAATAAAAATGACTTTTAAAAAAAAAATATCTAAAATCCAAGGGGGACTGCATAAAAAAATTGCAGTCCCTTTTGATTAAAACTCTTATAGGAAATTTATGAAGGCATAAACTGTGCCTTAAGTTGTAATGCTGAAACAAAATAACACCTAAAACACTTACTCAGATTCGAGTTTAAATCACTCCCTGATAAACTAATCATATTTCTCAAATGATCTTTATCATAAAACATTATACATATCTTCTTTATAACATATTCCTATTCCTCATAAAAAATTATATATTGAAAGAACAACAGCTAATGTGATCTTTGAATAAGATTTTCTGTATCCGGATGAATTTCAACAGCTATCAGACCTTTTTTAGTATGACCAAATCGAACCAGAACTGTTTGTTTTGGATAAATCCATGTCAAGCCAAATTGGCGAAGTACTTCCATATGTATAAAAATATCCTCATTATGTTCAGAGCGTGTTAAAAATCCAAATCCTCTTACACGATCAAACCATTTAACAGTAACACGTTCTATTTCACTCTTTGGAACAATATTAAGAAATGTAGAATCTACTTTAGAAAGAGAAGATGGCTTTATAACATTAGACCTATCTGCAGAAAGAATTTTAAAGGCCTGATAGCCGCGTTCACGTTTATAAACCAAAGCAACTATACGTGTTCCAGCCAAAATACTCTGATACCCATCACGTCGAAGACAAGTAACATGCAATAAAACATCTTTTGAACCATTATCTGGTACAAAAAAACCATATCCTTTAGAAAGATCAAACCACTTAACAACTCCAGTAACCTCAACAAGATCAGATACGTTAGTTAATGAACTATTAATATTTATAGTCTCTTTTGAAGAAATCCCGTTCACCATTTTTATCCCCTTGATTCCTTGAACCGATTCTTAAACTTTTAGTTAATATTTTGCTAACCATTTAACACAAGTAGTATTCTGAAAAATTTATCAAAATTTTCATCTTTTTATCTTCAATGCTTACAATTTAGATCAAATATCTTGATAATATAAAATATAATTGCATTATAAGAAAATACAATTTTAACCATTAAAATTATTTGGGAAAAGATAAATGAAATACTTACATACTATGGTACGTGTTAAAGACCTTGAGCATTCATTAGAATTCTACACCAAAATTCTGGGTCTCTATGAAGTTGATCGTCTTGAAAATACAAAGGGTCGCTATACTCTGGTTTTTTTAGCCGCTCCAGAAGACTTGGAAGCTGCTCATCAATATAGGGCCCCATGTCTTGAACTCACTTATAACTGGGATACTGAAGACTACACAACAGGTCGTAACTTTGGACATATTGCTTACAGTGTAGATAATATTTACTCAACCTGTGAAAATTTTATGAAAAATAACATTACGATCAATAGACCGCCTCGAGATGGAAAAATGGCGTTTATTCTCTCTCCTGATAAAGTTTCTATTGAAATTCTCCAGAAAAATAATCCTCTAGAACCCAAAGAGCCATGGCTATCCATGCCTAACATAGGAACCTGGTAAAAAAGTTTTCTCATTTTATAGAGAGCGAATTGTAAAAATTACATGCTCTACATAAGCATATTAGTGCATAATAAGCTTTTATGGATATATTTACAAAGTTGAGTTCTGTGCCTTTTTTTGCTCTCTATAAGAAAATATGTATATTGAGTCTTTCTATTTGCGGGTTTTTAATGATGGGTTGCAAAAAGCTAGAAACCCATACTATCAAGAAACAGAACCCTCATCTCTTATCATCCTCTCAAAAAACTGATATCACTCCTGACATATCACAAATTATTGAGTCCCTCCCTGAAAATCCTGATCTACATGATCAAGATTCTGTAACAACGATAGAACAGCAAATAGACCCAACCATAACGAATGAAGAAAATAAAATGCTCTTTAATGCCAATCATTATAGTATATTTTCTAGCATTGTCAGTTCTTTAATGACTTCTCAATCACAAGCTATCATCTTCTCTCATGATTCTAAACTGTCTGAAAAACAAAAAACCCGCGATACCATAACTTCAACTGTTCTCGACCAGGAGCATATTGCTAACAGCATAGCACAAGTTGAACAACCTCTATCGCTTTATACCTCTAAAACAATACCCCTAAAATAGATTTGCCATTTTAAAGCATAGGTAAATATCTCATTGCCTAACATTTGTACTTCTTTATCAATAAATAGAATATAATTTTTTTTAAAACTTTCTTAAGTTTCTTGTTACAAAAACACTAAAAATAATACAACTTAAAGAGATTTAAGAAAAAAAATCTTTTTAAAGTAGATAATTGTTATATCTTTCACAATATTTTTTAAAAAATATGTAAATGGTGCTTGCGATATGACTCACTCCCTAATACAAGATTAGTAAGATGATACGCGCCCTTCGTCTATCGGTTAGGACATCAGATTTTCATTCTGAAAAGAGGGGTTCGATTCCCCTAGGGCGTACCATTAATACTTGAGTGCCAGTTTATTATCACTAATGGTTAAACAAGTTGATGACCAGGAATTATAAAATTCTATGATGTCATCATTGCTTGATGTTTTACAACAATGTCTTTTTTATAAAAAATAGCTGCTCACTAAGTGAACCTGCTATCAATCATTAAAGTCAATAATCAGTTTTATAATATCAAATATTTATTTGTTTCATATACACGCAGCAGCATCTTTTATATGTAACTGTACCTGCTTTCTGCCTTTCCAATAATCCATAGATAAATAACCAGCAATATGCATCCACTTGCCGCGCGATTTCATAAGGAAATTACCCAACGGAGTGTCAATAACATAAAAAGCAATACCTTCAATAGAAAGAGAATCTTGGTTTTCAAAAATGACTTTAAGATGTGAAGATCCTATAGGATAGAAGTTACATAACTTATGTCGAGGGAAAACAAATAAAGGTTTTGGATTGCATGAACCATAGGGACCAACACATTCAAGCATATCAAAAAGTTCTACGGTAGCCCCCGCAGCACTTAATGCACCATCTATTTTCAGTAATTTAATCGCAGCTAAATTTATACCTGCATTGTGCACATACTCTTCAAAAAAAATACGTAATCGATCAATATTGCTATGCTCTACGGTCAAACCAGCAGCCATAGCATGACCACCACCTTTCAGAAGTAAACCTTCCTCGAGAGCTGCGCGAACCATTATACCAATATCAAAACCAATGACAGACCGACCAGAACCAATACCTTTACCTGTAGTATTGTCAAAAGCAATCGCAAAAGCTGGACAGCCAAATTTATCTTTTAAACGAGTTGCAAGCAATCCTACAATTCCAGGATGCCAACTCTCTCCTGTAGCAACAATCACCAACGCCCCTTTAGTATCACCATATTTAATGATTACTTCAGCTTCAGCCTGTTGTAACATAGTCGCTTCCATAAACTGACGATCACGATTGAGACTATCCAACTGGGCCGCAATAGTCTCAATTTCAGAAAGATTATCAGATATTAATAGCCGACTTCCAAGATTAGAATCTCCAATACGTCCCCCAGCATTAATACGTGGACCTATCATAAAACCAAAGTGATCATATGTTATAGGCATAGGACGTCTCATCAGTTCCATCAATGCTTTAATACCAGGATTACCTTTATGACGAGCAACAATAATACCTTTTCTAACATATGCTCTATTCAAGCCTGTCAAAGGCACTGCATCACAAACAGTTGCAAGAGCTACAATATCCAGAAAAGATAATAAATCTAAATCTTTTATCTGTATGTTATACTCTGCCCGTAAAATACGAGTAATTAAAACAAGCACAAGAAAAACAACTCCTGCTGCACATAAATGATCTTGTAAGGATAAATCATCCTGGCGGTTTGGGTTGACTAATGCATATGCACAAGGTATCTCTGTTCCTACCTGGTGATGATCAATGACAATGACATCAACATTTCGAGATGCTGCAATCTCAAGAGATTCATGGCTTGTAGAACCACAATCAACAGCGATAATAAGTTGGGCACCTTCATCTATAAGCTTTTTTATGATAACTGGGTTAGGGCCGTATCCCTCAAGAATTCGATCCGGGATATAGATACGAGTCTTAATGCCAAAATGGTTTAGGAATCTTGCTATTAAAGCTACAGAAGCAGCTCCATCTACATCATAATCGCCTAAAATAGCAATATTTTCAACCTGATAAATCGCTTGAATAATACGACGAGCTGCCTTATCGCAATCCACAAGGGTATCAGGATTCGGCATTAAAGAACGAAGAGTAGGATTTAGAAAATCCATTGCCTTTTCAATGCCAACTCCACGCCCGGCTAAAATACGAGCAACCAAATCAGATATCCCATGAATCTGAGCTATTGCAAGAGCATGATTAACACCAGCTTGGTCAAGAAGAGATACCCAACGAAATCCAGAAACAGAATGCTCTACATCTAAAAAAGCTTGTGAATTGGCAAATTCTTTCAAAATTAACTATATCTTTTTATATTTTATAACTAATTGATCTTATCATCATTTTTATCTTGTTGAGTCGCTCTCTAAAATAAATAAGACGTTCTACATCATTTTTCTGGCTTTTTCTACAATCCTATAGAAATTCCATAATGAATACGCTTCTAAAGGAAAAATCTCAGGGTAAAAACCATTACTATATTCCCATTGTACCATTGCCAAAACTTCTTTTAATAGTTATGCCACAATTTCAAAGGGTTTCTAGAAAGCTCAGCAGCCTTCTAGTGTCTATTTAGGATAGAGAAACTGTGATCCTGAATTTCCTCATGCGAGCCCAAATTAAGATGTAGAAGATCGTGCTTGCTGGCCAGAAGAACGAATCATCCGATAATAACACCAGCGCCATGCCATATTCTCCCATCGCTGCTGCCGCATCTTTACTGAAAGATAAATCAAGTACTGTGAATACAACGTTTATCCCTTACTGTTTAATTAAGACTAACTTGCGATAAGGATAACCTGAGGTTCCCCAATAAGAGGGATTTCTTTTTGAATGGCTTCTACAGCCTTGTAAACAGAAACTTCTAAATTATTATAGGTTATCATTACAATATTCTGTTCATCAACAAAGGCTTGATGAGAAGAATGAATAACAGATTGTAAGGAAACTTCATATTTAGCCATTTGCGCAACAACCAAAGAAAAAATAGCACTAGAATTAACTGCCTTTAAGCGAATAAAATAAGAACCTTGACTTTGATTAATCTTGCTTTGAGAGTAAAACTCCATATTGCTCGCTGAATGACCAAAAGCTAAGAAAAAATTCTTTTTCTTAGGACTTTTAGCGATATCAACAATATCTCCAAGCACAGAAGAAGCTGTCGCGTCTCCACCAGCACCTGGACCAATCATTAATAATTCTCCTACAATATCTGATTCAACAACGATTGCATTCATCACTCCATTGACCTGAGCAATCATGGAATCACGTTTCACTAGAACAGGACGAATATATTGCTCAATACCATTATCAACACGTTGAGCAATTCCCAAAAGCTTGATTCGATAACCAAATTCAGCTGCTGCCTCTATATCTTCAAGAGTAATTTTAGAAATACCTTCAAAATGAATTTCCTTGGAAGAAATAAAAACTCCAAATGCCATAGAAGCGAGTATTGCCAATTTATGTGCAGAATCAGCGCCGCTAATATCAAAAGAAGGATCGACCTCAGCGTAACCAAGTTGTTGTGCTTCTTTTAAGCAATCCTCAAATGGCAATTTTGTATTCTCCATCTGAGAAAGAATATAATTACACGTCCCATTCAAAATGCCATGAATACGGAGAACTGCATTTCCTGCCAAAGAATCTCGCAAAACCTTTATAATAGGTACCGCACCAGCAACTGCTGCTTCAAAGTTGAACAAAGCACCATTATTCTCTGCTAAAATAGCCAAATCAGCACCATAGACAGCAAGAAGAGCCTTATTGGCCGTGACCACGTGACATCCTCTTAACAAAGCCATACGCACTGCATCATGCGCAGGGTTACCTTCTCCTCCTATGAGCTCTACAAAAACATCAATATCGGCTTCTCTGGCCATAACAACAGGATCATCAAACCATTGCGTCATCGTAAGGTCGATCCCCCTATCAAGGTCGCGATTACGAGCACTTACTGCTGAAATTACGATAGGCCGACCACAAGCAGATGATAAACGATCTGCATACTGGTTAATAATCCTAATAAGAGAGGTACCCACTGTACCGAGCCCTGCAATACCAATTTTAAAGGTATCTTCCATTTATTCAACTCGAATATACTATAATTTTTATTTAAAACATTAATACCAATGACATTTAAACTACTTTATTAAGAAAAATTTAAAAGGTTATCAGATTTGAAAATTACTGTTAGATTCAGAAAAAAAAATCTTTAAATTACGAGCGGCTTGACGAATACGATGTTCGTTTTCAACTAATGCAATACGAACATAACCATCCCCCTGCTCTCCAAAACCAATACCAGGAGCAACAACAATGTCTGCTTTTTTTAGCAATAACTTGGAAAATTCTAATGACCCTAAAGAAGAAAATTTTTCAGGAATTTTTGCCCATACAAACATTGTAGCAACTGGTAATGGCACATTAAAACCTGCTTTTCTAAAACTGTTGACTAAAACATCTCTACGAGCTCGATAAACATCTCTTACTTTTTCAACTTCTACACTATTGTTATTAAGAGCATGTGCAGCTGCTACCTGAATAGGAGTAAAGGCGCCATAATCCAAATAGGATTTAACACGCGCCAAAGCAGCTAGCAAATTTTCATTACCGACGGCAAACCCTATACGCCATCCGGACATAGAAAACGCCTTTGACATCGTTGAAAATTCCACAGCAATATCAATTGCACCAGGTACTTGTAGAATAGACGGAGGAGGCACATGATCAAAATAAATTTCTGAATATGCCAAGTCTGAAAGCAAAATAATTTCATACTTTTTCGCAAAAGTTACAATATCCTTATAAAAATCTAATGAGGCAACACATGTGGTTGGATTCGATGGATAATTAAGGATTAACGCTAATGGTTTAGGAATTGAATGCCGAACGGCATGCTCTAAAGAAATAAAGAAATTTTTATCAGGATAAACAGAAATTGATCGTAAAACACCACCAGCCATTAGAAAACCAAAAGCATGGATTGGATACGTCGGATCAGGACACAATATAACATCTCCTGGAGCTGTTATGGCTTGCGCCATGTTCGCAAATCCTTCTTTAGAACCAAGAGTTACAACAACTTGATTATCCGGATTAATTTTTACTCCAAAACGACGAGCATAATATGCTGCTTGTGCCTTTCTTAATCCCTGAATGCCTTTTGAAGCAGAATAACGATGTGAGCGAGGATCTTTTATAACTTCACAAAGTTTATCTACAATACTCTGTGAAGTAGGCAAATCAGGATTTCCCATACCAAAATCTATTATATCAGAACCAGCTGCACGCGCAGCAGCTTTTAAACGATTAACTTCTTCAAAAACATATGGAGGTAATCGTTGAATCTTATAAAAATCTTCCATTTTAATCATCTTGACATGAAAGTTATATGTCATCTTCTTATTCATAAATTAAAATAGTCATATTTTTTCTTTAAACTTTCTATGACACTAACACTATAAATACGCAATAAAATACAGCATTCTATTCTGTTTCTTTTTTATAAATGATATGTCATTTTATAATTCACAGTAAAACTCTTTGTATAAACTATAATACACTAACACATAGAAAGAAAAAACAAAAGATTTCAATTAAAATAACAAAGCTTACTTATATGAGTGAGTTAAAGCTCTAAATTTTTTTTGCATTTCAATAGCTTCATTATCACTAATCTGAACATTCGCAGCTTTAAGTGGCCGAGAAAACGTTGGATAAACATTAGACGCTTTATTTAAAGAACATGACGATAAAACAACTGCTAATATAAATTTCATCACTATACAACTTAAGAATTGAACTCTTTTCATAAATTAAAATCCTAAGGAGGGATTGTAGTAGATTTATTCATTTGAAAATCAGGAATTTTTATAGCAATGAATAAAAAATACATCCAATATGTCAATAATGACAAAACATTTATTATTTAAGAATAATAAGTTTGTATATACTTTTATCTTTAAAATGTATATGTTTACTACTGATTGTATTTTTATACAATAATTCCAATCTTAAGTAAGAAGGATGAACAATGTGTTGGAATGGGAAAGCCTCAACAACATTATCTATTATTGGTTTCATAGGATGTAGCATTTCAGCGTATAAAAAAGACAGTCCTGTTTTATGGGGTTGCTTGGCTTATTTCTCTTTAATGGAAGTTCTACAAGCTTTCACATATAACGTAATAAACTCTTGCTTTGATCTTAGAAATCAAGTTGCCACATCTTTAGGCTACCTGCATATTTCTTTACAACCTTTTTTTATAAATGCTATTTCAATGTATTTTATACCTAAAGAGGCACAAAAGAAAATAGCAACACCTGTCTTTATGATTTGTTTTATTTGCTTCATAGTAATGTTCGTACAAGCATTTCCTTATCATTCATTTTCTCTTATTCCAAAAGCTGCTGCACCAATGTGCTCAGACAGGCTGTGTTCTGTTTCAGGAAATTGGCATATAGCTTGGGAATTCCCTATAAATAATATTTTCAACCTTAATGCTCCTATTTCATTGTTTGGAATTCCTCTTTCCTTTGGAAATATAGTTTGGGCTCCGTATATCATCTCTGCTTTCTTGTTACCTATTGCCTATGGGTCTTGGAGATTTACTTTATATCATTTTTTAGTCGGCCCTGTATTGGCAAGGTTAACAACATCTAATATAAACGAGTTTCCGGCTATTTGGTGTTTATTCTCTATAGGACTTTTGTTAATTGTTATTAAAACAAGAATAAGGAATATTCTTTTTATTAAAAAATTATGGTGGTTTGATCAGAAAATGAGGTTTTAGTTATTGCTAAAAAAAGTTGATGAGAGTTATTCAAGACTTACAAAATTAAACTATATAAAAGTATTGTTTTATATTAACCATTATTTTAGATAAAACTTAATACGTAAATACTAAAAAAGAAGATAAAATCTTCTATAAAGAATAAAGCTTTTACTCAAATGAAATCTTTTGAGATTCTAAAAACTTATGCTTTTTTATTATTCCTTAAAAAAGAACGTTCAAAAAGTATTTTATATCACCTCCTTTACAAACAGATACATAACTATTCAGAATTACTGCATAAAGCCAAAAGAAGATAAATTTTTAAAAACTTCAGATTCATTTTAAATTAAAAAACACATACATTCAGAGAAAATGATATAAAAATGTCTCATTATCTTTTAAAAAAGACAAACCCCATAAAATTATATACTCCAGAAGAATTCCAAGGCGTACGCAATGCATGCCAAGTAACAGCTCGGTGTCTGGATTCTTTAGTAGAAATTGTTAAACCAGGAATTACAACCAATGAAATTGATTATTTTGTATTTAAATTTGGAATAGATAACGGTGCATTTCCTGCAACTCTTAACTACAGAGGATATAAAAAATCAACCTGTACTTCAATCAATCATGTTGTATGTCATGGTATTCCAAATGATAAGCCTCTACAAAACGGAGATATTGTTAATATTGATGTTACTTATGTTTTAGATGGCTGGTATGGTGATGCCAGTCGCATGTATCCAATAGGAAAAATTAAGCGTTCAGCAGAACGGCTTTTAGAAGTTACTTATGAAGCACTCTGTAGAGGTATTGCTACTGTCAAACCTAACGCACCTATTGAATCTATTGGCCAGGCAATACAAACATACGCTGAAAAAGAACGCTGCTCTGTTGTAAAAGCTTTTTGTGGTCATGGAATTGGTCATGTTTTTCATGATAAACCAGAAATTCTTCATTACAGTGATCCAACTTTACAATCTGAAGGGAATTTTCAAGAAGGAATGATCTTTACTATAGAACCTATGATTAATTTAGGGCTCCCTGATGTAAAAATGCTATCAGATGGCTGGACAGCTGTCACACGAGATCGTTCTTTATCAGCTCAATACGAACATACAATAGGAGTAACAAAAACTGGTTATGAAATTTTTACATTATCACCAGCTGGCTTAGAACGACCAGGTTTTCCTCACAGTCAAAAAAAATATACCTAAAACTAAGAGAAACAAAACCTATGAATAATTCTATTTCGCCTGCGGATATGAATGAACTACATTATATTGGCCATCGCGATCGATTACGTGATCGTTTGCGGAAAAATGGTGAAATGGCATTGGCTGATTATGAAATTCTCGAATTAATTCTTTTCAAACTGATTCCACGTCGCGATACTAAATCTGTTGCTAAAGCACTCTTAAAACGTTTTTCAACTTTAGGAGGAGTTTTTGGGGCGCCATTACATTTACTTCAAGAAGTCCCTGGCATTGGAGAGACCGTTGCTTTTGAATTAAAATTAATATCAATAGCTACACAACGCATGCTAAAAGCCGAAATAAAAGATACTCAAATACTTGACTCTTGGTCAAAAGTTCTTGATTACTGCAATGCAACTATGGCTCATGAGGAACGTGAACAGTTTCGAATACTTTTTCTTAATAAACGTCATGTTCTTATTTCAAATGAAATCCAAAGTAAAGGAACAGTTGATCATACACCTGTTTATTTGCGTGAAATAGTCCGTAGGTCTTTAGAACTTTCAGCAACTTCTATTATTCTTGTCCACAATCATCCGAGTGGTGACCCAAGTCCTTCACGTGCTGACTTAGAAATGACACAAACTATTATATCTACAATATTACCCCTTGGAATTACTGTCTATGATCATATTATAATAGGAAAAACAAATTATATTAGCTTTAAAGGCTTAAAATTAATATAATATATTGAATACAAAACATAAAATACATAAAATACATAATTATTAAATTTTTAAAATGAAAATCTGATGTTTAAAAAAAACTTTAAAAAGAAAATATCTATAACTCTACTCATGATAATGCTTCTTCCTGCTTTTTATGTAGGAAGTCATGTAGCAGTTAATTATTATAATAACAACTTTCATGAAATTATTACAGGAGAGCTCTATCGCTCTGCCCAACCAGATTATCAACTCATAACATATTTATGGAAAAATTATAAAATAAAATCTATTATTAATCTCCGTGGTGAAAGTAAAGAACAGCCATGGTATCAGGAAGAAGAACAGATTACAAAGAAATTAGGTATTCATCTTATGAATTTTCGTATGTCGGCTTTCAGAGAATTAACAACAAAAGAAATAAATACACTTATAGAAATGATGAAAAATTCTCCAAAACCCCTACTTATACATTGCAAAGGAGGAGCAGATCGCACAGGATTAGCATCTGCGCTCTATTTAATGACAATAGTATCAGACAGTGCTTCACAAGCTGAAAATCAACTTTCCTTTATTTATGGATACCTTCCATTACTTTATCCAAAAAAACAAGCTATGCAGTCAACCTTTACAAAAGTAAAAAAACTATATACCAGATCAGAACAACAAAAAATTTCCTCAATTATAACTGAACAGAGTTCTAGGAATACTATAAAAAATAAAGAACTTTTCTAACAAAAGATTAAATTTTTGATTAATAAACGCTTCGCTACTTATATCGCCTTTCCCTAAAGGAATGGTACCCACTTCTTGATTAGTAAGAATAAGTTACGATTTTTTTTATTTCGTTGAAAACGATAAACAAAGCTTTATCAAATGAGAAAACTACATTGCCTTAAGTATTAATAATACGCCTATGCTGTTATACAAAAGGGTGTTATTAAAAAAACATCGATTGTAACTATTTCTCTTTACCTTTTAGTAAATAATACATACCAAAAACGCCAATGGCAGAAAGTTACAATTCCTGTTAATATCACTATCCTATAAACAACACTACAAAAAATTAGAGAATTTGTATATAATAAAGCTAAAAAATACGGTATTTTTAAATAAAAAGACGAATAAATACCCAAAAGATATTAGAAAATTGCTTCTTACTCCATAAAAAATAATAACAATAACCAATCACTACATATTATCGTCATGTTATAAAAAAGATAACAATACTTAAAGATAGTAAATATAAAAAAATTTAAAAAACAGCATAAAATATAATTTATAATAGTACCATAAAATTATATCAGTAATTTAATTATCAAAAAACAAATAGAAATCACAAAGATATTTCTTGATTTTTTATTCTATCCCTATCAACGGCACCTTTAGAAGATACATCACGATC
Source organism: Liberibacter crescens BT-1 (assembly GCF_000325745.1). Taxonomy (NCBI): domain Bacteria; kingdom Pseudomonadati; phylum Pseudomonadota; class Alphaproteobacteria; order Hyphomicrobiales; family Rhizobiaceae; genus Liberibacter; species Liberibacter crescens. The sequence goes on along the minus strand of NC_019907.1, from coordinate 489,402 downwards.
AACAAATTCAATAACAGCCATAGAAGCATTATCTCCATAGCGGTACCCTAGTTTCATAATACGTAAATAACCACCATTACGATTAGCATAACGCAAAGCTACCTTATCAAAGAGCTTAGTAACAACATCTACATTTCTTATTTTAGATATAGCTTGACGCCGAGCATGAAGAGTTCCTTTTTTAGCTAATGTTACAAGCTTTTCAACAACTGGACGTAAATCCTTTGCTTTTGGCAAAGTAGTAATAATTTGCTCATGGGTAATAAGTGATATTGCCATATTAGAAAACATAACCTTACGATGGCTAGAGGTCCTATTTAATTTTCGCCTATCTATAGAATGTCGCATGATCTTATTTTCCTATATTTAAAGATTCTTTGTAAATCAATCAAATTATTAATAATGATCTTCATATCTCTTAGCTAAATCTTCAATATTATCAGGTGGCCATATAGGTATATCCATACCAAGGTGTAAACCCATTGAAGCAAGAACTTCTTTAATTTCGTGTAAAGATTTGCGACCAAAATTTGCTGTACGTAGCATTTCTGCTTCAGTTTTTTGTATCAAATCACCAATATAAACAATATTATCATTCCTAAGACAATTAGCTGAACGAACAGAAAGCTCTAACTCATCAACTTTTTTCAATAAAGCAGGATTAAATGCTAGCTCTGCTACATGTTCATCTGCTGCTTCTCTTTTTGGCTCATCAAAATTTACAAAAACGCTAAGTTGATCCTGAAGAATACGTGCTGCAAGAGCAACTGCATCTTCACCAGTAATAGAACCATCAGTATCAATTATCATACTTAACTTATCATAATCAAGAACTTGTCCTTCTCGTGTATTTTCAACCTTATAAGAAACCTTTTTGACCGGTGAATAAAGACTATCAACAGGAATCAAACCAATTGGAGCATCTTCAGAACGATTCTGTTCAGCAGGAACATAACCTTTCCCATTATTTACAACTAATTCCATACGTATTTCAGAACCGTCATCAAGATTACAAATTACGTGATCTGGATTAAGAACTTCGATATCGCCTGAAACTTGAATATCTCCTGCTGTTACTTGCCCGGGACCTTGCTTACGAACAATCATTCGTTTAGCCATATCACCTGACATTCTCAAATCAATTTCTTTAACATTTAGAACTATATCTGTAATATCTTCTCGAACTCCAGATATAGAAGAAAATTCATGTAAAACACCGTCAATTTGGATTGCAGTAACAGCAGAGCCACGTAATGACGATAATAAAATACGACGAAGCGCATTACCAAGTGTAAGGCCAAAACCTCGTTCAAGAGGTTCAGCCACTAAAATTGTTCTCGTTCTTCCATACGATGTAAACTCAACCTTATTTGGTTTAATTAATTCCTGCCAGTTCTTCTGGATCATATTACTTGCCTTTTGTTAGTCGCCACTATCCAATCGTAACGACCAAGCTCTAAGAGACTTGCCTTTAAAGCGAATAGTTAATATTTTACAAAGAGATGATTAAACTCGACGTTTTTTACGTGCACGACAACCATTATGGGCTATCATAGTTACATCCCGAATACATGTGATAGTAAAACCGCCAGCCTGTAAAGCACGCAAAGCAGATTCACGACCTGCTCCTGGACCACTAACCTCAACCTCTAACGATTTCATACCATGTTCCTGAGCTTTACGAACACAGTCTTCAGCAGCAACTTGGGCAGCAAAAGGACTGCATTTTCTAGAGCCAGAAAAATTATTTACTCCTGCAGATGACCAAGCAATAGTATTACCCTGAACATCTGTAATTGTAATCATAGTATTATTAAATGTAGAATTCACATGAGCTACACCAGAGGTTATGTTCTTTCGCTCACGGCGCCGAATACGTACAACCTCTTTAGCCATTTATAGCCCTCTCGTCGACTTTTGTTATTAAAATAAAATCAAGCTCCAAACCAACTCTCCCACATATAACATATTATAACATAATTTTTGAAGATTGTAGAAAAAGCTTCAAAATTTATACTAAAAAACACACTACTTCTTTTTCCCTATTCCCCCTTTATCTGCCCTCTTTCTAGTACGAGCATTAGTATGTGTACGCTGACCTCGAACAGGGAGATTGCGCCTATGACGAATTCCACGATAACAGCCTAAATCCATTAAACGTTTTATATTCATATAATTTTCTCGACGCAAATCACCTTCAACTTGATAGTTTTGATCAATAAGCTCACGAATTTTAATAACTTCTGAATCTGTTAATTGATTAACACGACGATCAGAAGATATACCAAGCTTGTCACAAAGCTCTTGAGATAACTTTGGACCAATACCATATATATAGCGAAGCGCTACAACAACTCGCTTTGCACTCGGTATATTAACGCCAGCGATACGTGCCACGCTTAGTTCTCCTTCTCCAAATTTTTAAAAAGATCAACAGTAAACCAAAAACATAAAAAACCTATATTTTCAAAAAATCAGTAGCATTATGTTGTTATTTAACAAAAAATATTTGAAATAATCAACACCTACAAATAATTATTTATCTTTTAAAAAAATAGAATTAATTTGTTCAGTTACACTATCTACATCTAACATACCATCAACACAATATAAACACCCAATAGAATGATAATAGTCAGAAAGCAAGGCTGTTTTCTTACGAAATTCTACTAACCGATTTAAAAACGGCTTATAATTATCATCAGCTCTTACATGTTTTCCAACTGCCATCGTTTCTGCTACACGACTCTCTATCCTCTTTAACATTGCATTATCATCAACTCTTAATTTAATAACAAAATCAATACAAGACGAAAGCTCAGAAAGAGCTACATCAAGTTGCTTAGCTTGTTCGATATTCCTAGGATAACCATCAAGTATAAATCCATTTGCACAATCAACTTTCCTTATTCTATCAATCACCATCTTATTAACAACTTCATCTGAGACAAGATCACCTGCTTCCATAAGCTGCTTTACCTTTCTCCCAACTTCAGTGTCATTCATAACAGACATACGAAGCATTGAACCCGTTGATAAGTGAGGAATTGCAAACTTTTCAGTTAACCGCTTTGCTTGAGTTCCCTTTCCTGCTCCTGGAGGTCCAAGAAGTATAATCCTCATCGCCTTTTCTTCCCACTTCGTAACTTTGATTTCTTAATAAGACCTTCATATTGCTGTGCGATTAAATATCCCTGTATTTGAGCAACAGTATCAAGTATAACACTAACAACAATTAAAAGAGATGTACCACCTAAAGCGAGAGGAATACCCGTATGAGAAACAATTACTTCAGGTATAATACAAACAAAAACAAGATATATAGCTCCAAGAACAGTTATACGTGTTAAAACATAATCAATATACTCAACAGTACGTTCACCTGGACGAATTCCAGGTATAAAACCACCATGTTTTTTTAAGTTATCAGCAGTATCCTTTGGATTAAAAACTATTGCTGTATAAAAAAATGAGAAAAAAGCAATTAATATCCCATATAATACCATATAAAGAGGATGTCCATGACCTAAAGAAGAAATTATCCTACTTAACCAATCTGGCATTGAAGCAGCACTAACAAAACCTGAAATGGTAGCAGGTAAAAGCAGCAATGAAGATGCAAATATTGCAGGAATAACACCAGCACTATTAAGTTTAAGAGGTAAATGAGACACATTATCTTGAAAAATACGATTACCAACTTGACGTTTTGGATACTGAATTAGCAAACGACGCTGTGCACGTTCAGCAAAAACTATAAGAGCAATTATAAAAACAGCGAGTATAAAAATTCCAATAATTAAAAAAGTAGAAACACTTCCTACACGACCCAATTCAAGAGTATTGATAAAGGCCGAAGGAAGACCTGCAACAATACCACTAAAAATAATAAGAGAAATACCATTTCCTACACCTCGAGAACTAATCTGCTCTCCTAACCACATAAGAAACATAGTACCGCCAAGAAGGGATAAAACAGTAGAAAAAATAAAAAAACCTCCCGGAAATACAACAATACCGTTACCACTCTGCAAACCAATTGATATACCATAGGCTTGTACTAGCCCTAAAACAACAGCACCATAACGAGTATATTGATTAATTATCTTACGTCCTTGCTCACCTTCCTTTTTAAGGATTTCAAGAGAAGGTATTAAAGAACTCATAAGTTGAACAATAATCGATGAAGAAATATATGGCATAATACCTAAAGAAAAAATAGCCATACGCTCTACTGCTCCACCAGAAAACATATTAAATAATCCAAATATACCACCAACCTTACTTTGAAAAGCCTTTGTATAGGCAATTGGATTAATGCCAGGCAAAGGTATATGAGTACCAAGACGATATATTAAAAGAGCGACAATAGTAAACAAAAGCCTCCTTTTTAAATCATCTGCCTTGGCAAAAGTAGAAAAACTTAAATTAGAAGCTAAATTCTCCACTGCAGATGGCATAAACAACTCCAAAGATTAAAGACATAATAAAGAGCTTAAAATTCATCATAACACTTAACCATGCTACGCTAAAAGTTGTATTAAAAAATTATACATAAAATTAAAAGAAAAATACCGAAATCTTTAAAAAACTCATGGAGAAAGAGTCACTTCTCCATCCATTTTTTTAACTTTTTCAATTGCAGCCTTAGATGCCCCACAAACCTGAAGCATTACCTTTGTATTTAAACTACCATCAGACAAAATACGAATACCATCATTACATCGACGAATAATTCCAGCTGATTTCAAAACAACAGCATCTATAGTTAAAGAAGGATCAATTTTTCCTTTATCTATAGCAGATTGTAAACATCCTAATGAAACAAGAACAAATTTACGTTTAAATACATTAACAAAACCGCGCTTAGGTAAACGCCGATATATAGGCATTTGACCACCTTCAAAACCATTAACTGCAACACCGGACCTTGATTTCTGGCCTTTAACCCCCCTACCAGCAGTTTTTCCACTACCAGAACCAATACCTCTACCTAAACGCTTACGTTTTTTAAAAGCTCCATCAACACAAGCAATTTCGTTCAACTTCATTATAAAATCCACTAATTTAATCTACAATACGAACAAGATGCTGAACTGCACGTATCATTCCACGAACAGATGCTGTATCTTCTAATAAACGACGACGATGCATCTTATTTAAGCCCAAACCAATCAATGTCTGACGCTGAACAAAACAACGGCGAACTGGACTTCCAATCTGTTCAACAACAATTTTATTTATACTTGATTTGTTTATCATAAACTTCTCACTTTTTCAAAGTATTACCTGATAACATAGCCTGTCTAGATTGAAGAACTGAAACCTTTATACCTCTTTGAGATGCTATATCCCTAGGATGAACTTGGGCTTTAAGAGCATTAAAAGTAGCACGGACCATATTATAAGGATTAGATGAACCTGTAGATTTAGCAACTATATCATGAATACCAAGAGTTTCAAATATTGCACGCATTGGACCGGCAGCAATAATACCTGTTCCAGGCTTAGCAGAACGAATTAAAACTTTACCAGCTCCATGACGTCCTTTGCAATCATGATGCAAAGTACGGCCATCACGCAATGATATATATATTAAAGAACGCTTTGCGGAATCTGTTGCTTTTCTAACAGCTTCCGGAACCTCACGAGCAGTACCATGGGCAAAACCTACCTTATTCTTCATATTACCGACAACAACCAAAGCAGCGAAACCAAAACGACGACCACCCTTTGCAACTTTAGCAACACGATTAACAGCAACAAGCTTATCTACAAACTCATCATCTCGTTCTTCACGATCTTGACGATGCTCACGCTGAGAGCGCTCTTTTTGAGCCATTTTTATATTCCTTCTTTACTTTAAAGCGCTTTTTCTTAAAAAAATTAAGATTAAATCAAACTAGAAACTTAAACCACCTTCACGAGCTGCTTCTGCAAGAGCCTCAATTCTACCATGGAAAATAAATGCGCCACGATCAAAACTAACTTCTTTAATACCTAATTGTACAGCACGTTCTGCAATTAACTTTCCTACCACAGAAGCAGCAAAAATATTAGAACCATTATTTAAAGAATTACGAATATCCTTATCTAAACTAGACGCAGAAACAAGGGTACAACTCGAATTATCATCAATGATTTGAGCATATATATTTTTAGAAGATCTATAAACACTTAAACGCAATCTTCCCTTAGACACCAACTTTAAGTTACGGCGCACACGACTAGCACGACGTTCAAGAATTTCTCTCCTACTAGCCATTTAAAACCCCTACTTCTTCTTACCTTCTTTACGAACAATCACTTCATTAACACGCCTTATACCCTTACCTTTATATGGATCAGGACGGCGATATCTACGAACTTCTGCAGCAACTTGATTAACTTTTTGTTTATCTATGCCAAAAATTAATATTTCTGTTGGCTTAGGAACAGAAATATTAATTCCCTCAGGAGGGTGATAGAGAACTTCGTGAGAAAAACCTAAAGAAAGATTCAAGCTACTACCTGAGATAGAAGCGCGATAACCAACACCACTAACCTCAAGTTTACGCTCATAGCCTTCCTGTACACCTTTCAAAATATTTGCTAATATAGTACGAGACATTCCCCACTTAGACAGAGCTTTGTTAGATTTATTAATAGGATTAACAATTACCATACCATCTTGGATATTAAAATTGATTTCATTATCAGCAACAAAAAACAGCTCACCTTTAGGCCCTTTAGCCGTAATTTTCTTACCTTCAAGCTTAACCTCAACATTAGACGGAATTTGAATAGGTTTTTTACCAATGCGAGACATCATAAACTTCCAAAAACTAAAACACAAAATAAATGTTTAACTTTAAAAAATAGAACACAAGACCTCTCCTCCAACATTACACTTACGAGCTTGATGGTCTGCCATCACTCCTTTTGAAGTAGAAATTATTGTAATCCCAAGACCATTAAAAACTTGAGGAATATCCTTAACAGCGACATAAATACGCCGACCTGACTTAGATATCCGTTTAAGATTACGTATCACTGGACTAGCCTTATAATACTTAAGTTCTATCTTTAACTCATATTTACCTTTTCCACATTCAACTCGAACGTATCCATTAATATAACCCTCTTCTTGCATAACATCCAAGACCTTAGAACGAATAACAGAATATGGCGCTAAGACAAACGACTTACGCCGAGCCAATGCATTACGAATACGTGTCAACATATCTCCTAAAGGATCAGTCATATATTATCTCCCTTACCAGCTCGACTTAACTAAGCCAGGTATATTTCCTGAACTTCCTAACTCTCGAAGAGCAACACGTGACATTCGAAACTTACGATAGTAAGCACGAGGACGACCCGTTATTTCACAACGATTACGAATACGAACTTTAGAACCATCACGAGGAAGAGCTGCTAACTTCATCATTACTTTAAATCTTTCTTCTATAGCTACATCTTTATTCATAACTATTTTCTTTAATTCTTCACGCTTAGCAGCTTGACTAGCAGCAATCTTACGGCGACGCTTATTCTTTTCAATCGCGCTTTTCTTTGCCATTACAAAGCTCCTTTTAATAGTTTATTTTTTTAATTTCTCACTGACGAAAAGGAAAATTAAATTGCTTTAATAAGTATCTAGCTTCTTCATTGTTCTTAGAAGTTGTACAAATAACTATATCCATACCCCAGATACAATCAACTTTATCATAATCAATTTCAGGAAAAACAATATGTTCCTTTATGCCAAAAGCAAAATTTCCAAAGCCATCAAAACTCTTAGAATCCAAACCACGGAAATCACGAGACCTAGGTAAAGCTATATTTATAATACGATCTATAAATTCATACATTTTTTCACGACGCAAAGTAACCTTTACACCTATAGGCATACCTTCTCTAAGCTTAAATCCAGCAATAGAACGACGTGCATATGTAATAACAGGCTTCTGACCAACTATTAAAGACAAATCATGAGCAGCAGCTTCTGGTTTTTTAGAATCGATTACCGCTTCCCCTACACCTATATTCACAACTACTTTTTCAAGCTTAGGAATTTGCATCTCATTTACATAAGAAAATTTTTCTTTCATAGCGTATCTAATACGACTTACATATTCCTTTTTAAGACGTGGCTCATATTTTAGCTCATACATCAATAAAATCTCCAGAACGCTTAGCTACACGAATCTTTTTACCATTAACAAAAGAAAAACCAATTCTTATAGGCTTACCATCTTTATTAATAATTGCTATATTAGACAAATGTATAGGAGCTTCTTTTAGGAAAATACCAGCCTGTTTATTAGCAGTTTGTTTCTCATAACAACTAACAATATTTATACCTCGCACAACAGCGCGCCTCTTTGATAAGATAACTTTAAGAACCTCACCAACTTTGCCCTTATCTCTACCAGCAAGAACAATAACCTTATCGCCCGTACGTATCTTCTCCATATTATAAGCCTCTTATATCACTTCTGGAGCCAAAGAAGTAATCTTCAAATGACCTTTTGAACGCAACTCACGCGGCACAGGACCAAAAACACGCGTTGCAATTAAATCTTTTTTATTATCTACTAAAACAACAGCATTCGTATCAAAACGTATAACACTCCCATCAATACGACGAATGTCTTTAGAAACACGAACAACTACTGCTTTAACAACTGCACCTTTTTTTACTCGTGCACGAGGTATAACCTCCTTAATTGCTACAACAATTACATCACCTACAGAAGCATATTTACGTTTTGAACCACCCAAAACTTTTATACATACAACACGACGCGCACCAGAATTATCAGCAACATCAAGACTTGTTTGCATTTGAATCATCTTACAAAGCTTTCTCTATCAAGGAATTCTTGATCTACCATTATAAGTTTTACACCAATTTTATTAAATAAAAAAATATATTCAAAGAAAAAAACTAATAACTTACACCCACATACTACACAAAAAAATATCTAAAGCCATAAAAAAAACCACATAAACCCTATTCTTTTAATGAACGAAGCGCCAACCAACACTTTTCTTTAGAAATTGGAGCACATTCTTCAATTGAAACAATATCCCCCACCTTAAACTTATTGTGCTCATCATGAACCTTATACTTCTTAGAATAACGAACTGTCTTCTGCAAAAGAGGATGAGAGAAGCGCCTCTCAACCTTTACAATTACAGTTTTATTACTTTTATCACTTACAACAACACCTTGCAAAACCCTTTTAGGCATTTTTATATCTTTCTCTCAATATCTTTAATACGTATTAAAGTTTTAACACGCGCTATATCACGACGAACCTCTTTAATACGAGAAGTCTTTTCGAGCTGCCCTGAAGCTTTTTGGAAACGCAAATTAAACTGCTCTCTTTTAAAAAGCAATAATTTCTCCTCTAGCTTAAGAACATCCATATCTAAAAAATCAACAAATTTCATAAACTTAAAACCTTTATTCTGCAATTCGCTGAACAAATCTTGTAGAAACTGAAAGCTTAGAAGCACCAAGACGGAGAGCTTCTCTTGCAATTTCTTCGGTAACACCATCAATTTCAAACATTATACGACCTGGCTTAACACGACAAACCCATTTTTCTACAGAGCCCTTACCTTTTCCCATACGAACCTCTGTAGGCTTAGAAGTCACAGGAACATCAGAAAATAATCTAACCCATACTCGACCCGTTCTCTTCATATAACGAGTTATAGCACGACGAGCAGCTTCAATTTCGCGTGCATTAACACGATTAGGCTCACGCGCTTTAATCGCAAATTCACCAAAAGCAATCCTTGATGCACCCTTTGCTACACCTTTTATACGACCTTTAAACTGTTTAGGATACTTAGTACGCTTCGGTTGCAACATGCTCTACTCTCCAAAAACCTATATAAAAAAAACTACGACTTATCTCGAACACGCTTACGACTAGAATTATTAACTTGATTATCACTCTCCAAAGGACGTTGATCAGAAACTATCGAATCACTTTCAAGAACTTCACCCTTATAAATAGATACCTTTATACCACAAATCCCATAAGCAGTTTTAGCCTCTGCTACGCCATAATCAATATTAGCACGAAGAGTCTGAAGAGGAACTTTTCCTTCAAGATACCATTCAGTACGAGCAATTTCAGCTCCACCAAGACGACCCGCACAAATTATTTTTATCCCTTCGGCACCAAGACGCATAGCAGATTGAACGGCACGCTTCATACAACGACGAAAAGCAACCCTTCTTTGAAGTTGTTGAGCAATCGACTGAGCTACTAAAACTGCATCAATTTCTGGTTTTCGAACTTCAACAATATTTAAATGCAATTCTGAATCAGTCATCCTAGAAAGCTCTCGACGCAACTTATCTATATCTACCCCCTTCTTACCAATAATGAAACCTGGACGAGCAGAATATATAGTAACACGACACTTTTTGTGAGGCCTCTCAATAAAAACTTTAGAAATACCTGCTTGCTTTAAATCTTTATTAATATACTCACGTATTCTTAAATCTTCATGTAAAAGCTTACCATATTCAGAACCACTAGAAAACCAAAGACTATCCCAAACACGATTAATACCAAGACGAAATATTATAGGATTAACTTTCTGCCCCATTTTATACAGCCCTTTCTTTATTTTTGACTTCCTGAACTACAACAGTCAAATGAGAAAAAGGTTTATTTATACGGGAACTTCGATGCCGACCACGACAATGAAAACGCTTCATAACAATAGACTTACCTACATAAACTTCTGATACTATAAGCCGATCAACATCAAGAGCATGATTATTTTCTGCATTAGCAACAGCAGATCGAAGAGTTTGCTTAACTGAAACCGCAATACGCTTACGAGAAAACTCTAAGTCTGCAAGAGCATGAGCAACCCTCTTTCCACGAATCATAACGGCAACAAGATTTAACTTCTGAGGGCTAACACGAAGCATACGTGAAATAGCATTAGCTTCATTATCTTTTAGCTGACGCTCAGCTTTTAATTTGCCCATTAATTACTTCCTCTTACTTTTTTTATCAGCCCCATGCCCTGGACAGAAACGGGTTGGAGAAAATTCACCAAACTTACACCCAACCATTTCTTCAGTAACAGAAACAGGTATATGCTTATTTCCATTATACACACCAAATGTCAAACCAACAAACTGTGGTATAATAGAACACTCACGACACCATATCTTTATTACTTCATTCCGACCTGATTGCCGAGCTTTTTCTACCTTTTTTAACAAATAGCCATGAACAACTGGACCTTTCCATACCGCACGAACCATCAAAAACAAACTCCTTTATTTCTTATTTTTATGACGCGAACGAACGATAAACTTATCAGTAGATTTACTTGAACGAGTCCGCTTACCCTTTGTAGGCTTTCCCCAAGGACTACATGGATTACGCCCACCAGAAGTCTTACCTTCTCCACCTCCAAGAGGATGATCAATAGGATTCATTGCCACCCCTCTAACACTAGGACGTCTACCACGCCAACGAGAACGACCAGCCTTAGAATCATTTATATTAATATGATCGGCATTTGATACTGCACCTATTGAAGCCAAACAAGAAGAATAGACCAAACGCTGCTCCCCAGAATTAAGACGCAAAAGAACCATACCCTGATCACGACCAATAATTTGAGCATAACTACCAGCAGAGCGAGCTAACTGCCCTCCTTTTCCAAGTTTTATTTCAACGTTATGTATTATAGAACCAACAGGAATAAATTGTAATGGCATAGCATTACCAGGCTTCACATCAACTGCATTCGCAGAAGAAATAACTATATCTCCTTTAGATAAGCGTTGAGGCGCAATTATATATGACTTTTGCCCATCGGAATAAGATATTAAAGCAATAAATGCTGTTCTATTAGGATCATATTCTATACGCTCCACAACAGCTTCAACATCAAACTTACGACGCTTAAAATCTACAAAACGATAAGAACGTTTACTTCCTCCACCCCGAAAACGAGTTGTTATCCGACCAAGATTATTTCGTCCACCCTTGGAATTCAAACCTGCCGTCAAAGCCTTTATAGGCTTACCTTTATACAACGAAGACCTATCAACGACAACAAGCTGACGCTGACTAGATGTAACTGGATTAAACTTCTTTAACACCATAATACTCAATCCCTTTATCAAACTAGATAAAATTAAAAACTAGCTGATATATCAATAGAATGCCCTTTAGCTAAAGTCACTACTGCTCTTTTAACATCTTTACACAAAACATATAAATTACGACCTGATCTCATCGGTTTTTGCATTATAGCAAAACTACGAACACGCCTTAATTTACCTTTACGCCTTAAGGTATTAACAGATAGAACCTTCACACCAAACAAAGCTTCAACAGCTATCTTAATTTCAGATTTAGAAGAATCTTTCCTTACATTAAAAACTATCTGATTATTTTCAGACATTGCAGTAGATTTTTCTGTTACTACAGGAGAAAAAATTACATCATAATCTCTAAGAGCAATCATTTTAAGCGACCCTCCAAAGCCTTTACAGCAGAAATAGAAAGAACCAACTTTCTACGACGCAAAATATCATAAACATTTATCCCTTGTGCAGGAAGAAGATCTATATTGGGAATATTTTGACTAGCAAGCTTAAAGTTTTCATTAAGCTGAAACCCATCAACAATAAGAGCATTATAAAGCTCAAGACCTTTAAAAAAACTGGCTATATATTTAGTTTTAGCTTCCTGTGACACCAAATTATCAATTATTAAAACATCTTCAGATTGTATTTTTGAAGATATTGCATGACACAAAGCAAGAGAACGAACCTTCCTAGGAATAGTATACTCATGATCAATAACTACAGGACCGAATGCTTTTCCACCACCACGAAACTGTGGAGCCCGAGAAGAACTATGCCTAGCACGACCTGTTCTCTTTTGAGCATACATCTTAGAACCTGTATAAGAAATTTCAGAACGACTCTTTGATTTATGCGTACCACTTCTTCTACGAGCCAACTGCCAACGAATAACAGCAGCTATTAAATCCTCTTTAGGGCTTAAGCCAAAAATAGATTCAGAAACAGAAATCTCCCCAACATTTCTACCATCAAGAGATTTAACATTTAATTCCATCATAGAGCCCTTATTTCTCTTTTTTTACAGCCTTGAATGCATCTCGAATCAAAACCCAAGAACTTTTATATCCAGGAACAGCACCTTTAACAAGAATTAGACCTCGATTTTCATCCATAGAAACAACTTCTAAATTTTTAATTGTTACACGAGATTGCCCCATATGGCCAGCCATATCTTTATTTTTAAAAACACGCCCTGGATCTTGTCTACAACCTGTTGATCCTGGCGACCTATGTGATAAAGATACACCATGTGTAGCACGTAAACCACCAAAATTATGCCGCTTCATAACACCGGCAAAACCCTTACCTATAGTAAAACCCGAAACATCAACCAACTGCCCTAGAGCAAAATGAGAAGGAGACAATAGATAACCAATTTTCAACAACTGATCCTGAGAAACACGAAATTCTACAACTTTTGCTTTAGGCTCTACATTGGCATTTAAAAAAACACCCCGCATAGATTTTGATGTATTCTTTACTTTAGCAAACCCAGCACCAAGCTGAACAGCAAAATACCCATTTTTTTGGAAAGTACGATGAGCTATTACCCTACAATTATCTATATGTAAAACAGTAACAGGTATGTGCTCACCTTTAACATTATACACACAAGTCATACCCAACTTTTGCGCAATAACACCTGAACGCATCAACCTGCCCCCAATCCAAAAATAATTAAAAAAATTAAAGCTTGATTGCTACATCAACACCAGCAGCAAGATCAAGCCTCATCAAAGCATCAACAGTCTGTGAATTTGGCTTCACTATATCAAGAAAGCGCTTATAAGTACGTATCTCCAACTGATCTCGACTCTTTTTATCTATATGAGGAGACCTATTAACAGTAAATTTCTTTACACGACTCGGAAGAGGAATAGGACCTATAATGATTGCACCAGTTTGCTTGGCAGTTAACACAATCTCCCGCACAGAAGCATCAAGAATATGGGAATCAAAACCCCTAAGACATATACGAATATTCTGGTTATTCATCTAAATTATTCCTTACCCACAAACTTTTATTAAATCTAACAAAAACTACTCAAGAAAATAAAAAGTTACAAATCCAAGCCACTAAAAAATACTCCCTGAAAAACTATAATTAACTAAAACTTAGGAATATTTAATCACAAATGACTTTTTCAAAGAATACGATAAAAGAACCTATTCAAGTATTTCTGATATAACACCAGCACCAACAGTCTTTCCACCCTCACGAATAGCAAAACGCTGCTGAAGCTCCATAGCAATAGGAACAATTAACTCAACATCAAGAGCTAAATTATCCCCCGGCATAACCATCTCTACACCGTCAGGAAGCGTTACTACACCAGTAATATCCGCTGTACCCAAATAAAATTGCGGACGATAATTCGAAAAAAATGATGTATGACGACCACCTTCCTCTTTCGTCAAAATATAAACCTCAGCTCTAAACTTCTTATACGGATTAACAGTATTCGACTTACATAAAACCTGACCACGCTCAATCAAAGAACGGTCAACTCCTCGCAACAAAAGACCAACATTATCTCCAGCTTGTCCCTCAGATAAAATCTTCCGGAACATCTCAACTCCTGTACATATCGTCTTAACCGTACCCCTTATACCAACAATCTCTAATTCATCGCCAACCTTCACAACACCACGATTAATACGACCAGTAGCAACTGTACCACGTCCAGAAATCGAAAAAACATCCTCAACAGGCATCATAAACGGCTTATCTATCAATCGCTTCGGTGTCGGAATATAATCATCAACAGCAGCCAATAACGAACGAATCGAATCCTCTCCTATCGACTTATCCCGATCCTCAAGAGCTGCAAGCGCAGAACCCCTAATAATAGGAATATCATCCCCAGGAAATTTGTAATAAGACAACAATTCCCGTATCTCAAGCTCAACAAGATCAATCAACTCAGGATCATCAACCTGATCAACCTTGTTTAAATAAACAACCATCGCAGGAACACCTACCTGACGAGCAAGAAGTATATGCTCCTTCGTCTGAGGCATAGGACCATCCGCAGCAGAACAAACAAGTATCGCACCGTCTACTTGAGCAGCACCAGTAATCATATTCTTAACATAATCCGCATGACCAGGGCAATCAACATGAAAATAGTGACGCTTACTCGTACGATACTCAACATGTGTCGTCGAAATCGTTATACCTCGAGCCTTCTCTTCAGGTGCGCTATCAATCTGATCATAAGACTTGTATTCGCCATAATACTTCGTAATCGCCGCCGTTAATGTCGTCTTCCCATGATCAACATGACCTATCGAACAAAGACCAACATTATCCTGATCTCGTATAAACTCTTCCTTTGCCACCCTGAGCTCTCCAATATAATATTTACTTAATTATCCCAAATATAGAAAAAAATCATTACGCTATTTACTTAGTAGAATATTTAGACTGTATCTCTTGCGACACATTTGCAGGAACCTGAGCATAATGATCAAAAGTCATAGTGTACTGAGCCCGTCCCTGAGACATAGAACGCAAATTATCAACATACTTAAACATATTAGCAAGAGGAACATGAGCATCTATAACAATAGCTATAGAACGACTCTCTTGGCCTTGAATTTGACCTCTACGTGAATTTAAATCACCGATCACATCACCAACATACTCCTCTGGAGTTACAACCTCAACTTTCATAATAGGCTCCAAGAGCTCTACACCCATTTTACTTGCAGCTTCCCTAAAACAAGCACGAGAAGCTATTTCAAAAGCAAGAACAGACGAATCCACATCATGATAAGCACCATCAATTAATGTAGCCTTAACCCCAAGCATAGGAAAGCCAGCCAAAGGCCCCGAAGATAGTACACTTTCAAGCCCCTTTTGAACCCCAGGTACATATTCCTTTGGTACAGAACCTCCAACAATCTTACTCTCGAAAACAAATTCCTCTCCATCAGGATTAGGCTGAAACAGTATCTTCACTCTCGCAAACTGACCTGCACCTCCAGATTGCTTTTTATGGGTATACTCATGCTCATATACCTTAGTAACAGTCTCACGATACGCCACTTGAGGAACACCTACATTAGCTTCCACCTTAAACTCACGCCGCATTCGATCAACAATAATATCAAGATGCAACTCACCCATACCAGCAATAATAGTCTGACCAGACTCTTCGTCTGTCCTTACCCTAAAAGAAGGATCCTCAGATGCAAGGCGATTTAAAGCTAGCGACATTCTTTCTTGATCTGCCTTCGATTTCGGCTCAATAGCAATCTGAATAACAGGATCAGGAAACTCCATACGCTCCAACACTACAGGATTTAAAGGATCACATAAAGTATCACCTGTAACAACTTCTTTTAAACCTGCCAAAGCAACTATATCACCACAATAAGCCTCTCCAATATCTTCACGAGAATTAGAGTGCATTTGCAACATACGCCCAACCCTCTCACGCTTATCCTTTATTGTATTCAAAAGAGAAGAACCTTTAGCTAATTTCCCTGAATAAATTCTACAAAACGTAAGAGAACCAACAAAAGGATCTGACATTATTTTAAATGCCAACATAGACAAAGGCTGATCATCGGAAGCAAACCGCTCAACATCTTTGCCAGTCCGTGAGTCTACACCCTTAACTGGAGGTATATCAACAGGAGAAGGCAAATAATCAACTACCGCATCAAGAAGAGGCTGAACGCCTTTGTTCTTAAAAGAAGAACCACAAAAAACAGGAAAAAACTTTACACCTATAGTTCCAGACCGCACCAAAGAGCGTATCTGATCATTATCTGGCATAGAACCACCAAGATAAGCATCCATAGCCAACTCATCTATATCTACAACAGATTCTATCATTTTTTCACGGTACTCTTGAGCAGAAGCCATCATATCCTCTGGAATATCCACCACATCCCACTCAGCACCAAGAGACTCATCTCTCCAAACAAGAGCCTTCATCTCAATTAAATCAACGACACCCTTAAAATCACTTTCAGAACCAATCGGCAACTGCATAACTATAGGCTGAGCACCAAGACGAGACTTTATCATTTCAACAGAACGATAAAAATCCGCTCCAGTTTTATCCATCTTATTACAAAAAATCATACGCGGAACATTATATTTATCCGCTTGACGCCAAACAGTTTCAGTTTGAGGCTCGACCCCAGCATTAGCATCTAAAAGAGCTATAGCACCATCAAGAACCCTAAGAGATCGCTCAACTTCAATTGTAAAATCGACATGACCAGGGGTATCAATAATATTAAACCGCCTTACCCTACCATCACGCCCTGCCCAAAATGTTGTGGTGGCAGCAGAGGTTATAGTAATACCACGCTCTTGCTCTTGCTCCATCCAATCCATCGTAGCAGAACCATCATGCACCTCTCCAATCTTATGAGACTTTCCAGTATAATATAATATCCTTTCAGTTGTAGTAGTCTTTCCAGCATCTATATGCGCCATTATACCAAAATTGCGGTAATCTTCTATTTTATACTCTCGTGTCATTCTCTAAACGCCTTTATCGATAGATTACCAGCGATAATGCGAAAATGCACGATTAGCATCAGCCACCTTATGAGCGTCTTCACGCTTTTTAACAGCGACACCACGATTATTAGCAGCATCAATAATCTCAGAACTTAACCGAGCAATCATAGTAGTCTCATTACGCTTACGAGATGCCTCTATTAACCAACGAATAGCAAGAGCTTGACGACGCTCTTGACGCACCTCGCCAGGAACCTGATAAGTTGCCCCACCTATACGACGAGAACGAACCTCAATATACGGACCAACATGATAAATAGCCTGATGAAACAAGACTACAGGATCCTGTTTTACTTTCTTTTGTATTAATTCGAAAGAATCATAAACTATTTTTTCTGCCACAGATTTTTTACCATGCAACATAATAGCATTCATAAACTTAGCCACCACAAAATCTGAGAACTTCGGATCAGGAATAATCTCACGTGCCAATACCTTATGACGTCGGGACATAACTTTTAGTCTCTACCTTAATTTCTGTATAGCTTAAGACATGAATGACAAACAAGCCAAACAATCTAAAAAATACACTACATTGTTAATTATTTAGGACGCTTTGCCCCATACTTGGAGCGCCCCTGCTTACGACCCTTTACACCTTGCGCATCAAGAACACCTCTAACAACATGATACTTAACACCAGGAAGATCTTTTACACGACCACCACACAACATAACCACGGAATGCTCCTGAAGATTATGACCTTCTCCAGGAATATAACCAATAACCTCAAAACCACTTGTAAGACGCACCTTAGCAACCTTACGTAAAGCAGAATTTGGCTTCTTAGGAGTTACCGCATACACACGAAGACACACACCCCTCTTCTGCGGATTACCTTTAAGGGCGATAACTTTACTACGCTTAACAGAAACCTTACGAGGCTTACGTATAAGCTGATTAACAGTAGGCATATAAACCCCTTATAAACATCTTAATTACCTTTTACCAGCATCAAAATAAAAACTTATATTTTATACCCATACCAAATACAACTCTAATAAAAAACATAGCACGTATCAATTTTTAATACTACACACAAACAACAAAAAAAACACTTAAAATAAAAATTCGAATAGATTTAAAAACCTATATACGACAATAATTGTTCTTTTGCTAATATTTTCTTTTCTCTACGTCAAGATCAATTCTCTAAAAATACAAAAAGGCTAACAATTAATTTTAGTAATCTTTGTTATTTTGTTGCAAGATTTTTCTTATCTTTCCTTCTTTGGTTTTAATAAGTTCTATGAGCACATCATATTGATCACAGTTTAAAAAATGCAAAAGCGTTGAACAAACGACGTTCCAATAAATTCCTCACTAAATCAGAAAAATAATATTATTTATTATAGTCAATGTCTTTTATTAACCACAATACTGTGTAGATGCAATATTTTAAGTTAAATTTTCTTATCTTCGGGTACTGCCAATCAAGAATCAAGCTTTGTAAAAAAAATACAAGGAAAACGTTAGGTTTGACTGAGAATTATATTTAATAGCTGTTTTTATAAATCACTACACTGTTCCAGGAAACAATAAAAAGCAATAATCGCATGTGATATGCTTAAAAAACAATAAGAAAAGTTTTAATATTTTAATTTAAAAATTGAAAATATACAATATTTTTAATATACTGTTCTTTTATAAAAAAATAATCCATATTTAAAAAGTAATACATGTAATTTTAAAATTTATACCAACAAAGATATAAAATCTTTAAAAAACATCATTTTTTAGAGGAAAAGTTTTTATTTTTCTTGACTAGAGATATAACTCTATAAATGGAATACAATATTAACTCATAATCCTATTAAGAGATACAAAAATGTATGTTGTAGTAGTGGAATCGCCTACCAAAGCTAAAACAATTAGCAAATACTTGGGATCAGATTATAAAGTTCTATCATCTTTCGGGCATGTTCGTGACTTACCCGCTAAAAATGGATCAGTAATTCCCCAAAAAGACTTTGAAATGACCTGGGAGGTAGATAAGTCTTCTAAAAAACATATGGAAATGATCGCCAACGCGGTGAAGTCTTCTGAGAGTTTAATCTTGGCAACTGACCCTGATCGAGAGGGAGAAGCTATATCTTGGCATGTATTAAGTCTTCTCCAGAACAAAAACATTACAGATAACAAATCTATTAAAAGAGTTGTTTTCAATGCGGTTACCAAACAAGCGGTTCTTGATGCCATAAAACATCCACGTGATATTGATTTAGCACTTGTTAGTGCCTACCTGGCACGACGTGCATTAGATTATCTTGTTGGCTTTAATCTTTCACCTGTATTATGGCGGAAATTACCTGGAGCTCGTTCAGCAGGACGCGTACAATCAGTAGCCTTACGACTCATTTGCAATCGAGAACTTGATATCGAGCGCTTTATCCCAAAAGAATACTGGCTTTTATCTGTATTATTGGAAACACAAAAAGGTGAATTATTCGAAGCACAATTAGTAAGTGTTAATAGCAAGCGTATTGAAAAAAACTCTATCTGCAATCAACACGATGCTAACGTTTTAACATCGCTTCTCACAGGCGCTTCTTATAAAGTAGAAAAAATAGAAAAGAAACCTATAAAACGCAACCCCAGCCCTCCCTTTACAACATCTACTCTGCAGCAATCAGCCTCATCTCGATTAGGCTTTTCTGCTTCAAAATCTATGAAAATAGCACAAAAACTTTATGAGGGAATAAACCTTGATGGAGAAACTGTAGGACTCATTACCTATATGAGAACTGATGGGGTCCAAATAGCCGCAGAAGCAATTGAGGCTGCTCGTCACTCTATAAAAACACACTTTGGTGATCAGTATGTTCCTGAAAAACCAAGAGTATATTCAACTAAAGCTAAAAACGCACAGGAAGCGCATGAAGCGATACGTCCCACAGACTTTAATCGTTTTCCAAATAAAATAGCAAAATTCCTAGAATCAGATCAATTACGACTTTATGAATTGATTTGGAAACGCAGTATAGCCAGTCAAATGTCTTCAGCAGAATTTGAACGTACCACAATTACTATCCAGGCTAAAAATAATCATGATGATACAGCTATTCTACGTAAAAGTGGATCTACTCTGTGTTTCGATGGTTTTCTTGCGAGCTGGAAAGATTATACTGATACTGAAAAAGACGATGATGAAGATACCCTCTTACCTTATATGAAACAAAATGAAGTCTTATTGGAAAAGAAAATAAATGCTTCACAACATTTTACAGAACCGCCACCACGTTATTCTGAAGCTTCGCTCATCAAAAATCTAGAAGAACTTGGCATTGGGCGTCCATCGACTTATACAGCAATCTTAACAACGCTTTGTGATCGTGATTATATCGTTATTGATAAACGTCAATTATTACCACAAAATAAAGGAAGATTGGTAACGGCATTTCTAGAGAGTTTCTTTCGTCAATATGTAGAATACGATTTTACAGCTGAACTTGAAGAAAAACTTGATATGATTTCTTCTGGAGCTTTAAATTGGAAAGATGTTCTTCGTGAATTTTGGCAAGAGTTTATTATAAAAATTGATAACACTAAAAAGTTATGTGTTTCTGATGTTATTGATACTTTGAATAATCTGCTTGCACCTCTACTCTTTCCTCAAAAAGATGACGTCATTGATTCTCGTAAGTGTCTCGCTTGTAATACCGGTCAACTTTCGCTTAAATTAAGCAAATATGGAGCATTTATTGGATGTACCAATTATCCTAAATGCAATTATACACGCCTGTTTTCTTATGAAAACCAACTCTTAACAGCTCCATCAACAACTATTGAACCCAAAATTCTTGGTTCAGATCCACTAACAAATGAAACGATAACTCTCCGTTCGGGAAGATTTGGCTTCTATGTTCAACGCGGTGAAGAAAAAAACAAAATGAGCCGTTGTTCTCTTCCAAAGAGCTGGAATGCTAACGATGTTGACTACGAAAAAGCTGTCGCCCTCCTATCTCTTCCTCGAAGTGTAGGAACACATCCTGAAACTGATAAGATAATCTCTACTGGTATCGGCAGATACGGACCTTATCTAAAGTATGACGATACTTATTTCAAATTACAGTCAATAGAAGAGGTTTTTAATATCAGCATTGACGATGCTACTGTCATTATTACAGAAAAACTAAAACAAGGAAAAAAGAAAAGTCGTTCATCTGCAAAGAAACAAGAATTAGGAGAACATCCTAAAGGAGGAATGATTACCCTACGCAATGGACGTTATGGTCCTTATATAAACTGGGGAAAAATTAACATTACCTTGCCTACAGAAGAAGATGTGCAGTCCATTAATCTCGAGCATGCATTACAATTACTCTCACAGAAAAAAACAAAATCAAAATAATGCAAGAAAAAATTGTTTATTTTTAAAATATCCCCCAAAAGTATACTATACAAAGATTATAACCATCCTCAAAAGGATGGGAGGATATTATAAAATTAATATCTCCCTCTGATAACCTGCTCTCTTTTCTCAGAATTTTTAAAAGATAATCCTATATCAACTGTTTCAAATAAATTTTTATCAGGAAACTCCTCTGGTCCATTTTCTAAAAAAATTACTAAAAGTATCAAAAAGCCAAATATTTTTCTAATTTGACAGCAATTTCTAATATAAATAAGTCCTTACCAGGCAAGCCATCTATAGAAAGTCCAACAGGCAATACTCCCTTGGAAGCAACAGGAATAGTAACACTAGGCATAGCCAGATTGCTTGCTGGATCAGTATTACGTATACAATTGGTAAAATTAATATCTTCATCGGCCTCTTTTAAAGAAGGTACCTGACATGGTACAGTTGGATATACAATGGCATCAAGGTTATTTTGGGAAAATATCTGTGCTACTTCCTTCTTTAACCTTTGCCTAGCTAGAAGACCTTCAACATAATCCTGATAAGAAAATAGTCCTTTTTCTATCTGATCTTTTATTAATTGTTTAGCATGATGATCACTGATAAGATTAATGATACTATCAAATTTATCAATAATATTCTGCTCCTGCAGATAATATGTAAAGTTTATAAAAAACTCATAAATTGGAACAGAAAATTTAATTTTTTCATTTAGTTCTTCAATGATCGAATCATCAATTTTTATTAATTCAATTTCATTTTGTCGTATAAGATCAATAGCAGCGAGGCTATACTTTTTTACATGAGCATCAAGTTTTGACCATAAAAACTTCTCAGGAATACCAATTCTGATTGGTTTCTTTTTCTCTAAAAAAACTGATGTCTCTTTAACATAATGAGAATGAACATAAAGACAATCCTGTGCTGTACGTGTGATTAATCCAACCGTATCTTTGGTATGAGAAATAGATAAAATACACTGATGAGGATAACATCCCTTCGTTGGTTTAAACCCAACAACCCCACAAAATGATGCCGGAATACGAACGGATCCACCTGTATCCGTTCCTAAAGCACATGGAACAATGCCAGCAGCTACAGCAACCGCACAGCCACTACTACTTCCTCCTGCACTATACGATGGGTAATGTGGATGGATAACATTGCCAAAAGTTTTATTATTTGATTTTACACCAAAAGACAGCTCATGCATATTATTTTTACCAACAATAGATACTCCAAGCTGCTGAAAGCAATTAACAACAGGTGCACAACGAACAGGATAAAAATCTCTTAAACCTAGTGTTCCAGAAGTAGTAGGCATACCCACTACATTAATATTATCTTTAAGGGATACAGGAATACCAAATAATGGCAACCGAACACCCTTTGGTTGAATAGAATATTGAGAATATATTGGCTCATTAAACGTAATGAAACTTCTAAGAGACTTAAATTTGTTATATTTTAGGTGTAAATTATGATAATAATCATCTATCTTAATAGATCCTGAATAAAAAGATTCAACCAGGTTTTGAATTGTTATATTCGTATACATGATATCAATGACTCTTAAATAAGAAACTACTGATAGTGCTATCAAAGGTACAAATTATCGAGAGGATTTCCAGAAACAAGAGAACCTCCACAACTTCTAATAACGGAGCATACACTATTTAAGGCTGTTATTATTGCCCCCTCAATCCACCCTCCATGAAATGAACAGCTGCAGCCAGCTAGATAGATACCTTTATCTTTTTCTGGAAAATTCGCTGTTTTAAATTGAAAAAACAATTCTTCTGTATAATGGTCTCTACCAGGATATTGAAGTTTAAAAGCACCCAAAGAATACTCATCCATCAACCAATCATAACAGATAATATAACGCTCATAATCATCATTTACTGGACGAAGATATTTAGAAAAATATGGCGCAACAATTGCAAGATCATCGACAAGTGTTTTAAAGCGCCTGACCTTATCCTTCACAGAAAGAAATTTATATGAATCCTCTTCCCATGTATAATTCAAAAGAACAACTCCATATGAAGAATCATCTTCAGGAAGGTAATCCAGACAATAAACAGCCTTTACCAATTGATCACTTTGAATAGTCTGAGGCAGACCATATTTTTTCCAAAATTTTTCTTGGCACAAAATAAAAATTTTCGAAGAAGAAATCATATGCGATTGATTAATTGCTGTTATGACAGACGAATTGAATAACTTCCTCTTATCTCCTTTGAGACCAACTTGCATAGCACGAGGTGTCACAGTTATGATCACTCGATCATAACTTTCTTTTATACCATTTTCTAAAATTAGAACAATATTACTCTCTGAACTTCTGTCTATAGCAACTACTTTTTGATAACATACTCTCTCCCTTAAACAAATACCATTGAAAGATTGATCAGCAATACATTCTACTAATGAAGATATACCCCCATTAATTAAAAGTTGATCAACTTCGAAACCACTTACTATAATACACAAAATTTCAATAAAGGAGACTTGATAAACAGAAAACATCCCTCCTGTTCCAATACCTAACAATCCAAAAAGATCAAAGTCTTCTGGTATGGACCATTTTTCCCCTCCTGGAGGAGTATCATTTGTAAAAATCATCACTAAAGCATTGTAAAAAGATACTGAACTAAATATATCAATATATTTTTTCCACTCTTTTTCTAAAGCATCATGTTTTCTTTGCTGAGATAAATTGCGCATAACTTCCGGACCTGCAAGGAATACACCTCCAATCTTTACTCCTTGGCGTAAAAACGCAGTCCAGCCAATATAAAGTTTTTCAAACATAAGTGGTGGAGCTTCACCTTTCTTCCAAGAATAAGCATTTCCTTGATAATGAATTTCTGTATCCACAACACCAGGATTAGGAAACATTTGATTTGTAGAAATATTAAATTTTTCAAGATAATGAAATAAACAAACTTGATTTCTTGAAAACCGCATGGCCCCTAATTCTGCAATATAGCAAGGATGGCTCTCGATAAATTTTTGTGAATAACATCGGCCTCCTAAACGCTCCTTACAAGCCTCAAATATCGTGACCGACTGCATACCACTTCTCAACAATTCATAAGCAGCCACAATTCCACAGATACCTCCACCTATAATAGCAACACTTTTATGCCTTTTTGATTGAGGTAAATAACCCAGTGAAGACGGGGAATTTCGCAAAAAATCATCATAATTATAGGAAAATATGCTCAATTTTTTAAACCATTTTCACAGTTTTTGATATCTTTTTAGAAGTATTCTCACTTAAGTTTAAAAAAATGATAATAAATATCAATTAAAATTATACTTACTAAAAAACGAATTATTTAGTTTATTGGCCTATTAAATAAAGTAGAAATTATATCAAAATACAAAAAATTTAAAAAGACTTCTATAGTTCTTTAGATGTATGGTTTTTATCAACTGTGGATCGATGATTTGCTTCATTCATAAGAAAATAAAAATAATAAGATTTATGATCTATCACAAAGCATCTTCATTATTTTGTACTTAATGATAAGCAACTACTGCTTCCTTTAATAAAAAGATATTTAAATGTTTATTAAACAACCTGAAGAGGAATTGTATTTGCCAAACCACTCATATTATTATGTTCATTAAAATAAACAATTTTAGGATTATGATTGTAGATATCTTTAGCTTCAATTTGAACATAAGAACAAATAATTAATCGATCGCCAACAGCTACCAAGCGTGAAGCTGCACCGTTAACAGAAATAATCCCTGAATCGCATGCAGCAGCAATCGCATAAGTTGAAAATCTCTGGCCATTTTCAATATTATAAATATCAATAGCTTCATATTGCAATATACCTGCGGCATCCATGAATTTTTGATCAATCGCACAAGAGCCTTCATAGTGAAGGTTTGCTTGTGTAACTTTTACTCTATGTAACTTTCCTTGCAACATAGTGCGACGCATTATTGTAGCCCTCTATTATAATAAGTTGAATAAAGAAATTTTAATAAGTTGTAATCAATTATTTTTCATCATAAATCAAGCACTCAAAAAGATTACCATGGACATTTTCTGTATTGTTCCATTCAATAATTTAAAATGTATCACACATATTTTTATACTGTATGCAATACCTATTATCGTAGTTAATTTCATCTTTTTAAGAAGATTATAATCTTATGAAAGAAAGACAATACTATTCAATAGTTTGTTTTGTATCTAGATATATTCACTTGTAAATTATCAATAAGTCGTGTTTTTCCTAAAAAAGCAGCCATTAAAATCACTGCTTTTTCACTTTGGTCTGTTAAAGGTTGTAATGTTATTGCATCCCGAATAAATAATGGCTCTGGCATAAATCCAGCATGACGTAATTGATCACTCGCCTTGGTCAAAAGAAATTCAATATTAAAGTTACCTGAGGTGAATTCCCTACTAATACTTGTCATCACCTGATAAAGTTTAGGAGCAATTTTTTTTTCTTCCTGAGAAAGAAGTGTATTTCGTGAACTTAATGCTAAGCCATTGTTATCACGTACAGTTGGTATTGAGATAATTTTAATATCAAATTCAAGATCTATCACCATTCTCCGAATAAGATGAAGTTGTTGGAAATCTTTTTCTCCGAAAAAAGCAACATCAGGCTGAACTAAATTAAAAAGTTTACTTACAACAGTGGTTACACCTCTAAAATGTCCTGGTCGACTGGCACTGTCAAGAATATCTGAAAGATCAGGAACTTCTACATAGGTTTGATATTGCATACCTTTAGGATACATTGTATCAGCAGAAGGAAAAAAAATAATATCAACATCAAAATATTTCAGCTTTTCACAATCTTCTTGTAAAGTCCGCGGATATTTTTCAAAGTCCTTTAAATCATTAAACTGCATAGGATTGACAAAAATACTAACCACAAGACGATCACTTATTTTTTGTGCTTCTTTTATAAGTGTCAAATGGCCTTCATGAAGATTCCCCATTGTAGGCACAAAAGCAATACGTTTTCCTTCATGACGCCAGCAACGGATTTCATGACGAAGAATAGGAACTGTCTCAATAATCACTGCAATACTCTTATTTTTTTCATTGCATTATTATTTTTTTATTCAAATGAATGCAATACGTCAGGATAAGTTTTATCTTCGACCTGTTTTATGTAGAGACGAATAGCATCCCGAATATCACCACCAGTTTCGGCAAGAAAGTTCTTGGTAAATTGAGGTGCATTCCGAGTAATACCCAGAATATCGTGCATCACGATAACTTGTCCATCTGTTTGATTGCCTGCACCAATACCAATAACTGGAATAATAAGCTCTTTAGTAATCTTTGCAGCTAATGCCGCTGGCACGCATTCTAACACCAACAATTGCATTCCAGCTTTTTCTAACAGAATTGCATCTTCTATAAGCTGATTGGCATCTTTGTCATTACGCCCTTGAACTTTATAACCACCCAATATATTCACCGCTTGTGGAGTCAGACCAATATGACCACAAACAGGAACTGAACGTTGCTGAAGCATTTCAATTGTATCACACAACCAATGCCCTCCTTCTAATTTAATCATATTAGCACCAGCTTGAATGAATTTTGCAGCATTTATACAAGCCTGTTCCGGTGTAGCATAAGTCATAAATGGCATATCTGTGATAATAAAAGCATTAGGCGCACCTTTACGTACACAACGTGTATGGTATACCATTTGTTCGACAGTGACAGATAAAGTTGTTTTTTCTCCTTGAACAGTCATACCGACTGAATCACCAACTAACATAACATTAATGCCTTGTTCTGAAAAAAGGCTTGCAAAGCTTGCATCATAAACTGTTATAATAGCAAATTTTGTGTTACATTTTTTTAGTTGATTTAGCGTTTCTATTGTTGTTGTTTTCATTAAAGTAATTCCTAAAAAATCAAACTCAGCTAATTTATTAATGTTTAAACTTATTATTTTTTATATAGGGAATCCACTGTAAATTGAGATAAGAATCCTTTTTAAAATTATTCTAAAGTCACCGCTATAATAATCCATGATAATATCGATAAAACAGACTAAATCTTTGTAATATAAAAAATAAACTCCATAATGATTGAAAATAGAAAAAACTTTGCTTGATTTCTTTCCTAGAACATAAGAAATAATATAGAGTAAGATTTAATAAATAAATTTGTTACAAAAGTCTGCGGTCAATATATTTTAGAATAAAGAAAATTATACTCCTATAGGTGCAATATCAAAAAAGTAATATTTTAAATATATATGGCTCCGTTTCGAAGAAATCATTTCAATTCCAATACAGCTTAGAATGAAAATGTACTTACAAAAAACGAAGTTTTCTAAAATTAATATAAAAAATTTGGGATACTGTGGTAACTTTTCTATCATAACTGCATTTTTACTTCCATGCTTTATAGCTATAGCTGGTTTAACAATTGATTTTACACGCATTTCATATAATAAAGTCGTTCTTAATACTTCTAGTGACGCGTCACTGGAAACCGGCCTCAATGCTCTAATTCATAACGACAATTACAACTCAGAAAACATACACCAATTCATTCAGAACGATTTTAAAACTAGACTAATAAGTAATAATTTTAATGCTAAAGATGCAGAAACAATAGCCAACAAAGCTCAAATAACAATAGAAAAAACTTCTAATAGCTATAGAGCTGAGCTTATATCGAGCTATGATATGCCATTAAACATTTTTTCATTGATTTATATTTCAAGAGAGCCAACAATAAATCTAAAAATTGAGAGCACGATAACCAGAAAACTTACAAAAAATGATACTATTATTATTTTGGCGAATCCTCAGGCATGGAAACTCCACGAGAATGAAACAAGTAATAGTAATAATCAAGAACAATGGGAGAAACGCAATACATTAGTCGTGAACAGTTTAAATACACTTGCCCAACAGAAACATATCCTCTTTGCAGTCATTAACGGTAACATTACTGACTCTGGAAAAGGAAATATAAGAAATTCTTTCTATAAAGTTTATAATCAACTGAATTTTCCTTATTATATAGGATTAGGATCAAGAGAATACCAAGAGAATATTGGAAATTGCATGAGTTTTGACACTTTGCAAACATCGTCTAAAAACGGATGTGCTTTTGATGCAATCAATGATATAAGTTGGACACTAGAAAATACGTATTATTCAACCCTATTTAATTTTAGAAAAGACGTTATACGAGAAAAAAATATTACACCCTGGTATCGTCCAAATGAACATATTATTCAAGGGAGTTTGAATTATTCATGGGATACCAACGATATCCATTTCATTCAAATGCAAAATCATCCTTTCTTTAAAGAACAATTCGATGATGAAACCTTTTTTCCTCAATTTTCAGTATCTATTTATGCTTCAATAACTGATACCGGCCCTTCTTCATGGCTCAAGAATGATTTAAAAACGGCCGCTCAAAACAACAAAAAAGTCTTCTTAACCATGTATGACGCCTATTCAAGCAATATTATCAACAACGTAAGCTACCAACAAAAACAATATATGCGAGAGCTCATCCAACAATACAAGATAAAAGCAATATTCGCCGGTTCATCAAATAAAGTAGAAGAAGGCTACGCGAGCTATATATATAACAATGCCCGCATTTATAACGCTGGTCTGGCCTATAAAGGTGATTATCTCGTCCTGGAAAGAATAAATGATAACACATTATCTGTTACAGCCTATAACGGAGCTTCCGGAAACCCTGTCGTCGTCAAAAAAATGTCAGACATTAATCTGCAATAAAAGCCCTCTTTCCTGTGATATCGGAGCAATCCTTGACAGCTTCTCTTGAAACAAAAGAATGGCATCTTCAATATTCTTATAAACGAATGAACCATAAAGGTACATTTAGCTATAAATTGAGTGTTATTTATAAAAAAATTCTCAGCTTTTCATCTGTAAGATCTCTATTTCTCTAGAATCACTATGAAGATAGTAACCCATGATCTCAAAAATAATCCTGCAATTTAAGTCTATCATCAAAAAATCATCTTCCGGAAATTTTGCCCTCATAACAGCGTTTCTTATTCCCTTTATCTTTGCTGCTGTTGGTATAAGTATTGATGTTGCACGCATTATGTACAACAAAAACCTTATTCAATTATCCAGCGATGAGGCACTGGAACAAGGTCTTGATACCCTGATTTCTAATAATCAAAATAATAAATATACGACAGAAACCATAAAAACATTCATCAAGAACGACTTCAAAATCAAACTTATGAACGGTTTTAATGACACGGAAGCGACAGATATCGCTAACAAAGCCCAGATCACAATAGAACAAACTTCTAGCGGATATTCTGCCAAGCTCATATCAAGCTATAATATGCTCGTAAACCCTTTTTCTGCGATTAATCTTTCTAAAGATCGCTCAGTACCCTTAAATATTACAAGCATTATCACCAGAGCCTCCAAGAAAAATGATACGTTTATTGTCATGGCTAATCCCGAGTTATGGGTAACACATTATCCACAAACCTCTGTAACGGAATGGACCAAGAGGAATAATTTGATGATAAATAGTTTTAATACCCTTGCTAACACTAAAAATATTGCTTTTGCAATTATTAATGGCAATATGACCAGTATGTTCTATTTTGATGATGATCCTATGAATTTTGATACTGTTTACAATGCATTACCATTTAAATCTATGATTGGACTGGGTGAAAACGATTACAGCTTTTACTATGATTTTAGATTGCTAAAGCATACACTCACTCATCTAAATCTTTTTAATAATCTGATAAACAAGTATCAGAATACACTACCCTTGTTTAGTCAAGATCTATACAGAAATATCACTAATACTGTTTTTAAATATTCTGGGACTATGGATTATTCATGGGATTACCAAGATCTCCATTTCATTCAAATGCACAATAGTCCTTTCTATGAAAAATACTTTCATATTTCCTTAAACAACAAATTATATGATATATATATCTATTATATAATAGCGGATGGAATGATTTCTCCATGGCTCGAAAATGATTTAAAAACGGCCACTCAACGTAATAAAAAAATCTTCTTAACCATGTATGACGCCGATTTAAGAAGCGCTAACAATGTAGCAACAACCGGACAAAAACAAAATATGCAAAATATCATCCAAAAATACAAGATAAAAGCAATATTCTCCGGTTCAGCACATCAACAACAAGAAACCTTCTCGAGCTCCTTATATAACAGCGTCCGCATTTACAATGCTGGTGAAGCTTCTCAAGGTGATTATCTCGTATTGGAAAGAATAAATGATAACACATTATCTGTTACAGCCTATAACGGAGCTTCCGGAAATCCCGTCGTCGTCAAAAAAATGTCAGACATTAATCTGCAATAAAAACATGCTCTTCTTTTATAAAGACTATCAAAAACTATTTTGTATAGATATAAAAGAAGAGCTCTTGTATTTAAACAAGATTTTTATAATATATCTTTCTATAAAGAATAGTCTTATAGTTACCATAATAATTCAATAATATGTGTTATTAATATTATTTATAGAAAAATATCGCTTAAAATATATCATAAGTTCAAGATACTTTAAAATGAAAAATCCTCTATCTATACGTGGGGTTAAAAGCTGGCACGAAGCATCCAAGTGGTTGAATGATTGCGGCATTGAAGACATAGAGTGTATTACTCCGGATCTTGCTGGAGTTCCACGAGGAAAAATGATGCCGTCATCAAAATTTACCTCTAATACATCACTGGCTCTACCCTCAGCAATCTATCGTCATACTATTTCTGGAGAATATATGGACTCCATAAAATCCTTTCATCATGAACAAGGAGATGGCGATCTGAAATTGGCTCCTGATCTTTCTACCCTCAGCGTTGTCCCTTGGGAAACAGATCCAACAGCACAAGTAATATGTGATGTTATTGATTATAGCGATAAAGAAGTTCTCTATACACCACGTAATGTCTTAAAGCGTGTCCTAGAACTTTATAAAAAAAATTCTCTTAATCCCATCATTGCTCCAGAAATTGAGTTTTATCTTATTGCAAAAAATGAAGATCCTGATGATCCTTTGCATCCACCTAAAGGCCGTTCCGGACGCTCCATACTCGGAGGGCAAAGCTATTCAATTGCAGGTATTAATGAATTTGATGAGCTGATTGATGACATATGGGATTTT
The DNA here is from genome assembly GCF_000325745.1 of Liberibacter crescens BT-1. NCBI lineage: Bacteria > Pseudomonadati > Pseudomonadota > Alphaproteobacteria > Hyphomicrobiales > Rhizobiaceae > Liberibacter > Liberibacter crescens. Next base: position 457,183 of record NC_019907.1, on the reverse strand, counting down.
TCAGAAAAACAAGGCCTTGAAATAGATACTCTCATTCATGAAGAAGGCCCAGCTCAATTTGAAATAAATTTACGCCATGGAAATCCACTAATACTTGCTGATCAAGTTTTTTTACTGAAACGAACAATCCGGGAAGCAGCACTTAAACACAATATTTATGCCACTTTTATGGCAAAACCTATGCAAAATCACCCTGGATCAGCCATGCATGTACATCAATCTGTGTTAGATAGTAATGGGTACAATATCTTTTCAAATCAAGATGGTTCCGAAACAGATATGTTTAAATATTTTATCGGAGGTATGCAACGATATATGCCCAATGCTTTAGTCATGCTTGCTCCATATGTTAATTCTTATCGCCGTTTAACACCGGATATGGCTTGTCCAGTAAATACCGCTTGGGGTTATGATAATAGAACAACGGCTTTTCGTATCCCCTTTTCTGATGCTACAACAAGAAGGATAGAAAACCGGCTTCCTTCATCGGATACAAATCCTTATTTAGCCCTTGCTGCTTCACTAGCATGTGGATTACTTGGTATATTGCAGAAAGTTGCCCCGACTGCTCCGACAAATACTTCTGCTAATCGAGGCGCCATAGATTTACCACGCGGGCTCCTAGAAGCAGTTGCGCTTTTAGAAAAAGAGCCCTATTTAAAAGAAATATTTGGTTCAGATTTTATTAATATTTATGCTGAACTTAAACGGAGTGAATTCGAGACGTTTATGCAAGTTATAAGCCCTTGGGAAAGAGAATTTTTACTCTTGAATGTTTAGGATTCATTAAATCTGTAAATCAGTACAAGAACTTATTGAAGTTTAAGCGAGTATCTCTATCTAGTAATAAAATATTAAAAAAAAGAAGGATATATTTTGAAATTAATAAAAAAGTTATCCTACTAAATCTGGTTGGAGCTACAAAGTTATATGAAAAGTCAGATCATTCCTGTTGAACCATTCGACTATGTTGTTTTTGGCGGCACAGGTGATCTTGCAACACGCAAGCTTCTTCCTGCATTATATAACAGACAAGCTGAAGGTCAAATAACAAGTCCAAGTCGAATTATTAGTGTATCTAGAACACCGATGAGCACTGATGAATACCGCCAGTTTGCTCATGATACTCTTCAAGAATATCTCAAAGAAAATGAATATAATACAGAACACATAAAACAGTTCCTCCATATTTTACAATATGTGGTTCTAGATGTCCAATCTCATCAAAACTGGAATGTTTTAAAAAATATTCTCGAAGAAGGAAAAGATTGGGTTAGGGCTTTTTATCTAGCAGTCTCTCCAGAGCTCTTTGGTACAATATGTGAGAAAATTCATGAATATGATCTTATTACTCATAAAACACGCCTTGTCATTGAAAAACCTATTGGTCATGATCTTTCTTCCGCAAAAATTCTCAATAAAACTATTGGAAAAGTTTTCAATGAAGAACAAATTTTCCGTATTGATCATTATCTTGGCAAAGAAACTGTACAAAATCTAATGGCGTTACGATTTGCTAATGCTCTTTATGAACCTTTATGGAATTATCATCATATTAATCATATTCAAATCACCGCAGCCGAAGAGATAGGAACTGAAAAACGCGTTAGCTACTATAATAAGGCTGGTGCATTACGCGATATGGTTCAAAATCACATGTTGCAACTTCTTTGTTTGGTTGCAATGGAAACTCCTGTATCTATAAATGCTGAATCTGTCCGTAATGAGAAGCTAAAAGTTTTGAGTGCCCTTAAACCAATAACACCAGAAAAAGTTGAATGTGTTACTATTCGTGGACAGTACCAAGATGGTATTGTTGGAGGTCAACATGTCAAAAGCTATCTTGAGGAACTGGGAACAGAAACATCTGATACAGAAACTTTTGTAGCAATCAAGGCAGAGATCAAAAATTGGCGCTGGGCTGGGGTTCCCTTTTATATCCGCACTGGGAAACGATTAACAAAACGTGTTTCAGAAATTATCATTTCTTTTAAAGCTATACCTCATTCAATTTTCGATGCGACATCTGGGCATATCATTGATAATAAGCTGATTATTCGTTTGCAACCTAATGACGCAGTTAAACAATTATTGATGATAAAAGATCCAGGTCCAGGTGGCATGCGGCTTAAACAAACTTCCCTTGATATGTATTTTGCACAAGCTTTCAAAGTCCGCAACCCTGATGCCTACGAACGCCTTCTTATGGATGTTATACGTGCCAATCAAACTCTCTTTATGCGTTGTGATGAAGTAGAGGCCGCATGGTCATGGGTTGATTCAATCCTTCAAAGTTGGGGAGAAACGAAACAACCTGTTAAAGGGTATGCTTCCGGTAGTTGGGGGCCAGAAGAAGCAATGCACATGATAGAAAAAGATGGGTATAAATGGCATGAAAAGGATTAAAAACTTTGAAATGGCAAATATAAACTTTCATACTTTTATAAGTAGGCAAGAACTAGCGGAAGCATTAGCAAAAAAAGTGGCTGAAAACCTCTCAACAGCAATTACTCAACGTGGAAAAGCTTATATTGCCTTATCTGGTGGTTCAACACCACAATTATTCTTAGAAAAACTCTCAGAAACAGATATAAATTGGGAAAAAGTTTCAGCAACATTAGTAGATGAACGCTTTGTATCACCAAATAATCCACGATCAAACCAAGCCTTGATTAAAGAAAATCTTTTAAAAAACAAGGCTCACAGTTTACATTTTATTCCTCTATATTATCCATCAGAAACAATAGAATCTGCAGCGCAGTTAGCAAATGAAAAACTTCAGTCTATTCTCATTGATCCATTCGATGTCATTGTCTTGGGAATGGGAACAGACGGACATACAGCCTCTTTCTTTCCTGGAGGAGATGCTCTTACTACTGCACTTAATATAAATACTGTTCGTTCTGTTATTCCAATGAAAGCAAAAACCGCTAACGAACATCGCCTAACTCTCAGTTTATCTGCACTTTACAATGCACGGTTCTTGATTTTACATATTGAAAATATAGATAAAAAATTGACTCTAGAAAAAGCCCTATCAGGGTTGGATGAAATGACAATGCCTATTCGTGCAGTTTTAAAACATGCTCTTTCATCTATTGAAGTTTATTGGACTTCTTAGGCTGGCTGCAGAAATACTTTCATACAAGAAATTGATGTATATATCATCAATAATACTCAAAATTTTGGGGCTTCAATACCAGATAAACGGTATGCGGCTGTAATTGTATTTACCATCAGCATTGCAATTGTCATGGGCCCAACTCCACCTGGAACTGGAGTAATAGCACCTGCAACATCCCTACATTCGTGATCAACATCCCCAATAAGAACACTGTCCCCTGTTTTAGAAACAATTCTATTGATACCGACATCTATAACTGTAGCGCTCTCTTTGATCCAAGAAGCTTTCACCATATTAGGCTGGCCAGCAGCCACTATCAGAATATCAGCCTGTAGGCAAATATTCGGTAAATCTTTTGTTTTCGAATGTGCCATTGTTACTGTAGCATGAGACGCAAGTAATAATTGTCCCATCGGTTTTCCAAAGAGATTAGAACGTCCAATAACAACAGCATGTTGTCCAGATAGATCAAAACCCTTTACTTGCTCGATTAACGATCTTACTCCTGCTGGAGTACATGATATGAGACCTGTTGCAAAATCTCCTGTCATGAGCTTTCCAGCATTGACGACATGTAACCCATCTACATCTTTTTCTGGTATAATCGACTGAATAATGGGTTCAGACATCAAAGGTAATGGAAGAGGAAGTTGAACAAGAATACCATGAATAGAAGAATCTGCATTCAGAGTTATAATCAGTTTTTCTAATTCAATTTGAGAAGTATTTTCAGGAAGACTGTATTGAACAGAATGGAACCCACAGCGTTTTGCCATACGCGTTTTAGCCAAAACATAAGAATGGCTAGAAGCATTATCCCCAACAATAATAACCGCAAGCCCTGCTTTTATACCAACCTTCTGTTCCAAATTAACGACTGCTTTTGTAACCTTCTCAGTAAATACCGAAGCAATTTTTTTCCCATCAATTAATATTCCCAACTAAAAAGCTCCTTATAATTCCTGTTTTATTTAGAAAAAATAATACAAATGAATTTTATTGCTCTAACATAAAAATAGCAGATTAATGATATCAATAATCATCTACTATCACACATAAATCAAAACTTAATTACTATTTATGTAATCAAGGATGCTGTTGGGGAACAGGAATATTATTATTTATGTTTATATTGATCAATTGATCAGAGGAGCTACTGCCCACTTCTACAGGTTTATGCTTGTTTTCACCTAATTTGGAATCTATCAACTCATATGCAAGCTTTGCTCCTCTAAGAGTGCGCTCTTTAAGGGAAAAAAATGCTTGCACACCTTTCTTGCAAATATCAGGTTTTTCAATACAGATATTGCTTACATAATGAAAAACACCGCTGGCTGCAAAAATTGCACTGCTTAGATCTTCGCTTGCATCTATTGCTTCTTTCGTCGGATTCTTTGTAGAAAAAGTTGATATAACTACCAGTATCAATGATATAAACAAAATTTTCTTGAGAAGAAACCACATTTCTGCTCCATCCTTTACTAGCTAAATACAGAATGGTATTCGGAAGATCTTAACAATATTTTTCAAATTAGTGAATAACAACATTATTATGTTTAATGCTCATAGAATATCATTTTTTTATTAATAGCTATTATATTTATGCTCCTTTTCGCAAAAATGGGAGCAAGATTCCCTCTTCTGCATACCCAAAAAGCATTAACGCAATACTTGTGAGAAAAATTCCAACCATCAATTAATTCGTCAACTGGATGATAAATACTCTCTATGAACCATAGTATAAATCTACCTTAATCGCATTATACAGTAAAACAGCTGCTGTTTAAATAGTTTTTACTGCCTAGCATAAGCATTTTTCTATAAATAACTTTAAATAGGAATCTAGCGTTTGCAAGGCTCCTCTAAGATTATTGAGCATTAACTCATAACTTAAACAAGCTTTTCAAGCATGCTCTTGTATCTAATTTTAATAAACAAAATATTACTATAAGTTCATATCAGAACTTATTACATCATCAAAGGAAGAAATCTCTGCTTTTTTAGGTTTGAAGTCATTTATTGGGTTATCCTTATAAGGAAGTGATGCATTTGAAAAAAATGCCCTTAAAAAGGGTTGCATATGACAGAAGAAGATATTAGGGTGGCTATAGGGGAGCTATAGCGTTATTAATTTTTGAGACTTTTCTTACATTAAAATCTCATAAATTAAACAAATAATAAAAACAACTTCAAGAAAACTTTATAATGCTTAATCTTCAATAAAGATTAGGCTCTGATCCTACAACATATATTTATCATATATCAGACAAGAAAATAGAAGGTAGGAAGCAAGGGAAAAAACCAATATTTTAATGTTAAAGGATTCCAATGATTCTTTCTGTATATTCTGTATCACCATATATTGCATTGTGTATTTTGATTTATTTTTTGGCTAGAAAAATAAAAAAGTTATTCTCAAGGCTTTATTCTCGTTTTAAAAAATACAAGGCTTTTACAAAAAATATCGATAACCTACTAAACCTATATAATAATTACGATGACCGGTTTAATCAGATGGAGAATCGGTTATCTATTTTCGCTAATCGTTTAATTCTCCAAAAAGAAATTCTTGAAAAACATGAGGAAATTCTTTCATCTCATGAGAATTTCTCTTCGAGAACATCAATTGATGTATCAGATAATTTGATGCAAAAATAAAGAAAATTACAACAATAAAAAAGAAAGGTCATCATCAACAAGCAAGGCAAGGTTAAAGAACAAAATGAATACCCTACAGAAATCAATTATCTCTCCGGATTACCTTTACGATTTAGATGATAAAGTTTCTTTTTTGTTAAAGCTTAGAGATATTAAAAAAATACGTTCAACAAAAAAACAAATAGTAGATATTATTATCCCTGTTTATAGAGGCTACTATGAAACCTTAAAATGCATATATACTGTACTTAAGGCACCACAAAAAACAGCTTATAACTTAATTGTTATAGATGATCACATCCCTGAAAAAAGATTACGAAATGAGATTTATCAACTTCATGCACGTGGTCTTATCGAAGTGTATATAACAAAGCACAACATGGGTTTTCCCGGGGCTTGTAATTTAGGAATGAGCATACACCCTAATCGTGATGTCGTTCTTCTTAATTCTGATACTGAAGTATACAATGATTGGTTAGATCATATACGTGACGCTGTTCTTATGTCCCCACGGATAGGAACGGCAACCCCTCTTACCAATAATGCAGGAATATTTAGTTATCCCTATAATAAGGATAATGATATAATACTTGAGATATCAGATAAAGACCTGGATTTGCTTGCCCGTAAAGTAAATCGCAAATCATCAATAATCACCCCAACAGGAGTAGGATTTTGTTTATACATACGCAGAGAATGTTTAGATAGTGTGGGTTTATTTGACGAGAAAAATTTTAATAAAGGTTATGGAGAAGAAAATGATCTTTGTTGTAAAATAGAAAAAGCAGGATGGCATAATATTTTCCTCCCTAGCGTTTTTGTCAAACATCATGGTGCTACTTCATTTAAAGATAGTAAGCCTGAAAGGATAAATAAAGCTATTAAAATTGTTGAGAAGTTGCACCCAGACTATATCCGTAAAATTAACAAATTCATAAAAAGAGATCCAATTTACCCATATAGAGAAGCTTTAGACGTAGCACGAGTAACAAAGCGCATTCGTAATCAAGGTGCTATTTTAATGATTTCCCATAATTGGGGAGGTGGAACTGAACGGCACACTAATGACCTGGCAGCTATTCTTGAAGAAGCAAGTATACCCGTATTTTTTCTTAGAAATGATAAAACACAACATGATTCTTTTTTTATCTGGGATCCGCACGTACAACACATACCAAATTTAGGATGTTTTAAACTATCTCGAGATCTAGAAGGGTTTTCTAAAGTATTAAAAAAACTGAAAATATTTCATATACATATTCATCATTTTATAAGTTTTCCTGACAATATTGGTGATTTCTTACGATTAGTTTGTGAGAGATTAAAAATTACATATGATGTAACCATTCACGATTACTATACTGTTTGTCCTCGTATAAATATGACTGATAAAGAGGTATACTGTGGAGAGCCAGATATCTCTTCATGTCAATCATGCATTGATCTCCTTGGATCTCATTTTGGTAAACCTCCTGTTTGGGAATGGAGAGAAAAACATCATAGAGTGCTGAAAGGGGCAAGAGTTCGTTTCGTTCCTGATCTTGATGTCTCTCAACGATTAAAGAGATATTTCAGAGACTTAGATTTTACGGTTAAAGAACATCCCTTCATAAATTTATATGATGAAGATACGATCACAAAAAAAACGATACCTTTTTTAAATAATAAAAAAACTGAAACAAAAAATTTAAATATACTTATTATTGGTGCAATTGGTCCGCATAAGGGTTCTAAAATTCTTCTTCAATGTGCCAAAATCGCAGCAAGAGATAAGCTGCCAATCTTTTTTTCAATCATTGGGCATACAGACAGAGATGAAAAATTTTTAAAACTTGGGAATGTTTCTATAACTGGTCCTTATTTAAAGGAAAATTTATCTCATCTTATAAAAAGAGCAAAGGCGGATTTCGTTTTCTTTTCATCCATATGTCCTGAGACATATTCATATACTCTTTCTGAAGCCTTAAGAGAAAAGATTTATCCTGTAGCTTTTTCTATAGGAGCAATAGCCAGACGTCTCACAGAATTACAGTGGGGAACTATTTTACCTCTTGAACTTATAAAAACCCCAAGACTGTTAATTAATGCTCTAATGGAAGTGAAGTGTTCTCCTGCTCCAGATTTTATCTTAGAAACGATGAGCAAGCAAAGATACAAAGATCCTCTTCACAGCTATTATGGATTCTAGAAGTTTTCCTTATTTGATAATCATCGCTATCTTTTACGTGTACTAAACGCAATATCTATCAACTCTTTAAGAAAGGTATCAACTGGAAAAGGTTTGAAACTGAAGTATATTTAATCATTTGTCAATGATTATCTAATTTAGCTCCATGATACACATATTCAGATTAATTTATACTTGGCAGCTAGAGCAAAAGCTACAGGACGTGGTGTAAAAGCAGTGATATTACCACCCATTTTAATGATCTGACGCACTACATTAGATGTTATATGTCGCGACAATTTTCCAGCAGGCAAGAAAATTGTTTGAATATCTGGTGAAAGGCAATTATTCACACTGGCCATATGCATTTCATAATCAAAATCAGTATTATCTCGCAAACCACGGACTATAACTTTTGCTTCCACAGTTTTTGCTGCTTCAATAGCCAATCCTTTAAATGACATCACAGAAACTCTTGAAAAAGAATCAGAAATTACTTCATCAAGAGCTTGCATAATTAATTCTGAACGTTCTTCGAACGTAAGAAAACTACTTTTAGAAGAATTCAACCCTATGCCAACAACTACATGTTTAACAAAAGAAAGTGCTTGTATAAGTACATCCATATGGCCATTTGTAAATGGATCAAAAGATCCTGTATAAATTGCTTTCTCTATCAAAAATTCAAATGCTCCTCTTTAGATTACCTTTAAGGGTTTTCCTTTTAAAGCTTTAATTCTCTAAAAGATGAATAGAAGATGAATTCTTTGTTCAAGATCCTTTCATCTTGAAAATGATTATATCTCTAATGTTATGATTCATTTATAATAAAAAACATTAAAGGAAACAACTCATGATTAAAAAAACAACGATTATAAATCTTACATGGTCAGTGATTTTATGCTGGTTAATGACTGCAACTTTTATATCATATAAACAATCTTACTCTCCAAAAGAGCAATTTTTGGTAAATAAAGAAACATTTCACCAAGTAAAAAATTTATAAAAGCAATGAAAGTGAAAAGGTTAAACGATTATATGGTACTATATACTTCTTATTAAGAAACAATCGCAAAACAATTATAGTATCAAACGGTCATTACTGTGGATTAATACTTTAAGTGTTCTAACATATACATAAAATAAATACTCTAAAAAGATAAAAAGAAATGATATAGTGTATAATTTAAGACTGTTTATTCTGAACATTCTGTTTCAGAATCATCACTTTCAGCCAATCCAGATTCTGACTCGTTAATACATTCAACTGAAACTACCTTTTCATCCTTTGCAGTAAAGAAGATCATGACACCTTTCGTTGCACGGCTAGAAACTCTAATACCTTCTACAGGAACACGAATAAGCTGACCTCCATTAGAAACCAACATAATCTGATCCTTCTCTTTCACAGGAAACGCTGCAACCAATGCTCCAATTTCTTCTGTCTTTGAAAAATCAGTAACACGTATACCTTTTCCTCCACGCCCAGAGATACGAAAATCATAAGAAGATGATCTTTTACCAAAACCTTTTTCTGAAATAGTTAAAATAAATTGTTCACTTAGTTTTAATTGATTATAACGCTCTTCAGAAAGAATATTCCCTTCAGTTATTTCATCATTGTTGATAAAATCACTTTCTTCAACTTCACTGATAGAAGAACGACGCTCAGCTGCTACACGTTTTAAATAAGCACTACGCTCCCAAGGTTCAGAATCCACATGAGAAATGATAGCCATAGAGATAACACGGTCACCTTCAGCTAATGAAATACCCCTTACTCCTACTGAATTCCGTCCAGAAAATACACGCACATTAGAAACTGGGAATCGAATACACTGACCAAATTCTGTTGTTAGCAAAACATCATGGTCCTCAGTACAAGTTTCTACTGAAACAATCTCATCATTTTCCTCCAATTTCATTGCAATCTTACCATTACGGTTCACATGCACAAAATCAGATAATTTATTTCGCCGAACAGTACCAGGTGTAGTGGAAAACATAACATCAAGATTTACCCAACTTGCTTCATCTTCTGGTAAAGGCATAATTGTTGTCATACGTTCACCTTGTTTCAAAGGCAGAATGTTAATTAAAGCCTTGCCACGAGACTGTGGCATACCTACTGGTAAACGCCAAACCTTTTCTTTATAAACAACTCCTAAAGATGAAAAAAACAATACAGGAGTATGTGTATTGGCTATGAACAAACGCGTTACAAAATCTTCATCGCGCGTTGCCATACCAGAGCGCCCTTTACCACCACGACGCTGTGCACGATATGCAGAAAGAGGAACCCGCTTAACGTATCCTAAATGAGAAACAGTTACAACCATGTCTTCACGTGCAATAAGATCTTCATCATCCATATCAGGAGTATCATTGATAATCTCTGTACGACGTGGAGTACCTAGTACATCTCGAATCTGAAGAAGCTCATCCTTTATAATACCTTGTATACGCGATTGTGACGATAAAATATCCAAACAATTCTTAATTTCTTTGCTAAGTTCATTCAATTCTTCTTTAATTTCATCACGTCCAAGATGAGTAAGTCTTGCCAAACGGAGTTCAAGAATAGCTTTTGCTTGCTCTTCTGACAGATAATACAAACCATCTTCATTAACAAAATGGCGTGGATCATCAATTAATCTAATTAAACTTTCAATATCTTCTGCAAACCAACTTCTATTCAAAAGCTCTTTACGTGCAGAATCCGGATTAGGAGCCTGGCGAATAATGCCAATGATAACATCAATATTAGCGACTGCTATAGAAAGACCAACCAAGATGTGCGCTCGTTCACGCGCCTTATACAAGAGATATTTTGTACGTCTACTAACAACTTCTTCGCGGAAAACAAGAAAAGCTTTCAACATCTTTATAAGAGTGAGCTGTTCAGGTTTTCCACCACTTAAAGCCACCATATTAGCACTAAATGATGTTTGAAGAGGAGTATAGCGGTATAATTGGTTAAGAACAACATCAGAACTAGAATCACGCTTTAACTCAATTACAACTCGATATCCTTGCCGATTTGATTCATCTCGAAGATCAGAGATTCCCTGAATGCGTTTATCCCGAACCAACTCAGCTATCTTCTCAATCATCGCTGCTTTATTAACTTGATACGGAATTTCTGTGATAACTATTTGTTCCCGATCTCCTCTCATTTTCTCTACGTGAGAACGCCCTCGCATCATAATTGAACCCCGTCCGGTTTCATAAGCAAGCTTCGTTCCATAACGACCTAAAATTATACCTCCTGTAGGAAAATCTGGTCCAGGAATAATACGCATCAAATCAATTAAATCAATCTCAGGATTAGAAAGAATTGCAATACAACCATCAATAATTTCGCCTATATTATGAGGAGGAATATTGGTGGCCATACCCACAGCAATACCGCCAGCTCCATTGACAAGCAGATTTGGAAATTTCGCAGAAAGAACAATGGGCTCCTGAAGGGAGCCATCATAATTTGCCCTAAAATCAACCGTATCCTTATCAAGATCTTCTAGCAAAAAATGTGCTGACTTTTGTAAACGGCACTCAGTATAACGTTCAGCTGCCGGGGGATCTCCATCTACTGATCCAAAATTACCTTGTCCATCAATCAAAGGTAATCGCAGAGACCAATCCTGGGCCATACGAGCCAAAGCATCATAAATAGGAACGTTACCATGTGGATGGTATTTACCCATTACATCGCCAGTAACTCGTGCACACTTTACATATTTTTTATTCCAATCTATCCCTAACTGCATCATGCCATAGAGTATACGACGATGCACAGGTTTCAAACCATCACGCACGTCAGGCAATGCACGAGACACAATCACACTCATAGCATAATCAAGGTATGATCGTTGCATTTCTTCTATTATTGATACAGGATAAATGCCTTGTGGATATTTCTCACCACCGAGTATACTTCTTTCAGTCAATGGATTTCACGATCTTTAGATTTTATAGAAAAATTATCATAATTTGCAGAATGCTTGACTAAGATGTCATTAATCAAACTAAAATAAAACATCTATATACATCCGAATATATAGATAACAATAAAAAACATTATACCAAAACTCCAATATAATAAACCAGAAAACTATAAAAGAGTATTTTTGATACAAATAATATTAAAGAACTGGTATACTAAAATTAATATTTTAAACTACTAAAATGGTATCTCGTCGTCAAGTTCATTCGAAAAAATATCGTCTCTTCCTTCACGATCCAACGTACTGCCTCCATTAACAGAATTTTCTCCAAATTCATCATTACTTTTCATATATCCTGAACTACGATTTTTATTAAAGTTATTATTTTCCCCTCGTGTATCAAGCATAGTAAGAGTTGAATTAAATCCCTGCAATACAATCTCAGTGGTATAACGATCATTGCCATTTTGATCTTTCCATTTTCTAGTTTGCAGTTGACCCTCAATATATACTTTAGAACCCTTAGTTAAATATTGCTCGGCAATCTTACACAAACCTTCATTAAAAATAACGACATTATGCCATTCTGTTTTTTCACGACGTTCATTTGTATTACGATCTCGCCAAGTCTCTGAGGTAGCAATACGAATACTCACTATCATCCGTCCGTCTTGCGTGCGCCGTATTTCAGGATCTGCACCAAGATTGCCTATAATAATAACTTTATTTATACTACCTGACATCTCATAAATCCTATTTACAACTACGTACTATTCTATAATATCATATTCAATGAATATTACTCTATTACAATCTCATATCTTTTGCTAATCTATGATATATGTATCATTAGTCTTAATCTCAACTCTATATATTTATTGAATCAACTTCATATTACTTAACATTAACAATAATATTACATTTGAAACAATTTCCTTTATGAGCCAGATAAAAACTATTTCTATTCGCGGTGCCCGTGAACATAACCTGAAAAATATTAATCTCAATTTGCCACGCAATAAACTTATTGTTATCACCGGCCTTTCTGGATCAGGGAAGTCTTCTTTAGCCTTTGATACAATCTATGCTGAAGGGCAAAGACGCTATGTCGAAAGCCTTTCTACATATGCCCGACAATTTTTAGAGATAGTAAAAAAACCAGACGTTGACCGTATTGATGGTTTATCTCCAGCCATTTCTATAGACCAAAAAAATACTTCACACAATCCACGTTCTACTGTTGGTACGACAACTGAAATCTATGATTACATGCGATTACTTTTTGCTCGTATAGGCATAGCTTATTCACCTGCCACCGGACTTCCTATAGAAAGCCAAACCGTTAGTCAAATGACTGACCGTATCCTGTCACTAGACCATGGAACGCGTATTTATATACTTGCACCTATAATACGTAACCGAAAAGGAGAATATAAAAAAGAACTCTCAGAATTATCTAAAAAGGGATTCCAACGTGTTAAAATTGACGAACAATTTTACCAAATTGACAACGTTCCCTCTCTTGATAAAAAATACAAGCATGACATAGACGTAGTCATAGATCGTATCGTTATTCATGAAAATATTAAAGTCCGATTAGCGGATAGCCTCGAAACCTGTTTACGTTTGAGTCATGGTTTGGCTGTTGTCGAGTTTATTGACAACAAATCGTCTTATGATCAAATTAATAACAAAAAAAACCAATCTATTCTTTTCTCCGAAAGATTTTCTTGCCCTCTTTCCGGTTTTAATATTCCAGAGATAGAACCACGTCTTTTTTCTTTTAATAATCCAGCTGGAGCATGCAATGATTGCGATGGTTTAGGGAAGCACCAAAAAATAGAAGAAACTCTTGTTATCCCAGATCCGGAATTACCATTGAATAAAGGAGCTATTGCAGCTTGGCCTCAATCGTCATTGTATTACCAACAAACTCTAGATTCACTTGGAAAAGCTCTCAATTTCAAGATTGAGAGTAAATGGCGTGATCTTCCAGAAAAAATTCAAAAAAATCTCCTCTATGGAACATCCGAAAAGATCCCGTTTAATTATATTGATGAAGAAGGTTCGTATACAACTAGAAAAAAATTTGAAGGGATTATCCCTTTATTAGAACGTCGTAAAAAAGAAACTGATTCTCAGTCTATTCGAGAAGAAATTGAGCGTTACACATCATCAGCTCCTTGCTCTTCATGTAATGGTTATCGTTTGAAACCAGAAGCTTTGGCAATAAAGATAGACCAAAAACATATTGGCGAAATAGCAAATATGTCGATAAAAGAAGCTGTGTCTTGGTTTGACACATTAACAGAGAAATTAACAAAAAAACAATGTGACATTGCAGATTCTATTATTAAAGAAATTAAAAACAGATTAAACCTTCTTGATAAAATAGGTCTCAATTATCTAACCTTATCCCGCAGTTCTTTAATGCTTTCAGGAGGAGAAAGTCAACGTATACGTCTTGCTTCACAAATAGGTGCAGGATTAACAGGAGTTCTTTATGTACTTGATGAACCTTCTATAGGTCTTCATCAACGTGATAATGCGCGTCTTATCAAAATTCTTAAGCATCTCCGTGATATAGGAAATACAGTCATCGTTGTTGAGCATGACGAGGATACTATCCTTGCTGCCGATTATATTGTTGATATAGGCCCGGCTGCCGGCATAAATGGAGGTCAAGTGGTAGCAGCAGGTTCTCCCTCAACGATTATAGAGGAAGTATCTTCTATTACTGGACAATATTTATCTCGAAAAATCACTATTGAAGTTCCAAAGGATCGCCGCAAACCAGATCCAGGCCATACAATAAAAATCGTTGGAGCGCGTAGTAATAATTTAAAAAATGTTACCGCTTCTATTCCACTTGGTTTATTTACTGCTATCACTGGTGTTTCCGGAAGTGGAAAATCTACTTTTCTTATATCTACTCTTTATAAAATAGCTTCACGACATGTAATGGGCAGCCGAGATATTCCTGGTATTTACGATCAAATCACAGGACTCGAAAAGATTGATAAAGTTATTGAAATTAATCAATCCCCTATTGGACGAACTCCTCGCTCTAATCCAGCAACCTATGTTGGTGCCTTTACAACCATCCGAGAGTGGTTTAGCAATCTACCAGAAGCTAAAGCACGTGGATATCAAGCAGGACGTTTTTCATTTAATATCAAAGGCGGGAGATGTGAAATTTGCAAAGGTGATGGCGTCACTAAAATTGAAATGCATTTTTTGCCTGATATCTATATTACATGTGATGCCTGTGGTGGACAACGTTATAATCGTGAAACCTTAGAGATTACTTTTAAAGGAAAAACAATTTCTGAAGTACTGTCTATGTCTGTAGAAGAAAGTCTTGATTTTTTTTCATCTGTTCCTGCAATACGAAATAAGTTACAAACATTAAAAGATGTTGGGCTAGGTTATATTAAAATTGGGCAACAAGCCACAAGATTATCTGGTGGAGAAGCACAAAGAGTTAAACTTGCTAAAGAATTATCAAGATCTGCAACTGGAAGCACGCTTTATATTCTTGATGAACCAACAACGGGCCTACACTTTCATGATGTAGCAAAATTACTAGAAATCTTACATTCATTAACCAGTCAAGGAAACTCTGTTGTTGTTATTGAACATAACCTGGATGTTATAAAAACTGCTGACTGGATTATAGATTTTGGGCCAGAAGGTGGAAACGATGGCGGTGAAGTAATTGCTTACGGGAGCCCAGAAGACATTATTAATGAACCTCGTTCTCACACAGGCTTCTTTCTTAAGACGTTACTCAAAAAAAATGAATAAAAGCTTCAAAAAGAATTAAATTTTCTTTTTACTCTGGTAAACATTGGATAGATTGAATTAAATCCTCTGCAGTCATAGTTTTTCCTGCAAAATATGCTGCTTCACCATGTCTCCATACAGCAGCAGCAGCAGCTTCAAATGCAGGAACTCCTGTTGCAAGATGCGCTCCAATAATACCAGACAAAATATCTCCTGAACCAGCAGTTGCTAAATTAGAAGATGCATTGGTATTAATTAGAACACGCCCATCAGGTCCAGCAATTACTGTATCTCCTCCTTTATAAACAATAACAGCACCAGAACGTATAGCAGCAGCTTTAGCTTTATCAATTTTACCTTGGGAAGAAGCCGCAATATCAGGAAAAATTCTAGAAAATTCTCCTTCATGTGGTGTCATTACTAATCTTGTTGTTTGTTTATTAAAATAAGAGAACAATAATTCTGGACAATTCTGAAAAGCAGTAATCCCATCAGCGTCTAAAACTAAAGGATATAAGGATAATAATGCTACAAAACGCCGCGCTTTTTCTAGATCACCAAATCCTGGACCTAAAACAAAAGCCGATAATCGTCTTTGATCGCTTAACCAAACATTCAAATTATCTTCTGTATCAATCACACGTAACATTACAGCAGTAAGAGACGACGCATTAATATTGAGTGCAGATGATGGAACGGCTAACGTGACAACACCTGCCCCAGATTTTAACCCAGCTTGTGCAGCAAGACGCCCCGCACCCGAAGATGATTCTTTCCCAGAAAAAACTCCCAAATAACCACGCTGATATTTATGTATATCAGGCCGCAACTTTGGCATAACATCTTTCCATAAAGAAGGCGTGTTTTCACGTATTCCCTGCCAAGCTGACAACAAAAATCTATGTGGAATACCTATATTGACAATTTCAATGACACCACACAGATCTCGACCAGGCAATAAAACATGCCCTGATTTACGCGTCATAAACGTTATACTGTAAGAAGCACGAAAGGAAAATCCTCTTATTTTTCCTGTTTCTCCACAAACTCCTGAAGGAAAATCAACAGAAATTACAGGAATTTTATAACTTAAAGTCAATCTTACAACATTAACAGCCTCAGTAGGCATATCACGAGATAATCCACCGCCGAACAAAGCATCGATTACAACATCTCCAGGAACAGGATACCATTGATCCAATGGTAACGGTGTCACAGGACATATGGAGCGTGCATGTTTACAATCATCAGATAGTTTATCATGCCCCAATCTGTAAACAACCACAGGCATACCATGTTCAAATAGTATCTTAGCAGTGATATAACCATCTCCACCATTACCACCTGGACCACAAAAAATAACGTATCGACAAGCTTCAGGGAAAAGACGTAAAGCTGATTCAGCAACAGCTTGCCCAGCTTTCTGCATTAAAGTCCAACTATCAATATCACAGACACGAGCTGCTAACTGCTCTGCTTTCAACATTTCTGATGGAGTAAGAAAAATCTCTGAAAGTGAACCCAATAGAGTGCTCCCCCTCAACAAAAAGCAGCAAAGAGACTATAATTATATACAAGTATTCAAAATACTCAATAAAAAATTGCAAGCTTTTTATAAAGAACAATCATTGGAAGTATACACTCTGAAATTCAAATATTACGCCTTACTTTCAAAGTGTATAATGTTCTTCAATAACAATACCTTATAAAGGTTCTCTTTTGTGATTGATGTGATGCCACCAAAAAACAGCTATGCAAAAAAATAAAAATAATAATCATCAATAAAACAAATCTAGATAATCTATAATAACTTATCATTTTAAACTTTTTCATCCCTAAAATTTTTAAAAAATTAATTTACAAATACCAAAATAAAAAAATTGAAGATCGTATCTCAAAAAAAAAACACTTCTGAGATTATGCACTGAAATCCACATTCACTACTCAATATAATGTAGCATCTTCTTACGATCTTATATAGTTTTCTCTAGTCAAAAAGTCAAAGCTATTTTAGTCGTACCAAATGAAATAATCATTAAACAAAGAGATTGATATTTTGGCGTGAAAAATATTCAAACAAGAAAAGAAACAAATTTCAACGATTTTTCAAAGGTTAGTCCTCAAAAAGATGAAATTAAAATCATTTTAAAACAATCAATTCTGTTTAGTTTCCTAAAAATAAAATTTACAAAAAATTATCTTTAATAACAATATTTTTCAACACTCATTGCAGGCCTTAATCAAGTTAAATATACAAATGTATTGACGATAGAGATTTTTCAAGACAAATTGAAAGTACAGCAAAAAATAGAGGAAATATCGTAGACACTACCTATACAAAAAAATCTAAAATTCAGTATTACATTATCAAGTCAACATGAAAAGAGGATTACCATGACTTATAGTGCTTCTGATCTTATAAATCAGATAAAAGAAAATGACGTAAAATTCTTAGACCTACGTTTTACAGATATGAAAGGCAAGTTTCATCATATCACTCTAGATACTTCTATTATAGATGAAGAACTTTTATGCAACGGAATTGTTTTTGATGCTTCATCAATTTTAGGATGGAAAGATATTAATCAGTCTGACATGTTGTTAAAGCCTGATATCAAAACAAAACATCTTGATCCTTTCTTTGCTCAATCAACTATGGGCATTATTTGTGATGTGTACGATCCATCCTCTAATACTCCTTATAATCGTGATCCTCGTTATATAGCAAAAAAAGCTGAAGATTATCTAAAAAATACAGGTATAGGAGACGTTTTTTTTGTTGGACCAGAAGTTGAATTCTTTGTATTTGATACCATAAAATACAACGTTACTCCTTATAGTTCTGTATTTAAGATAAATTCTTCAGAATTACCGATTGATATTGACGATGACAGCTCTAGAGAAAATTCAGGTCATCGACCGACTCTTAAAGGCGGTTATGTACCCCTTTTCCCTCAAGACAGCTTACACGACATGCGCTCTGAAATGCTAACGTCCATGAAAAAAATGGGACTGTGTGTAGAAAAACATCATCATGAAGTCAGTCCTGCACAACATGAACTTGGATTAAAATTCGATACACTTTTATGTACTGGTGATCATGTACAGATATACAAATATATAGTCCATCAAGTGTCCAATTGTTATTGTAAAACAGCAACCTTCATGCCAAAACCTATATCATCTACCAATGGCTCAGGTATGCATATAAACATGTCAATCTGGAAAAAAGATCAACCTGTTTTTGTTGGAAACCAAGAATGTGGTCTTTCTGAAACTTGCCTTTATTTTATAGGAGGTATCATCAAACACGCTAAAGCTCTTAATGCATTTGCCAATCCTTCAACGAACTCTTATAAACGTCTGGTATCAGGCTATGAAGCACCTGTACAATTAGTGTATTCAACACATAATCGCTCTGCTGCCTGCCGTATTCCATTTGCAACACATTCCAAAACAAAACGTATCGAAATCAGATTTGCTGATCCAAGTGCTAACCTTTACTTAACAGCTGCAGCAATGTTAATGGCTGGCCTCGATGGTATAAAAAATAAAATACATCCTGGAAAACCAATAGATAGGAATATTTATAATATGCCTCCAGATGAGATAAAAAATATTCCTCGAGTTTGCAACTCATTACGCGAAGCTCTTGAGAGCCTTAACAATGATCGGGAGTTTCTCAAAAAAGGTAATGTTTTTGATGACGATCAGATTGATTCCTTCATTGAACTTAAAATGGAAGAAGTCATTCGTCTAGAAATGACACCACACCCTCTGGAATTTGAAATGTATTATTCATCTTAACTTTCATAAACCTCTCTTTAGACGCATAATAGGTCATCTGTAAATTACAAAGATACTTATTATGCGTCTTTTTTTAATTTATGAAACAATAAAATATTAACCTTAAAAGATTTTAAATAAGATTGGATGTAAGAATATTAAATCAATAAGAAAGGCATATTCATATGAAAGTTCAGGAATTTGGTGATAACCTTAAACCAAATAACAAACTTTTTAAAAAATGTCCAAAGCAATGTATCATTATATTTGCTAGCAACAACAAAATCAGTCATATGACAGTATATCCCTGGATGATCAAGATAAGCTGTTGCTTACTCACGGCACTAACAATTACATTTCTTATAACAATATCTTATCTTATTTTACACGATGACCTAATGGCTGCTATTACAGCTCATCAAACACAAGTCGAATACGACTATGAAGATCGTATTGCGGCTTTAAGAGCACAAGTAGATCGTATTACTTCTCGCCAGCTCATGGATCAGCGTTTAATTGAAGAAAAAGTTAATACCCTTATAGCCCATCAAGATGCTCTGAATGCACGTAAACCTATTCTAAAAAATATGCTTCTTTTAAAAGAAACAAATAATACAGATAAGGATCTATTAAAATCTAAACTCGCTGACATTATTAATGATAACAATCATTCTCCCTATATTCTCAATCAAGAAGAAACAGTTGGAAACCGTATTGATTACAAATTTTCTAAATTAACACTTTTTCTTAAAAAAGCAGAACAACAACAAAATAAAGAAATTGAGCTCTTTACCAAAAAAACAGAAGAAATGACACATGACATTTTTTCTATTCTTGAAAAAATTGGATTAAACACTGAGTTTAGAAAAAGCTCTAGTGCTGTTGGTGGTCCATTTTTAATTCCTGAAGAGGATCAACCTCTATCCCCTTTTGAAAAAAAGAAATTTCATAACCTTGATCACGCACTCCAAGAATTCTCAAAAATACAAACTCTTCTATCCCCAATGCCACTAGAGCATCCTGCTGAAGGAAAGTATATTACCAGTGGCTTTGGAAATCGCATTGATCCTTTTTTTAAGAGAATAGCAATGCATTCAGGAGTAGATTTTCTTTTTCTGAAAGGAGAACCTGTAATTGCTACCGGTAATGGAAAAATCATTTTTGCAAATCCTTCAGGAGGATATGGAAATCTTGTAGAGATAGAACATGGAGCAGGAATTACAACACGCTATGGACACTTATCTCGTATTCTTGTTAAAAAAGGAGATATAATTAAAGCTAAGCAAATTATAGGACTGGCTGGCTCTACAGGACGTTCAACTGCAACGCATTTACATTATGAAGTTCGTA
The DNA here is from genome assembly GCF_000325745.1 of Liberibacter crescens BT-1. Taxonomy (NCBI): domain Bacteria; kingdom Pseudomonadati; phylum Pseudomonadota; class Alphaproteobacteria; order Hyphomicrobiales; family Rhizobiaceae; genus Liberibacter; species Liberibacter crescens. The sequence goes on along the minus strand of NC_019907.1, from coordinate 436,365 downwards.
TATACGACAAAGCGATTAATCCCTTAGAGTATATTAATGCAGGAATAAAATTAAGAAAATATTTGAACCCAATCATTCAAGTTTTTTAAAATTAAAAAAACATATTGATTTTAATCTTTTTTCATATACACTGGAGTTTTATTATTTGTTAGGGTGTAAGTAAAACCCTTATCGTTCATGAAGTTTTCTGATCTTGGTTTAAGTCTTAAAGTTATTAGTTCTATTGTTGATTCAGGGTATGTTAATCCTACTCTTATTCAAGAAAAGGCTATTCCTTTGATATTACAAGGTCATGATGTTCTAGGGTTAGCACAAACAGGTACTGGCAAGACAGCATCTTTTGTTCTTCCTATGTTAACTATCCTTGAAGAATCGCGTGCACGTGCACGGATGCCACTTGCTCTTATATTAGAACCAACTCGAGAACTCGCTGCACAAGTCGCGGACAGTTTTGAAAAATATGGAAAAAATCATAAGCTAAATGTCGCATTACTAATCGGAGGTGTGTCCTTTGAAGAGCAAAACCGTAAATTAGAAAGAGGTGTTGATGTTCTAATATGTACGCCAGGACGAATGCTTGACCATTTCGAGCGTGGAAAACTGCTTATGAGTGGTATTAAAATACTCGTTATAGATGAAGCAGATCGAATGCTTGATATGGGCTTTATTCCTGATATTGAAAATATTGTTAGAATTATATCATCTACACGACAAACTCTTTTATTTTCAGCCACAATGTCTCTAGAGCTGCAAAAAATTTCTAAAAATTTTTTAAGAAATCCAAAAACAATTGAGGTTAATCCTTCTTCATCTGCTGCCAAAACTGTAAAACACTGGTTTGTTGCTGCACATTCAGAATCTTATCAAAAAAGAGTTGTATTACGCAAACTAATACGCTCTCAAGATGATCTAAAAAATGCAATTATATTCTGCAATCAAAAAAAAGATGTCACAAGTCTCTTCCGTTCCCTTAATCATCATGGATTTTCAGTATGTGCTATTCATGGAGATATGAATCAAAGAATGCGTATGAAAATACTGGATAACTTTAAAGAAGGAACTATCCAGCTTATGGTGGCTTCTGATATAGCAGCTCGTGGCCTTGATATTCATGATGTAGGACATGTTTTTAATTTTGATGTTCCAATTCATGCTGAAGATTATATTCATCGGATTGGGCGTACAGGACGAGCAGGACGCCATGGTAAAGCATTTACTCTTGTAACACATAAAGATATAAAATATTCTGATGTAATTGAAAAATTAATAAACGAAAAAATTGAATGGTTAAATGGTGATCTATCAACCCTTATAATGCCTTCAGATTCAGAAAAAAACACTCCTAAAAATATATTTTCAAAAAAGAAAAATAATATACATGAAAGCTCTCAGAAAAATCACTTAGAAAATTCAAAAATTGAAGCAAGTAATGTACAAAATATCTCATCAAGAAAAAAATATAAAAACGAAAATAAGCAAAAAAGTGATATTTTTTATCAAAAAAACGAAGACACACCTTTAGGTTTTGGAAGTGATATTCCTGCATTCATGTTAATTGTTCCTAAAAATTGAATTACTGTAAATCTACCTTAATTATTCATAAATTAAAGAATATCATTATGTATTTTAAAGTAAGTTGATTTAAATATAAACTTCTATAATAATCTTTTTAGATTGAGACTTTTATATCAGGACTTGAATAATTTGAAGTCATCCTTTCCAAAAGCTAATCTCAAATGCGTATATAGTCAGGAAGATTTAAACGAAATATTCCAGCGCTTCTCTATAAAATGGCCAAATCCAAAAGGAGAGCTTTATTATACCAATTCTTTTACTCTTGTTATTGCAGTAATGCTTTCAGCACAGGCTACAGATATAAGTGTTAATAAAATAACACCTGTACTATTCAGTGCTGCTGACACACCTCAAAAAATGCTACAACTTGGTGAAGATAAAATACGTAACTACATAAAAACTATTGGTCTTTATCATACAAAGACAAAAAATATTATTAATTTATCAAAAAAAATAATTGAAGACTTTAACAGCGAAGTACCTAAAACAAGAGAAAAACTGATGTCCTTGCCTGGTGTTGGACGAAAAACAGCCAATGTTGTTTTATCGACAGCCTTTGGAATTAAAACTATTGCTGTAGACACTCATGTCTTTCGTATTTCTAACAGAATTAATCTTGCAAAAGGAAAAACTCCTGAAAAAGTTGAAGAAAAACTGATGCATATTGTTCCTGAAAAATACATATACCATGCACATAACTGGCTTGTTTTACATGGACGTTATATTTGTAAAGCCCGCAAACCAAATTGCAAGTCTTGTATCATTGCAGATATATGCAAATCTCCAGAGAATGTATCAACACTATTAACATAAGTCATCATTAAGCAGTATAATTTGTTATACTGCTTGATTGTATAATAGCTATCTTAAAAAGGATTATATTATCCACTAAAGCAACAGAATGATCAATATGACCTAAAATCGCCATGGCCTTCATCATGATAGTCATCAAAATCTTTTGGACTAGTACTATCATCATAATCTTTATTATTAATACTTTCTGTCTTTTCTTAGAAAAGAACCAAAAATATCAAGACAACGCTAGATCTTTAAAAAAAAATGAATCAGGAAGCATAAATACCTTATACTTCCTGATCTTATTTCATTCAAAAAATTATTATTTGAATAGGGTTAATACATGTCATGCAGCATGCAGACCATCATGAGCATGCAGACCATCATGAGCATGCAGATCATCATGAGTATGCGGTACACTCTCATCTTCTTTGAAGTAAAGATTATTATGACTTTCTCCAGAAGAACCATAATTCAGAGGTTTATCAGGGTTAAAACCATGCTGCCCTTCATTTTCATCAGGACGAGGAGGAAGATGATTGAGATGGTCTAAAGCATCCTGCAAAGATTGTTGAGTATACGGCTTATCAATAAGGTCAATCTTCCTACCAGGGTCAAGTGTAGCTTTTTTATGCTCGCTATCAACTCCGCTAGTATGAGAACCTAGGCCCGCACCATCGCTAATAGGAGTTTGAGGCTGAACAGAAGGCTGCTCAGATTGTTGCTGCTGAACAGGAGTCCCCTCAGATTTTTGCTGCGGAACAGAAGTCCCCAAACCTGTGTCCGTAGCGCCGCTAGGAGGAGTTTGAGGCTGAACATAAGGCTGCTCAGATTGTTGCTGCTGAACAGGAGTCCCCTCAGATTTTTGCTGCTGAACAGAAGTCCCCAAACCTGTGTCCGTAGCGCCGCTAGGAGGAGTTTGAGGCTGAACATAAGGCTGCTCAGATTGTTGCTGCTGAACAGGAGTCCCCTCAGATTTTTGCTGCTGAACAGAAGTCCCCAACCCTGTGTCCGTAGCGCCGCTAGGAGGAGGTTGAGGCTGAACATAAGGCTGCTCAGATTGTTGCTGCTGAACAGGAGTCCCCTCAGATTTTTGCTGCGGAACAGAAGTCCCCAAACCTGTGTCCGTAGCGCCGCTAGGAGGAGTTTCGACCTTAACAGAAGTCTCCCCAGAATCTTGGTTCTGAGCATCCTTTTGTTGATTTCCACTCACTTGTTGTTCAGTAGAAGATATTAACTTAATACGAGGAGGTTTATCAACGTCAATCACGACTTTTTCATGCTCACCACCAACGTTACCAAGAGGAGAACCTGTGCCCGTACCAGCGCCTTTAGGAGGATTTTGAGGCTGATCAAGAGTTTTGGTCGTACTATCGCTATTAGAAGAAGCTTGTGCCGCAACAGAAGACTCATCTGAATTAATAGTAGAACCTGGGCCTGTACCAACGCCTTTAGGAGGATTTTGAGGCTGATCAAGAGTTTTGGTCGTACTATCGCTATTAGAAGAAGCTTGTGCCGCAACAGAAGACTCATCTGAATTAATAGTAGAACCTGGGCCTGTACCAACGCCTTTAGGAGGATTTTGAGGCTGATCAGGAGTCACCGCAGGTTTTTGGCTCTTATCAGAAGTCTCCGTAGAAGCAACAACTTCGCTAGGAGGAGTTTCGACCTTAACAGATTTATCCGCAGAATCTTGCTTCTGAACAGTATCCTTATCAGAATTTTGGTTCTGCTGAACAGGAGTATTCTCAGAAGTTTGGGCCGCAACAACTTGGCCAGTAGCAGAACCTCGTTTCTCTAAAATATAGTCTAAAGCAAGCTGTTCATTTAATGCATTTCCCTGAAGATTATCATACTTAGCCTCACCCTCATGCTTTTTAAGATATCCCTTAAAATCAAAATTGATCTTCCTATGCTCTTTATGACCATAGTTATTATAATGCCAAATACCATAATCAGAAATGGCTTGTTTAGTAGAATGACCTTTATTCAAAGCATCTGCTATCAAATCCGAATGAGATGCAACATATTGAATAACATTATCTGCATTGATAGCAGCATCTGGTTTCTCTAAAATATAATCTAACGCAAGCTGTTCCTTTAATGCATTTCCCTGAAGATTATCATACTTAGCCTCACCCTCATGCTTTTTAAGATATCCCTTAAAATCAAAATTGATCTTCCTATGCTCTTTATGACCATAGTTATTATAATGCCAAATACCATAATCAGAAATGGCTTGTTTAGTAGAATGACCTTTATTCAAAGCATCTGCTATCAAATCCGAATGAGATGCAACATATTGAATAACATTATCTGCATTGATAGCAGCATCTGGTTTCTCTAAAATATAATCTAACGCAAGCTGTTCCTTTAATTTATTTTTTTCCGCGATTACTTTAGAGTAAAAGTCTTTGTTTAAAAGGGTTTCTTCTCTTAAAAGGCTTTTTTCTAATCTGTCCATATTTGTCACAATATTAGCATACTTAGCCTCACCCTCATGCTTTTTAAGATATCCCTTAAAATCAAAATTGATCTTCCTATGCTCTTTATGACCATAGTTATTATAATGCCAAATACCATAATCAGAAATGGCTTGTTTAGTAGAATGACCTTTATTCAAAGCATCTGCTATCAAATCCGAATGAGATGCAACATATTGAAGAGCATTATCTGCATTGATAGCAGCATCTGGTTTCTCTAAAATATAGCTTAAAGCAATCTCTTCCTCTAATTTATCGTCCAATTCACTCATGGCTAATTCTTTAGTGGTCGAGGTGCTGTCTGTAGATTGCATCACTTTTTTAACAACAGCATTACACTTTTCCATATAGTTTTTCATATACTTATTATAATCAAAATTGATCTTCCTATGCTCTTTATGACCATAGTTATTATAATGCCAAATACCATAATCAGAAATGGCTTGTTTAGTAGAATGACCTTTATTCACAGCATCTGCTATCAAATCCGAATGAGATGCAACATACACAAGAGGATTAAATTTTTTCAAATCAGGCTGATCAGAGGCAGTCACCTCTTTGCCACCAACATCGCCAGGAGAAGAAGCTTGGGTCGTAACACCTTCGTCAGGAGAAAGAGTTTTGGCATTAACAACTTCGCTAGGAGAAGTTTGGACATGAACAGGAGTCACCACAGAATCCTGGTTCTGATCAGGAGTCACCACAGAATCCTGGTTCTGACCAGGAGTCACCACAGAACCTGCGCCTTTACCAGCGTCTCCAGTAGGAGAATTTGTGTCCGTAACACCTTCGCCAAGAGAAGTAATTTTGGCCGTAACAACACCGCTAGGAGAAGGAGCTTCGGAATTAACAATTTCGCCAGCAGAACCTGGGCCCGTATCAACTCCGCCAGTATGAGAACGTTGTTCGTTATTTTTTTGTCTGCCAGCAAGAGAAGATTGCTCCGTGACACCAACTGGATGAACATCAGTCTCAGGCAACATGCCTTGATGATTGCCGCCAACATTTCTTTTAACACGTAAAGAATTATGCTTCTGGTTATAACCATAATCGGTATACATTTATAAAAATCCTTTAAAAAATAACTCATATATTAATAAGATTATAACTATCTTAAAAGGATAAAATTATCAAGCATCCAATGACATTGAATTCCATAATAAAATCTTGCAGATCAAAATACACAAATTAATTTTTAAAAAAATAATAAGCTAACACATTAAAAGCTTATAAAAATCCAGAAATTGAAAAAATAAAATTATCAGGAAGCATGATTACCTTATACTTCCTGATCTTATTGCATTCAAAAAATTATTATTTTAATGGGATTAATGCATGTCATGCAGATCAGCATGAGTATGCAGTCCTTGCGATATAATCATATCTTCTAATTCGAAGTCAGTATCAAGATTTTCTTCATAAGAACTATAACTCAGAGGTTTATTCATAGGGTCAATTTTACGACCTTTATCAACATTAGATCCAGGAATCATGCCTCTATGACCGTCACCAATGTCGCCAGAAAAAGTTAAGCCCATAGTATGAAGGTTATCACTACAGACTTCATCTAAAGATTTTATAAATCTCTCCCTTTGCTGCGAATGACCAAAACGCACATAATGTTTGTAGCCGTAATCCTCAATAGATTCATGATCTTTATAATTTTCATTATAATCTTTGAGTAAATCAGGATTCATTTCAACATATTTCTTAGGATCTAATCCTTTACTCTTATAACCCTCGTACAGAAAATGCTTCGTGAAATATGCTTCGCAGTCCTTGGGATCTAAAGGCCTTTTTATAGAATTACATACAGTATCAGAAAGTGAATCCATGTACCTCTTATAATCAAAATTCTTAAAATCATTGTGAAGAAAATATTCCACAGCATATTTTTTAATAGCATTGATATCTTTACCCTTACATCTCTCTATCAAATCTTGATGAGATGCAAGAAACGCAAAAGAATCAAAGGTAACTTCTCTTCCTTGCTTAAAACCATACGCAAGAAAATGCTCCTTACCAAATTCAGCAATAGCCTGAGAATCCCTAAATTTACACGCCTCTATCAAATCTGGATGAGATGCAACATATTCTCCGCCATCAAAAGCATCATGACGATACCCTTTCTTATAACCTTTATTAATATGATATAAGGAAACGTAATCATTCAGTTTCTTTAAAGCGACTGGATTATCACCACTTGAATCAAAAGATTTTTTAAAATCCGGATCTTCTTTTAAAAATTTATTTTTTAAAAATTTATTGCCCTCAAGATATAAAGGCACATTAAAATTGATCGTCCTAAACTCTTTATACCCATAGTTAGTATAATGCCAAACAGCATAATCAAGAATAGCTTGTTTATCAGAAAGACCTTTCCTCAAAAAATCTTCTATCAAATCCGGATAAGAGGCAACATATTTAAGAGCATCACCTTCACTGAGAGTATAACGTGGCCCACGAGACTCTAAAATATAGTCTAACGCAAGCTTTCTGTTTAATGCATTTTCCGTCGCGATTACTTCAGAATACCAATCTTTGCTTACACTTTGTTTTTCTATTTTTTTCAAAATATCAGTATATTTATCCCGATTCTGTTCAAAATATAAACGCCCATTAAAATCTATCGTCCTATTCTCTTGATGCCCATAGTGAGTATAATGCCAAACACCATAATCAGAAATGGATTTTTGATCAAAATGACCTCTATTCAAAGCATCTGCTATCAAATCCGAATGAGATGCAACATATAAAAGAGCATCATCTCCATCGAGAGTATAACGTGGCCCATGAGCCTCTAAAATATAGTCTAACGCAAGCTTTCTGTTTAATTCATTTTCCGTCGCGATTACTTCAGAGTACGTGCCTTTGCTTACACTTTGTTCTTCTATTTTTTTCAAAATATCAGTATACTTATCCCGATGCTGCTCAAAATATAAACGCCCATTAAAGTCTATCGTCCTATGCTCTTGATGCCCATAGTGAGTATAATGCCAAACAGCATAACCAAGAATATCTTGTTTATCAGAAAGACCTCTCTTCAAAACATCTGTTATCAAATCCGAATGAGATGCAACATATAAAAGAGCATCATCTCCATTGAGAGTATAACGTGGCCCATGAGCCTCTAAAATATAGTCTAACGCAAGCTTTTCATTTAATTCATTTTCTTTCGCGGTTATTTTAGAGTACGTGCCTTTGCTTACACTTTGTTCTTCTATTTTGTTCAAAATATAAGTATACTTATCCCGATGCTGTTCAAAATATAAACGCCCATTAAAGTCTATCGTCCTATTCTCTTTATGCCCATAGTGAGTATAATGCCAAACACCATAATCAAAAATAGCTTGTTTATCAGAAAGACCTTTACTCAAAAAATCTGCCATCAAATCCGGATGGGATGCAACATATAAAAGAGGATTAAAATCTTTCAAAGCAGGCCGATCAAGCTTGCTTCTCTCTGATCCATTGAGAGTATAACCTGTATTCTCTAAAATATAGTCTAACGCAAGCTTTTCATTTAATTCATTTTCTTTTATTTTGTTCAAAATATCAGTATACTTATCCCGATGCTTGTTAAGATATCTCTGAAAATCAAAAGTGATCGTCCTATTCTCTTTATGCCCATAGGAAATATAATACTGAGCAGCATAATCAGAAATAGCTTGTTTATCAGAAAGACCTTTTTTCACAACCTCTGCCATCAAATCCAGATGAGATGCAAGAAACGCAAAAGAATTAAAGGTAATTTCTCTTCCTTTCTTAAAACCATGCGCAAGAAAATGCTCCTTACCAAATTCAGAAATGGATTTTTTATCAGAAAGACCTCTCTTCAAAACCTCTTCTATCAAATCCGGATGAGATGCAACATATTCCAGTATGGATATTACCGGAATATCCGATAAATTAATCTCTTGATCAGAAAATTGCACCCTCTCAATGTCATATAACGTATCAATATCCTGTCCATCATCACGAGCGACAACTACATTTGTTGCAAAACGATATATTTTGTTTTGAGATCTGGAGGATTTATAACGTGCTGTATCAATCCCCTCATGACCATAAAGTATATCGTTTCCTGCTCCACCTTCCATAATATTATCTGCATTATTGCCAATAATAATATCAGATTTTGGGCCTCCGATCACATTTTCAATAATCGCCCCTCTGGCAATAGAGAGATTTTTTTTTCGGCCACCAAGATCAGAGAAAGCCTCTGGAATAAGACTAATCCGCTGATTATAATCACCAAGTCCGCTGACATCCAAAGTATCAACACCATCACTATCGTTAATAGTTTGAATAAAGAAGCGATCACCTTCTCTGATAGAAACTTTATAATCTGTATTTCCTAGATTAACACTAAGAGACCCATATAATTTCTGAATAGCAAGTATATCAGCAATCATTGGTGTAGCACACTTACCAAAACTAGCACCAGTATTAGGGTTCTTATCTGGAGAGAAATAAGACATAACACTTGTTAAATAGGAATCATTGACATAATCATTATCAATACCATAGGTTGGGTGTTCACCATAATTCCCTGCATGATCAAGACCCAAGGCATGCCCAATTTCATGAATATAATTATGAAAATTATGACTTCCTTTCTTGTCCCCCAATTTTGGTATCTCTTGCTTTCCAATATTTATACGAGCCTTTTGTCCAGGAAGAGAATAACAGATCCATCCAGGGTTTTCGTCATCGAAAAAAATATCTGCATTACCACGAGAAGCCTGAATAAATTTAAAGCCTGTAACTTTTGACCATGCCTCAAGCGCACCAAGTGCCATCTTTTTTCCTGTATCATCAAGCTGATGTATGTTAACATAAATTACTTTATTAGGCTTTAGCTTTAAAATACCATGCTTACCAATAATTTTATCTCTGATCTGATCCAATGTAAAAACAGGTTTATTATTATTTGTTGACACCGAAGAAGATCCGAGAACACCTCTTGCCTCAGAGGCATAAGATAAATCAAATTTAATGGACATATTAACCTTATAATATATATTTAAATGAAAAAATTTTTATTTATAAAAAAATATAGCTATACTAGTAGCTATAGTAATATTTTCTAAAAAATCAAATTATTGTTATTATATCACAATTTCTAAATGTTAAAGTTAATATAATTTTTTAATTCTAATTTTATAAATCTAACTCAGGCCTTTTCAATGTCTTATATGAAATATATCTCCGAAATAAACAAATTATCTTCTTCAAGATTTTTGATTATTATGCTTCCCAGTTTTTTTATAAATATTTTTTATCTCATTAGCCCCATCTATATGATGCACATTTATGACAGCGTCATTGGCACACAAAGTGAAATAAATCTTGTTGCTATAAGCACTATAGCTCTCTTTTTTTACATACTTTTCTTTAGTTTTGACTTGATTCGCTCTCGGATGCTCATAGAAGTTTCTCGTTTTTTGGAGCAATCTTTTAAAAGCTACATACATACAGTATTGAAAAAATATGACCCAACTGAACAAACTTTTGCTTCAACAGCAAATGCTCTTGATAAATTTAAGCAATTTGTTACCTCTCCTATAATTCCTGCCTTATTTGATCTACCCTTTACACCTATTTTTATAATATTAAGTTTTGCAATTCATCCAGTGCTTGGATTATTAACAATTATTAGTGCAGTAATTTTAATAACAATCACTCTCTTTTTTAGCTTTCATAATGAAAATCTTGCACGCAAATTTGAAGTGGCGAAACATACAGAAATTGGATTTGGACAAGCGATACTCAAGCAAAAAGAATATATCTGCACTTTATCAAATCGTGATTTTTTATTAACACAATGGGAGACAAAACGTCGTTTAGCTCAAGAAAACCAGCTACATGTTTCTAAAATTTCTACATTTGGTTCTGTCTTCACAAAAACCCTACGAATGATTTTACAATCAGCTGTCTTGGGATTGGGGGCTTGGCTTGTTCTTCGTCAAAGTCTATCTTCTGGCTCCATTATAGCGGCTTCTATTGTAACTTCACGAGCCCTTGCACCTTTAGAACAAATTGTAAACGCTCGACAGGTGCTAAGAAATGGCTGGAAATCATTAGAAACTTTAATAAAGCTACGCAGTGATATCAAAATAGATTCTTCTTATACGAAGAAAAAAAATCCAGAAGAACTTTTGCCTAATAATAAAATTACTGTAAGAAATCTGACTTTACATTACACCAATACACCTCGCCCTATTTTTCAGGATCTATCATTTTTCTTACCAGAAGCAACATGCTGCATTATAACTGGTCCTAATGGATCCGGAAAAACCAGTCTCCTTCACTGTATGCTCGGCTTAACTACATCCAAAAGCGGTGGCATATCATTTGGCAATATACCAGTAACGCTCAACACAATAGAGCGTTTTTCTTCCAGTATTGGCTATCTTTCACAAACATGCACTTTATTCCCTATCAGCATAGTAGAAAATATTGCAATGTCTAACGACATTGACTCATTCGAAATTGCAAAAAAAGCAGCAATATTTGTGGGTTGTCATGATACGATTTGCTCCCTCAATGATGGATACGCCACAAATCCAATTTCCCAACGCATGTCTCCTGGTCTTATACAACAGATATGCCTTGCACGTACTATCTGCAGACATCCTAAAATTGTTCTTATGGATGAACCCCTACGAAATCTAGACAGTACTGCAATGCAAGATTTTTATACAACCATTAAAAAACTGAAAGAGCATGGAACAACTGTTATTATAGTCTCCCGAGATACTCGAATTATCAATATGTCAGATTTACTTTTAATGTTCCATCCTTCAGCAGGACCTTTATTTGGCCCAACACATGAAGTGATCAAAAAACTTCAAGCCATACCTTCCAATTGATTTGATAAGAATGTAAAAATATGATGAAAATATTTTATAGCCCACTTAAACTGATTGCCATATTACTTTCTATTGGAACGATTTCCTTAATAGTATTAACAGTAGTATTACCTATAGAAATACGAGTTTCTGCTCCTGGAGAAATCCTAAATGATGAAGACATTGTTGAAATTAAAGCGCCTGTTTCAGGAATAGCAAATAATTTTTATGTTAAAAACGGTGCAAGAGTTAAAAAAGGCGAATTATTGATTAAATTAGATGACCTTGAGATACGTGATCAGATTGATATCATCAAAGAACATATTGCTAACCTTACATGTCATATTAATAATACTTATACTGAACTTAACCTTCTTAAACAGGAAAAAACAAAGATAGAAAAAGCTATTTCTACATACAACAATGAATTACTACTACCACTAAAAAATTATATACCTGAATGCAAAGAGAAAATCTCTAATTATGACATGCTTTCTTTATTTGAATTAACAAATTTAAAAATAGTACAAATGCGCAATATATTTTCTGACTACAGGAATATGCACTCTCAAGAGTCTCTATCAAAGATACTCCTTGAGTCTCAAGAAAAAGATCTTAAAAAGATGCAAACCCTTTTTACAAAGAATCTAACAAGCGAGACAAATTTACATCAACAAGAACGTCAAGTTCATACAAGTCGTATGAATTTAATGGACTATATAAATAAGCAAAAAACTATGCTGGGACGATTAAATGAGCTCTATAATGAAGCAACTTTAGAAGTCGCAAACTATAAGAAAAATAAATCCCATGAACTTTACAAAAATCAACGTATGCTAGCAGATGAAAAATCTAAACTTATAAGTTTAGAAAAAAACTTACTTCAGCATACAATCCGATCACCAATAACAGGAACTGTTATTTATACGAATAGCTTCATTACTACAAATTATACTCAACAATCACAACTACTCATGAAACTGTCTCCTCATACCACTCTTAATTATATTAGAGCAAAAGTTGCTCCTCATCAAATTCAGAATGTCAAATCTGGTGAAATAGCAACAATACGCTTCCCTACTTATTCAAAACTAAGAGACTCGAATTTTAAAGCATTAATTGATACAATCAGCCCTATTATTTCACAAGACAAAAACAATTATTACAATCAAAACTATTATGAAGTCATCTTGAAAATTAGTGATCCCAGTTACGATACAAAAAAAACAGATCTTTATAATGGTTCTCCAGCTGAAATTCTCTTCTCTGCAGAAAATACAACTCTAGCTTCTGTAATTATGCACCCAATTACAAAAAACTGGCCAAAGATATTTGAACGTTAAACCTTAAAAATCTCCCGATTAAAAAATATAAACTATTTTTCTATAAGTTTAAATTAAAAAGTTAAGTATTGATCATTGATTTTTATCAAAATGTATGTAAGTAATTATCGTTTTAATGATTATTGGTAGTAAATTATGATTATAATGTCTCAAGCTAATATCCAAAAAAAAATTTGGAAAAATCTATATTTACAAGTCGTTATAGCAATAATCATAGGGATATTACTTGGGTGTTTTTATCCAAAAGTAGCAATACAATTTAAAATATTCGGTGATTTTTTTATAAAACTTACAAAAATGATTATTGCTCCTGTAATATTTCTTACTGTTACTACAGCAATTGCACGCATGATAGATATTAAAAAAGTTGGAAATATTGTTGGCAAGTCAATGATTTATTTCTTTTTACTATCAACATTAGCATTAATAATTGGAATTATCGTTGCAGATGTCATAAAACCTGGTGCTGGAATGAATGTAGATGTATCATCTTTAAACGTTAAGGATATTTTTACATACACTCAAAAGGCTCACGAACAAAGCATATCTGCGTTTCTTTTAGATATTGTTCCCGACACTGTATTTAGTGCATTTATATCAGGCAATATCCTGCAAGTTTTGCTTATTGCTGGCCTTTTTGGTATATCTTTGGTTCTAGCTGGAGAAAAAGCACACCCTATTAAAGAGTTTCTAGAAGATATTACTCTCCCCTTGTTTAAAATGGTTAATATAATTATGAAAGCTGCTCCTATAGGTGCATTTGGAGCTATTTCATTTACAATAAGCAAATATGGATTGGCTTCTATAGCTAATCTTGCCCTTCTTATAAGCTGCTTTTATATAACTTCAATATTATTTGTTGTGATAATTCTTGGGGCTATTGCATATTACAATGGCTTTTCAATTATAAGATTAATTCGTTATCTTAAGGAAGAGTTATTACTTGTTCTGAGTACTTCTTCATCAGAATCTGCTCTTGCCAGCTTGATGCAAAAAATGGAACAAGCAGGGTGTAATCGTTCAATTGTTAGTATTGTGGTTCCTACAGGCTATTCTTTTAATCTTGATGGAACTAATATATATATGACTTTAGCTTCTTTATTTATAGCCCAAGCAACAAATACTCATTTAACATTTACAGACGAAATAATACTACTTTTAGTTGCCATGATATCTTCAAAAGGAGCTGCTGGTGTTACTGGTGCAGGTTTTATAACCCTTGCTGCTACTTTATCTGCATTACCAACAATTCCTGTTGCAGGGATGGCATTAATTTTAGGAATTGACCGCTTTATGTCAGAATGTAGATCCCTAACTAATTTTATTGGTAATGCAGTTGCTTGTGTTGTTATCTCACGTTTGGAAAATGCTATTGATGAGAAAGAATTTTCAAAAACTTTAGGAAGATCTAAAACGATTGCATCTAAAAGCTATGCATAATAACAGAAACTATATCCTCCAGATATCTTTGTGCTGACCAAAAAATATTAACCCTGTCTTCTTATATCGCTTACTATTGGTTTCTATGTCTTTAGTTTTATTTTTCTATACGTTTAATATATTTTTTTTCAAGTTCAGTCAAAATTCCTCTTTATAAATCCAAGCGGAGAATTATAACTCCTTACTTTATGAATCATAACGCTTATAACGGTGCATTACCTAGAGGTAAAGCTTACGAAATCGCCCAAAATTTTAGAGCTAATGGCTTTTTAAAGAAAATACTCATTTTTTTAAGAATCCAGACAGTACATTTTTAAATAAAGCAGTTGGACGACCGATAACACTGCTTAAAGTTTTACTATCATCAAACAAACCTCCCTTAGAAGCCCCGATATCAGAAGAGACAACAATATCAACTACCTCAATTGGTAACCCAACTTTAATAAGAGCTTCTTTAAAACTTTTTTCTGGGAGATCTTGATAAACTATGTTTTTAGATGATTGAGCACTAACTTCAAAGGCAAATTCTGCTAGAGTGTAAGCTGTATCCCCAGCAAGTTCATAAATCTTTCTTGTTTTACTTATATCATTAATAAGGATCGTTGCTGCAGCTTCAGCATAATCAATACGTGGAGCAGAAGAGAAATATCCATTACCAGCACAACCCATTAACACCCCATGCTCTAAAGCTGAAGGAATACTCATCAAATGATTTTCTAAATACCAACCGTTCCGCAATAAAGAATACGGAATACCAGAAGATTCTAAAATCGCCTCAGTTTTTCGATGTTCAATAGCAAGAAGTAAAGGTGACGTATCAGCATGAAGTATGCTTGTATAAGCAATGAAACCAATATCAGCTTCTTTTGCAGCATCAATTACAGCTTTATGTTGTTCTACTCTTCGGCCGACTTCGCTAGAAGATATTAATAATAGCTTTTTTATATCTTTAAATGCTTTTTTTAAAGTCTGAGGACGATTATAATCTACTTCACGAACTTCAATTCTTTTATTATCAAATGATGCCTTAGACACATCTCGAACACCAGCAATAAAATTTTCAGCTGACATGCTTTGTAAAAGACGATGCATTACTAAGCGACCTAATTGTCCATTCGCTCCTGTTACTAAGATTTTTGACATTTCATATTCCCTCTTACATTTTAGTTTTATTCAATAACACATAATATTTTTATAAAAATTACATGAATTAATGCAACAATTTTAAATTATAAATGTGTATTATTTCTAGTAATCATATCCTTACTCTATATATCAACATTAAAACATAAATACTTTTCAAGGCTATTGAATATTATTTCTCTAATAAAAAATATTGTTACTAAAAAGTCATTGAAGTATTATTGGAATGACAGGAACTTAATAATGAGCCTCCAGGATAAAAATTATCTTTTTAAAGTAGAATTAACTTTTCAACCAAATTCAAAAAAAAATCCTGATTTTGAGCTAGAAAAGCAAGCAAAAATCAATAATTTTTGGCCAGTTGCTGGTGTTGATGAAGTTGGACGCGGAGCCCTTGCAGGGCCAGTAGTAGTAGCTGCAGTTATCTTGAATCCAGAAAGAATTCCTTCTGGAATTAATGATTCGAAGCGTCTTACTCATAAAAAAAGAGAAACTCTGTATGAAGAAATTTGTAAAGATTCTATCGTTGCAATCGCTTTGTCTGAACACGATCAGATCGATCAAAGTAATATTCGTAAAGCAACTCTTGATGCTATGCATCGCGCTATATTAGGATTAGCAATACAGCCAAAAATTGCGCTCATAGATGGACGTGATATCCCTGAAGGTCTTCCATGTCCTGCTCTTACGGTTATAAAAGGTGATTCACATTCGTTATCAATTGCAGCAGCATCTATTATTGCAAAAGTAACTCGTGATCAAATTATGAAATGCGCTGATCTAGAATATCCAGGATATGGATTTGATATCCATGTAGGATACCCAACATCAAAACACTTAGAAATTCTCAAAAAGAAAGGCCCAAGCCAAATTCACAGAATGACATTTCGGCCCTTATTAAATCAAAATAGAAAGTAAATTATAAATTGATAATTTAGTGATTATCCTTGTAGTTCAAGACTTTGAACGCCGCATCTTTTTGTTATCTTGTATGCTTGAAAAGTCAAGCATACAAGATATAAAAGAGTTTTTACGCTTTTACACAATAAATAACAAATGGGTCAAATACGAGATCTTTACCCAGCATATAGGCATAAGGCATATAAAAATAACCCTTTTCTCCTATATCTTCTCCCCAAGAATTTCGAAATTTGAATAATTGTTTCTCGTCATCATAGCCTGTGACAACTACAGCATGACCTCCATTCAGTCGGTCAGAAACCGAAGGCATCGGGATAATTGTAGAAGGATTTCCTCCTTTTCCCTGGAACCAGCTGTCATAAACAGCAAAACCAATAACAAATACCTGACCAGAAGCAAGACATCCCTTTAACTGGTTCAGACTTTGATGCAATCGTTCGTATCTCGTAATCTTATGAGGAATAGCATCTCTATACGCCTTATCCGATGGTCTGGTAACAGGCTTGCTTCCTGAAGGAAAAAGATTTGTTGTTGGATCCGCAGGCGTATCATCGTAAGTCCATTCATCTTCAGGACAAACACCTTTCTTGTGTAACGTCTTAATACCACTCAGCATTGATGAACCAGCATCACTGGCTACATTGTTCTCAAGTTGACGTTCATTATAATAAATAAACAGCCTTGACGGGATAAAATCAGGTTTCTCCTTTGCTTTTATACGCTCAAACTGAACCGCTCCTGCAAAAGCATTGCCTGTACAGGAACCAATTTTTCCCTGATCATAGACAGGAAAAGAAGGACAATTATCAATTTTTGGTGGTAAAACCTGTAAAACAGATAAAGAAGCACTATAATAAAGATCACGATGATCAGGAAGACTGGGGCGCACTTTTAAAATAGATTTAAATTTAGACATGGCTGTTCCTTTTATAGCTGTAATTATGATAATTTTAATGAGAAGTTATGCAAAAGGTTTAATTTCCTTTCTTAATCGATTTTTTTATTATCATCCTATAGTAGCAAGAATAACTATAACAACGTATATAAATCACAGATTTAAAAATGCAAGGCCGTATAAAAAATGCATACAAAAGAGTAGACAGAATAAACTTAGGATTAAAACATCAAAACTTTTAGCATTACGTGCTACATGTGCATTTAAGATACGTTTTTTTAAAACACCAGAGGCTTTAAAAGTCATCACTCGACGCTTTAAAATGATTAATTCTTCACCTGTTCTTGGATTGCGACCAACTCGCTGATTTTTTTTGCGTATCTGAAACGTAGCAAATGAGGAAAGCTTTACAATGTCCTCTCGAATAATGGCATTACAAATTTCATCAATCATAAAACCCACAAGATAAGAAGATTCATTCCTAGATAAACCAACCCTTTTCAACACAGACGTTACCAAACTTAATCTGGTTACAGACTTACCCATTATAGATCCTTGCCTATATTATTCAACCTTGAAACATCTGAAGAAGAAGTTGCTATACACAGAAACCCTTATAAACTTATTGTTAGAAAATTCATATACACTCACCAACGCATAAGAATAGCACCTGAAGTAAAACCTCCACCCATAGCTTCTAAAACAAGAAGATGGTTTTTCTTTATACGCCCTTCTGAAACTGCAACTGATAAAGCCAGAGGAACAGAAGCAGCAGAAGTATTACCATGTATATCTACTGTAACAACAACTTTTTCTAAAGGAAAACCTATTTTTTTTGCTATACTATTAATAATACGTTGATTAGCTTGATGAGGAATAAACCAATCAATATCTGAAACTGTGAATCCAGTTAAAGAAAAAACTTCATCTATTACTTCCGTTGCCATTTCTACTGCATACTTAAAAACTTCTTGTCCTTTCATTTGTAGTTTTCCCACACTAGCAGTAGTAGAAGGCCCTCCATTAACGTATAATTTATTAACATGACTACCATCAGAACGAAGATACGTAGCTAAAATTCCAGAATCTAATAAAGAACCTTCAGACTGTACTCCCTCAAGAATCAATGCTCCCGCACCATCACCAAAAAGAACACAAGTAGACCGATCAGACCAATCAACTATGCGTGAAAATGTATCAGCTCCTATTACCAAAACACGACGCACCACCCCAGAACGGATATAAACATCTGCTGTTGACAATGCATAAATAAATCCTGAACATACCGCTTGCATGTCAAATGCAAATCCTCTTTTCATACCCAATCTATTTTGAATATCTACAGCAGTAGCAGGAAAAGTGTAGTTTGGTGTAGATGTAGCTAAAATGATTAAATCAATATCATCTGCTTCCATTCCTGCATGAGATAAGGCATTACGAGCGGCAACTTCTCCCAACGAGGCACTCGTCTCATTTTCTCCAGAAATATGTCGTTGACTGATACCTACACGCTGCATAATCCAATCGTCAGAGGTATCAACTATCGTTTCCATTTCAGAATTACGTAATATTCTTCTTGGAAGTGCTGACCCACAACCTCGCACTATAGAACGAATCATTATTGTTATTTCCTGTTTCTTAAAGTTTCCTCTTTTCCTTTTATCTTAGAGATAGTAGGAGCAGATTTACTTAAATCAGATTTAATCTGATCTATAAAACGATTACAAGAAATATTATATGCAATATTAATTGCATTAACTACAGCTACAGAATCACTACTGCCATGACCTTTGACAATCAAACCATCCAACCCAAGGAGTAAACCTCCATTAAATTTACGAGGATCAAATTGTTTTTGGATATCCTTGAAAGCTTTACGTACTAATAAATATCCAATCCTTGTGAGGATTGTATTCTGCAAGGCTTTATGTAAAGCTCTAGATATTTGATTTCCGGTACCTTCTGCAGATTTAATTGCGATGTTCCCAGAAAACCCCTCGGTAACTACTACATCAACCAAACCATGAAAAATATTGTTTGCCTCGATAAATCCGTAATATTTAAAACTGTCAATACTTTCTTCACGCAGTATACGCCCTGCCTCACGAAGTTCGTCATATCCCTTAGTTTCCTCGATTCCCATATTAAGAAGTCCTATAACAGGCTGTTCTATTTTTAATAAAACACGGGCTAACGCACTTCCTATAATCGCTAACTGAACTAATTGAAATGACTTAGCTCCTACACTTGCACCAACATCTAATATAATACTTTTCCCTTTTAGTGTTGGCCAAAAGGCAGCCAAAGCTGGACGATCAATATTATCAATCTTATTCAAACATAATCGTGCCATAGCTATTAATGCACCAGTATTGCCAAGACTAACCATAGCAGCCGCATTATTTGCTTTAACAGATTCCATAGCACACCACATACTGGATACATTGCGACCACGCCTCAGAGCACTGGAAGGCTTCTCATCCATAGAAATCGAAACATCACAATGATAAAAAGAACTTTTATTCTTAAGCTGCGTATGAGCCTCTAGAAGAGGCCGACAAACATTTTCATCTCCATACATCAGAAAATTTATTTCAGGATAAATTTCAAGGCACTTAACTGCACCTAAAATAATAATATTCGGACCTAAATCACCACCCATAAGATCAAGAGCAATATTAACACTATTATTCACTCTTACTTATCCTTCTACTCATTTTATTTCCCTCTTAATTATTAATTAACTTGAATCCCTACTGATCTAGCAGCACAAGATAATTTTTCTAAAAATGCAAATTTAATAATATTAATGCCTCTTCCAATTCTTAAGCGCTTCGAAAGATGAAACTTTTCTATTATCAAAACTGTCATAATCATTCACAAAAACCGCTCCTTCTTTTTTAGGATATAGATTAATTGCTAATGCTACCGATTCAGAAATGATTACTCCAACATCAATGACTCCATCCTTTGAAAAGGTAACAATATCTGGTTGCCACCCAGAAGCAACGTCGTCTACATTATCTGTTAAAGTATCTAATAATTTAGAATACTCTGGAACAAAAATATATTCCAACGTTTCTTCTATTAAAGAAATTACAGGCTCAAGTGTTAAAACACATGTCTGTATAATTTTAGCGTACACAGTACCTACAGCTCGAACACCATTTTTTTCCCAAGGAACGAGTTGAAGCTCAGCATGTAAATCTTCTACTAGGGGAACATTCCAAAGCTGTGCTAACTTTTCACGTTCTATACAATTTGCTTTTAATTTTAAGTCAATTTGACGACTTACAGCAGATTTAACTTTAACAAGATAGGAAAACGCTTCTTCACTATCTAGATTTTTGTCCATTAAGATTTCCTTTATCTTGATCCCAACAATAATATATAAATGGAGCTTCCATATTGAAGAATCTACAATCAGAGGCTAACCTTTGACATAGATTTTGTATAGGAATACACTGAAGTTATATAATATTGCCTTTTTATGCTTATTAGCATGAGACTTGACACAAATTATAATAATTTAACTATCATATATTTGTCATATTTATTAAAAGTATTTACAGTGACAGGCCAGAATTCTATCTATAACATAATTAAGTTTAATCAACAATATTTCATACCCGAGTGCCAAAATGACCTCTAAATCTAAATCATTAAAAAGCAGGAAACAAACCCTAAGTATATCCAGCATAATGCTTTTATTAATATCTTCAATTGCCCTGATAAGCTGCACAAGTTTTAATAGCGGATATATTGTTGACGAACAATCTTTACAACTTGTTTCTAATGGATCCTCGCGCGAACATGTTCTTGCTTCTCTTGGAACTCCCTCAACTACAGCTACTTTTGATACAGAAGTCTTTTACTATATATCTCAAAAACGTTCACAACCTTTAGCTTTTATGAAGGCAAATATAAAGAATCAAAGTATACTTGCTATTTATTTTAATAATAGAGGTGTTGTAACCCAAATTTCTAGATATACTCTTAAGAACGGCAAAGTCTTCGACATGATCTCCCGAACAACACCTACTGGTGGTAAAGATTTAACTTTCTTACAGAAATTTTTACAACTAGGAGAGAACAAATCATTCGGCAGTGGTATACCTGGTAGCAACATCAACAATAACTGGAGAAACGATATGTAAACATTAATTGATAGCCTATACTTCAAAATTACTGAACTATTTAATCTTAGAAAACATTTTTACCAGTTGATAAATGACTTTTCTTAAAAGAAAGATCTGTCAATAAACTACCTAATCCTTTGCTTTTATTTATAAGGAAAATAAAATAAAACTTAACGGAAAAACATAGAACAACTACACAAAAAATCATTTAAGATGATTGATCTAAAAAATATTCGCAGATTAAGTATAATCGTCGAAATCTCCCCCATCGAAATCTCCGCCGTCATCATAATCAACACCCACGTTATTATCAACATCATCATTTGATACTGGTTGAGTGTCGACACTGTCTTGAATAGGAAGACTCGTATGGGTGCTTACTTCAGAATGATGTCCTCCAGAAAAAAGATCTTTTATTCCTTCTGCCAACAACATACCTCCTGCAACACCAGTTGCCGTAGACATAGCACTAGCTAAGAAACCTCCTCCTCCAAAACCCTGTTGCACAGGAGGAGGATTCATCTGAGGAGATGCATATGGCTGTCCCCAAGGAGATGAATAACTGCCAGACGATGGACTCCTCACAGGAGGCGGACTCGCAGGAAGAGCAGAAGGCATTGATGGAGATGAAGGCGGTAAAGAAGTATTTGAATTTCCAAAAAGAGAACCAAAGCCACTTAAAAAACCTCTTGATTGAGATTTTTCTGAGACAGCTGAATTTTCATTTTGTTCTATACGTGCTTGTAGATCTGTTATTTTTTGGTTAGCAATTTTTAAAGCTTCTTCTTGCACAAGAGCTAATTGCACAAGATAATAAGGCGCAGAGGGATTAACCCGCACAGCATTATTGATCATCTCTTCTGCATTGGAATCCCGTGGACCATCAGCGCTGCGAATACGCCTAAAAAGATCTTCTATTAAGCGACGCTCTTCATTATTTATAGAGGACATTCTAGCTATCTTCCTTTTCTTTGAACTTTGTAAAAGTATTCTATAATTCACTTTTTTATAATTCTTATCTTTAGATAAGAAGCGAACTGAGATCTTACAAGATTTTTTACGCAGTTAATTCTTGATAGGAAGTCTAGAAGACTTTAATATAATATGAAAAATTATTGTAAGTTACAAAATACAAAAAATATCTACAACAAAGAAAGCCTAAAAATGGATACTGATGAAAAGAAAGCTTTATTGCCTCTTGACAAAGATACAGATGCCTATCTTTTCAAATCACGATCAATACTGATCTATGGCGTAATTAATTCTGAGCTAGCTCAGAGAGTGTGTTCACAACTTTTAGCTTTATCTACAGAAAGTGATAAAGATATTCGTATCTTTATAAATTCGCCAGGAGGGCATGTAGAATCAGGTGATTCTATTCACGATATGATCAAGTTTATTAAACCTAAGGTTCTGGCTATTGGTACAGGCTATGTTGCATCGGCTGGAGCATTAATCTTTGTGGCTGCTCATATAAGTCGACGATTTTGCCTTCCCAATACCCGTTTTTTATTACATCAACCTTCTGGAGGTATACAAGGCATGGCCTCTGATATAGAAATACAAGCAAAAGAAATTATTCGCATGAATGAACGCCTTAATCAAATTTTTGCTAAAGCGACTGGACAATCCATTGAAAAAATTACTAATGACACAGATCGGGACTGCTGGTTGTCCGCTAAAGAGGCAAAGCTATACGGACTTGTATCGAATATTATAACAACCTATAATGAGATAGCTTCTTCGATATAAACGTTCGCAAAGAAATAAAAAGTGTATAAGTCGTATTATCTGTTAATACTTATGTTTATCTTTGTGTAATATATCGTTGGACTTTAATAAGATAGAGTATTCTAAAATACTTAAGAGTCTATTTAATAATTAAACTGAAAGAGCTAATATTTAGTGTGCATAATTTGGGTAAAACGAAGTATTATATATGCTTTTAGTTATGGTGTTATGTCTAATTTAGGGAAGTAAGTTATGCTTTCTTACTAGATATTTTTTAAGAGTTTTCTGAATGTGGGAGTTTAAAACATTATGTGTTCAGCTATTCTTTCTGGGAGTTATAACACGTCAGATAAAAATTCGTTTTCATCTTTATCCTCAAACATAAAACCTGTTATAATAGAACGAGGGTTTCAAGTGATTCGCCGTAATGGTGCAGTTACACCTTTTAATCCCTCAAAGATTAGCTCAGCCCTAACAAAAGCTTTCATTGCAGTAGAAGGAAAGAGTGCAGTTGAATCAAGGCGTGTACAAAGTACTATTTCGGACTTGACTGAAAAGATTGTAGAAAACTTAGCACGTCGAGCAAGTATTAATCAGACTTTTCATATTGAAGATATTCAAGACCAAGTAGAGCTATTTTTAATGCGAAGTGACCATTATAAAGTAGCTAGGGCATATGTTCTTTATCGTGAAGAGCGTGCAGAATTACGAGCTGCACAATCGCAATCAAAAAATTCCTTGGAAACGACACAAGCATTAAACATACGACTAGAAGATGGAACTCTAGTACCACTTGATTCAAAAAGATTAGAAGATATCATTCAAGAAGCATGCACAGATCTTCATGACGTATCCCCTGCTGTTATTCTTTCTGAAATTAAACGTAATTTGTATGATGGCCTTAGTGAAGCAGAGTTAGAGCTTGCATCTATACTTGCTGCACGTACTCTTATTGAAACAGATCCAGAATATACAAAAGTAAGCGCAAGGTTGTTGCTTGATAAATTGCGTCTTGAAGTTTTAACTTTTATTTATAAAAAACCACAAAAAGCCACACAAGCAAAAATGACAGAATATTATGCAGATTATTTTCATAACTATATAAAGGTAGGGATTGATGCAGAATTACTTAATCCTTCCCTCTCTAGTTTTGATCTTGATTCTTTAGCAGCATCCCTTAAACCTGAGCGCGATTTGTCTTTCGAATATCTTGGTCTTCAAACACTATATGATCGATATTTATTACATGTTGACGGTATTCATTTTGAAATGCCACAAGCTTTCTTTATGCGCGTTGCTATGGGGCTTGCTTTAAATGAAGATAACCAAGAAAAAAGAGCTATAGAATTCTATGATCTTTTATCTTCTTTTTCTTTTATGTGTTCTACCCCAACATTATTTAACTCTGGCACACTCCGTCCGCAGCTTTCTTCTTGTTTTCTTACAACCTTTCCAGATGATCTTGATGGAATTTTTAAATCAATCAAGGATAATGCTCTACTTGCAAAATATTCTGGTGGAATTGGAAATGATTGGACACGAGTACGTGGGCTTGGAGCCCATATTCGAGGTACTAATGGTAAAAGCCAGGGATTGGTCCCTTTTTTAAAAGTTACCAATGATACAGCAGTTGCAGTAAATCAAGGCGGGAAACGTAAAGGGGCAGTTTGTGCGTATTTAGAAACATGGCACATTGATATTGAAGAATTTTTGGATCTTCGAAAAAATACAGGAGATGATCGTCGTCGTACGCATGACATGAACACTGCAAACTGGATTCCAGATCTTTTTATGAAAAGAGTAGAAAATAATGATGTGTGGACATTGTTCTCTCCGGATGAAACTCCTGATCTTCATGAACTATATGGAAGATCTTTTGAAAATGCCTATAAGGCTTATGAAGAAAAAGCTCTGCAAGGTAAGATAAAGATATTCAAACAAGTCCAAGCTGTTAACTTATGGCGCAAAATGTTGACAATGCTCTTTGAAACTGGACATCCATGGATTACTTTCAAAGACCCATGTAATATTCGTTCACCACAGCAACATATTGGTGTAGTCCACTCTTCAAACCTTTGCACTGAAATTACACTAAATACATCTGATGATGAAGTTGCCGTCTGTAATCTTGGTTCCATCAATCTTGCTGCCCATTTGCTGTCGGATAAGCTAGACTATGATAAACTTGCCAAAACTATTTATACAGCAATGCGAATGCTTGATAATGTCATTGATATTAATTTTTATACTATTAAAGAAGCACAAAACTCCAATTTGAAACATCGACCTATAGGAATGGGTATTATGGGCTTTCAAGATGTATTACATGCCCTACGTATTCCATATGCCAGTAACAAAGCTATAGACCTTTCTGACGAAAGTATGGAATACATCTCTTTTCATGCTATCTCAGCTTCTGTAGACCTTGCATTGGAACGCGGACCATATGCAAGCTTCCAAGGATCTCTCTGGTCAAAAGGTATACTACCAATTGATTCTCTACACCTTTTAAAAGATAATCGTGGTGAATTAAATGTTGATTTTTCTTCCAAGTTAGACTGGAGTATCCTTAGAGATCGAGTAAAATCTATCGGTATTCGTAATTCAAACTGTATGGCTATTGCACCAACAGCAACTATTTCTAATATTTGTGGTGTATCACAATCTATTGAACCTGCTTATCAAAATCTTTTTGTAAAATCAAATATGTCTGGTGATTTTACAATAGTAAATGCTTCATTAGTAAGAGATCTCAAGGAACGAGGCCTTTGGGATACTGTCATGGTCTTTGACCTTAAATATTATGATGGTAGTATAGGAAAAATAGATCGTATTCCAGATGATCTTAAAGATCTTTATGCGACAGCTTTTGAAATTGAACCAATCTGGTTAATTGAAGCAGCAGCAAGAAGGCAAAAATGGATTGATCAAGCTCAATCTCTTAACATATATCTTTCTAATCCAAGTGGCAAAAAACTTGATTTTATATACCGCAAAGCTTGGGAAAAAGGTCTTAAAACTACTTATTATTTACGTTCATCTTCAGCAACTCATGTTGAAAAATCAACCCTTAACAAAGTTGATGGGAAATTAAACGCAGTTTGCCCTATAAATTCCTCATATACAAAAGAATATGATTCTGAATCTTCAACTTGTGAAGTTTGTCAGTAATAAAAAAGGAAGTAATTATGATGTCTGCCAATAAATCACATTCTTTATCTTTTGAAGATTCTTCCATGATTGATCAAGAGATAAATACTAAAGGTTTAGGACCAGTCGAACGTGGTGCTTCACGAATCAAAGTAGATGAAAAACGAATACTTAATGCACGCTCTGATGTAAACCAGCTTTTACCTTTAAAATATAAGTGGGCTTGGGAGAAATATCTTTGTGCGTGTAATAATCACTGGATGCCTACTGAAGTATCTATGCAAGCAGATATTGCTCTCTGGAAATCAAAAAATGGATTAACAGATGATGAACGACGGATGATTAAACGAAATCTCGGATTTTTTGCATCATCTGAGAGTCTTGTAGCTAACAATATAGTTTTAGCTATCTATAAACATCTTTCTAATGCAGAGTGTCGTCAATATCTTTTGCGCCAAGCTTTTGAAGAAGCTGTTCATACACACACTTTTCAATATATCGTTGAAAGCCTTGGACTTGATGAAGGCGAGCTTTTCAACATGTATCGCGAAATTCCATCTATTACCAATAAAGCAGTTTGGGCTTTAAAATATACACAAAGCCTAAATGATAAGAATTTTATTACTGGGACTCCTAAAGCTGATCAGGATTTTTTGCGTGATCTTATTGCTTTCTATGTTATATTTGAAGGAATGTGGTTTTATACTGGTTTTGCTCAAATCTTGTCCTTAGGAAGACGTAATAAAATGGTTGGTATTGCAGAACAATATCAATATATCTTAAGAGACGAGTCTATACACCTTAATTTTGGTATTGATGTGATAAATCAAATTAAGATTGAATGCCCTTATTTATGGACTCCTTCTTTTCAAGAAGAAATACAAACAATGCTTAAGGAAGCTGCAGTCCTTGAAGCTGCTTATAGTAAAGATACTATGCCGAGTGGGTTATTAGGAATTAACACTGAGTCATGTCAACAATATATGTATTTTATAGCTAACCGTCGCTGTTCACAACTAGGCTTAGCTCATGTTTTTGAAGATACTGATAATCCATTCCCTTGGATGAGTGAATCTATGGATCTCAAAAAAGAAAAAAATTTCTTTGAAACACGGGTTATAGAATATCAGAATGGCGGTGCACTTGAATGGGAATAATATTTTTTATATAGATGAATAGTATTTACATTAAGGAATAAATTCTTATTTATGCTTTATCTAAGATTAAAATATTTATTTTAATCATTAAGAATGTTTTTTAAAAACTTTTTTCCTAAAATCTATATTTTTATTAATGCCTTAAAATTTTATAAGAAACTTAATGATTTACTTAAGATTTCGAGATGGGACATTAGAAGCTTTTTTACATCCTTTTAACGAAATATCATATATTGGGTGTTCAATAGCATTCAATGCAGGGCTATCAGCAAACATCCATCCCATGAAGATTCGATGCATTTTTCTATCAAGAGTAATCTCATCAACTTCAATAAAAGTGTCAACTTTTTGCATTTCATTGTAATCTCTTGAATAACAAACTCTAGGTGTAACTTGCAATGCACCGAATTGTACAGTTTCATTCATATAAACATCAAAAGTTGTTATACGGCCCGTAATTTTATCTAAACCAGAAAATTCAGCAACCTTATTGCTAATTCTTGCTGCAAATACAACTTTAAAACTTATAGTTGTTATTAAAAAAGCTAATCCTATAATTTTTCTATTTAACAGCATTTTTTTCATAAAGTTTTCCTGATATAATTATTAATAGTCACCGCAAACCCTTAATTTCTTTTTCTAAAAAGAATTCAAGCATCTGGTGTCCAAGAATTATAATCACCAGTGGCTTGAAAATTTTTATTTTCTAAATTCTGTGAATATTTGGGACGATACGCATGTGGAGAACCTGTATAATTTATGTGATGTGGTTTCTGCCAACTCAAAACATTACTTTTATCTTGTGCTAAAGGAATATCAGAACGATGGTGTATCCAGCCATGCCATTCAGGTGGAATAGAAGAAGGATCTGCATAACCTTTATAAATTACCCACCGATGAGGTAAACCATAAGAACTCTTATGACCTTCATAATAAATATTACCAAACTGATCTTGACCTACACGTTTACCAAAACGCCAAGTAAAAATCTTTGTTCCTATAGTTTGACCATTCCACCAAGTCAATATTTGTAAAAAAAAATTTTTCATACTCTTTTCCTAATACATTATAAGATCTTTTCATAAGATTCAGAATACATAAAAATTACTTTTTATATTCTATATATTAGTAGATATATATAAACATGTAATAACAATTCTATCCTTATTTATAAAACTAGATTTTTTTTAGAAAAAGATTCTAAATATTAATAGAATGAATAACATCAACTAAGTCATTAACGATATTCTCAATCCTAGAATAGTCATCACCTTCTGCCATAATGCGAATAAGAGGTTCTGTTCCAGAAGAACGAACCACTAAACGACCTACACCTGACAGCTGTGCTTTTGCATCAGAAATAGCTTTAATAACAATCTCATTATTAAGATGAGAGCTATCCGTAATTCGGATACTTCTTAAAACTTGTGGTACCGCTTCAAAACACCGACACACCTCACTAACAGGCTTTCCTCTTCTTTGGATACAACTCAAAACCTGAAGAGCAGCGACAAGACCATCTCCAGTGGGACCATAATCTGATAACACTATATGACCAGATTGTTCGCCTCCAACATTAAAACCACCATTTCGCATACATTCTGTAACATAACGATCACCAACTTTAGTACGCTTTAAAGATAGCCCTCTTTCTGAAAGGAATCTCTCTAAACCAAGATTTGACATTACAGTAGCAACAATACCACCACCTCTTAATAAAGAATTTGCATTCCATTCTTCTGCGATAAGAGCCATAATTTGGTCTCCATCTATGATAGATCCCATCTCATCAACAATGATAACACGATCTCCGTCTCCATCTAAAGCTATTCCTATATCAGCACGTACCTCATATACCTTTTTCTGTAACGCATTTAAATGCATAGAGCCACAATCAAGATTTATGTTAGAACCATTGGGATCAGCTCCAATGACGACCACATCTGCTCCCATTTCCCACAATGCTGCCGGCGCAACTTTATATGCAGCACCATTGGCACAATCAACAGCGATTCGCAAACCTTGAAGTGTAACATTGCGTGGTAAAGTACGTTTTGCATGCTCAATATAACGATCATGAACACCGTCAATACGTTTAGCATGACCAATATTGTCATATGAAGCAACGTGCAACATTAAATCTTTATCTAACATCTCCTCAATACGATCTTCAATATCGTCAGATAATTTATAACCATCAGAACCAAAAAGCTTTATTCCATTATCTTGATATGGATTGTGGGAAGCAGAAATCATAACACCGATATCTGCCCGCAAAGATCTTGTAAGCATAGCAACAGCAGGAGATGGAATTGGTCCAAGTATAAAAGCATCAGAACCTGCAGCAGTGAAACCTGCAACTAAAGCATTTTCAAGCATATAACCAGATAAACGAGTATCTTTTCCAACTACAACTCTATGCCTTCGTCCTTTACATCTAAACAAAAAACCAACAGCAATCCCAACACGCATGACTACATCTGGAGTCATAGGAAATGTATTGGATTGACCACGAATTCCATCGGTACCAAAATAACAACGTTTCATATCACTCCCTGATAAATTTTATATGAAATTAAATTTTCAAAATCCTTAATATAAAGAACAGAATCTATCTAATCTATAGAAAGATAAAAGATCTAATACTTCTAGAAAATTAGAATTTTTAATACTTGATTACGAATTTTATATTGATTAATAAAAAGTTGTTTTATCTATAAATCTGATACCTATATTTCTGAAACAGAAAAACTTTAAGCCAACAAAATTATACTTCATCTTCATTATTCTTTATAGAATCCTCATTGCTTGAATCAATTGTACTTGTATTATTAACACCAGTTCTTGGAATAGATGACCCTTGCGGAGGTATTGTATCATCTCCTAAAGATCTATTCAGCTTTTCCCCTCTTAGAAGAGCATTTATATCATTCCCAGAAAGCGTCTCGTATTCAAGCAATCCTTCTGCAATCGTAACAAAATCATTATGCTTTTCGTTAATGATAGACACCGCTTCAGCATAGGCATTATTGATAAGACGCAAAACCTCATTATCTATTTTTTGTGAGGTTGCCTCAGAAATATTTTTAGATTGAGATACAGAATGACCCAAAAAAACTTCCTGTTGTCCTTCTCCATAAGTAACTTTTCCTAATTCATCAGAAAAGCCCCATTGTGTTACCATAGCACGGGCTAATTTAGTAGCATACTCAATATCAGAAGCAGCTCCAGAAGTGACATTTTCCTTACCAAAAGTAATTTCTTCAGCCACGCGCCCCCCCATTAAAATTGCCAAACGCGATATCATCCATTTATAACTTGTAGAATAACGATCTGACTCAGGAAGCTGCATTACCATACCCAAAGCTCTCCCACGTGGAATAATTGTTGCCTTATGCAAAGGATCAGCTACTGGAACAGTAAGAGCTACAATCGCATGACCAGCTTCATGGTAAGCTGTAAGTTTTTTCTCAGCCTCTGTCATAGCTGAAGAACGCCTCTCAGCCCCCATAAGAATCTTATCTTTTGCATCTTCGAATTCCTGCATTGTAACTAACCGCCTATTACGACGAGCTGCCATTAACGCAGCCTCATTTACAAGATTCATCAAATCAGCACCTGAAAATCCAGGTGTTCCACGAGCGAGAGTCCTTAAATCAACATTAGGAGCTAATGGAACATTACGAACATGAACTTTAAGAATACACTCTCTACCACCAATATCAGGATTGGGAACAACAACTTGCCGATCAAAACGACCAGGACGTAACAATGCAGGATCAAGGACATCTGGACGATTTGTTGCAGCTATAAGAATTACACCTTCACTTGATTCAAATCCATCCATCTCAACAAGTAACTGATTAAGAGTTTGCTCACGCTCATCATTACCTCCTCCCAAACCTACTCCACGATGACGACCAACAGCATCAATCTCATCAATAAATATAATGCAAGGAGCATTTTTCTTAGCTTGTTCAAACATATCTCGAACACGAGAAGCACCTACTCCTACAAACATTTCTACAAAATCTGAACCAGATATAGTAAAAAAAGGAACATTTGCTTCTCCAGCGACAGCACGCGCTAAAAGTGTTTTACCTGTACCCGGTGGACCAACCAAAAGCACCCCATGAGGAATACGCCCACCTAAACGCTTAAACTTCTGTGGATCACAGAGAAATTCAACAATTTCTTGCAAATCTAGCTTTGCTTCATCAACACCTGCAACATCCTCAAATGTTATACGTCCATTTGCTTCGGTAAGTAATTTAGCTTTGGATTTTCCAAAACCCATAGCTCCACGCGCTCCTCCCTGCATCTGACGCATAAAGAATAGCCAAACTACTAATACTATAAACATTGGAAATAAATTACTCAAGTAATTTAAAAATCCTGATGATCCATCACTCACAGGACGTGCAGAAATATTCACATCCTTTTCTTTCAATTTTTCTATAAGACTATCATCTATAATAGGAGCATATGTCTGAAAAGAAGCTCCCCTTTCAAGATAATAACCAGATATACGTTTCCCTACTATGGAAACATCTCTGACACGTCCAGAATCTAAATCTTTAAGAAATTGTGAGTAAGAAAGTTCTTGTACGCTTCCTTGTCCTGTTGAACTCTGGAACACAGAGAAAAGCGATATCAAAACAAGAGCAATCATTACCCAAAAAACGAAATGCTTGAAATTAGGGTTCATAAAACTCCCCGAAATATTGTAATAACTACTACCTATTAAAAACTTTAAAACTAATCTCTCCTAACATAGGATCAAGAAAACAATTTTCCAAGACAATCAATAATAATGTATACATTTTAGATTACGAAATGGACTTTTTGGAAAAGGAAATAATCCAAATGCAGCATAAAAAGCACATGTTAAAGGAAAATCAAACCCTACTAAGAAGCGAGAAAATAAAGCTATTGATGGTTCACCCTCGATATCACGTGGAATACTAGCACATGCACGCTTTTTTATACTATTAGGCAAATCTGTCTTAAAGTTTGTATCTAATCCAGGACATATATTTATAGGAACTTTATCAGAATTAATAAATCTTAATCGTCCATCCCAAACGACAGATTCACCAGGGTAAAGAACTCGTATAGGAGGAATATTACGTAGTGCACGTGTTATCCATAAAGTATCTCGACGTAAATCAAGCACTGCATTCCCAACACTTATACAACCTAATTTATTTTCTTTTAAAAAAAGCATAACCTTATTCATAGCTTGATATCCAGGCAAAAAGGAATATCCGCTACAAATTGCAGCAGAAACTCTGATTAAATGAGCAACCAACTTGTGATCAACCGAAAATACTTCTCGAGAGATCGAAATTACTGACTTTAAGTGAACTCTTAAATACTTCGTAACAAGATTAGCACACTGTTCCCCTAAAAAAATACGCGAATATTGGGCAATATCTATTCTTTTAGATATCATATCAAGGCTTTCTTCAGAATAGGATAAACGAAACCGAACTCTTTCAAATTTACTATCAAAATTACTTGAATCATTACACCAAATTATACCTTTTTCTTTTAAAAAAGAACGTATACTCTCCCGACGACATTTTAAAAACGGACGACAAACCCATAAGCTCATATTGTAAAGCATTATATCACAAATACCTGCAAGACCAATACCCTCACCTAAAAGATCACGTGTAGAACGCATACGAACCGTTTCCAACTGGTCATCAAAAGTATGACCCACAACAACCAATGAAGCTCCTATACTACTCGCATACTCAGATAATAACTTATAACGTGCTTCCCGAGCAGCAACCATTAATCCTGAGTGAGGTTTTGCCTCTTTCCACACAACAACTCTATGAGCAATATTTAATTCATAACAAAGACCAGAAACATATAAGGCTTCATTATGCGCTTCCTTTCTTAAACCATGATTTATTGTGACAGCAGATAATTTAATTTCTTTAAAAGAATTCCCTGAAAGAACAGAATGTAAAGCAACCAAAAGACCAACCGAATCGGAACCACCAGAAACAGCTACCAGAATGTGTAGAGGAGGCATAATATTATTTACAAATAAAAGTGCAGCCTCTATAGGTGAAAGAAAAATCAAAATAATATAACTCAACAAGATAAACGTTTTTGTTCAGATAAGCTCTTACTCTTAATACTATTAGAAGCTTTAGGATATTTTTGGTCAATGGCTTTAAAACTAGCACAAGCTGCTTTCTTCTCATCTAGAAAAACCAAAGACACCCCTAATTTAAGCAACATTTCAGGAGCACGTTTTGAGTTGCCATAAGTTTTATAACCTGCAAGAAAAATTTTAGCAGCTTCATTATATTTTTTCTGAGCTAAAAGAGATTCTCCCAAGTAAAATGTAGCATCAGATGAATTTGGACTCTCTGTATACTCAGAGATATATTTCCGAAAATTTTGTTCAGAAAGCGCATAATTTCCAGCAGAAAAATAATTATATGCATCTTTATACAATTTATCATCACCTTCAGAATTCTCTGAAACAACTTCTTTATCGGAAGAATCTTTATTAACAGTGTAATTAATCGGATTGCCTTCATTATCAAACCGTAAAGAGCCAAGATTAGAAGGAGGCGTTCCAAGAGAAGATAATACCTTTTTAGAAGGATTTTCTTTGGTATCAGAATAATTAGAAGATTGTTTTTTAATAGGATTACTCTCTCCAATATCTGATTTCGTAGACTTTACTTTATCCTTTTTTGAGTCTTGAAGTTTTTTTTCGATCTCTTGAAATCTAAATTCATTATCCTGCTGAGTCTTGCGTACACTCTCCTGCATTTGCAACAATTGGAAACTCATCTCTTCAATACGACCATTTAATTGACGCAAATCAGACTCAAGCTGCTGTATTTTTATAAACTGATCACCAGCTGAATAATTACCTTCCATCCCAAAAGATGACAGATTAAAAAGACCCAAAAAAGCTACTATCAAAAAAGGAATAATAGAAAAGCTTTTAAAAGCAAATTTCTTCATTTTCGTGTCCATTTCAGTAAAATTTCTTATAATAGATCACTAATATGCTCATGCCTCAAAAATACAAAATTACTCAAGAAAATTTATAGGAAACCCCATAAAAATTCTCATTCCAAAAATAAAAACAACTATTTACAATCATCTCAAAACGGTGACGGCACGGCGATTCTTTGACCAAGAAATTGTATCATCGCCTATAGCAACAGGTTTTTCCTTGCCATAGGAAATAATTCTTACACGAGAAGAGGAAATCCCTTGAGAAACAAGATAAGAACGAACTGCTTCAGCACGCCGAGCACCTAAAGCAAGGTTATACTCACGTGTTCCTCGCTCATCAGAATGACCCTCTACAACCACAGAGTGAGGATAATGTCTAAGCCACTGAACTTGTCGAGCAAGAGTCTGAATACCATCAGGGCGGATTGAAGACGAGTCTGTATCAAAAAAGACACGATCACCGACATTAACAGTAAACTCTTGCAAAGAACCGGGCTGAACAGATCCTATTGATCCTGCTCCTCTACCAAAACCAATGCCATTATTTATATCATTCTTTTTATTAGAACAACTCATTAACGCAAAAGTTACAAAAAAAGTAAATATTAAAGATTTATTTGCGGTTGAAGCACAAAATACCTGATTTGAATTAGAGACATGACTCTCTTCCATTATGTGTCTCCTTGAACTTTATTTCAGTTTTTCTAATCTTATGATAATTAGGTTAAAATACAAGATCTTTTAATACAACACCCTCATTATCATGTTTCACAAACACTCAAAAAAATCAATAACTTTACCTACTCTAACGATGGAGACCAAGCTGGATCAGAAGCATAACTAGGAGTTGATATATGTACTTCATTATAACCAGTAAGATCAATAGAATAAAGTTGTGGACCTCCAGCTCCGGCATTTTGTCTAAAAAACATTAAAGCACGCCCATTAGGAGCCCATGTAGGACCTTCATTATGGAAACCACTCGTAAGAATACGTTCTCCTGAACCATCTGACTTCATAACACCAATAGAAAATTTACCACTTGATTGTTTTGTAAAAGCAATAAAATTTCCTTTTGGTGACCAAACAGGAGTAGAATATGATCCCTCACCAAAAGAAATACGGTGTTGCCCTGAACCATCGGCATTCATCACATAAAGCTGTTGTCGTCCTCCTCTATCACTTTCAAAAACAATCTGAGAGCCATCTGGAGAATATGAAGGAGAAGTATCTATGGCATCCGTAGAAGTAATCCGTGTTGTAACACGAGAACGCAAATCCATTGCATAAATATTAGAGTTACCTTCTCTTTGAAGACTCATAATGATACGCTGACCATCAGGCGAAAAACGAGGTGAAAAGGTCATCCCTGGAAAATTACCAACTATTTCACGCTGTCCAGTTTCCAATTGCAGCAAATAAACTCGCGGCTGTTGTCCTTCATATGACATATACGTTATTTCTTGTCGATTTGGGGAAAATCGTGGAGTCAAAACAATATTATTTCCGGAAGTCAGCATACGGACGTTAAATCCATCTTGATCCATAATCCCCAATTGACGTTTACGATCAACCTTTGGTCCGCTTTCAGAAACAAAAACTATACGACTATCAAAATAACCTTTTTCGCCAGTAATTTTATAATAAATCTCATTAGAAATTATATGAGCAATACGTCGCAATTGATTCAGTTTGGCAGAAAACTGTTGCCCAGCAATCAAAACACCCCCAAAAGTATCCCACAGGCGAAATTCTGCACGTAAAAGACCGTCACTCTCTTGGACAACACGACCTGTAACAAGAGCTTGAGCATTGATAACTTTCCAATCCTCAAATCGTGGAGAACCAGAACCAATGTTTTTCTGAATAAAAGCATTCTTTGAGATAGGAGAAAACAAACCTGATCTTTTTAGATCAGCCGATACAACTTCTGATATTTTAGCGCCTAAATCGCCTGAAGATGTAAAATCAGTAACAGCAATAGGAAGTGGTGCAATATTTCCTTTATTTATATCTATTTCTACCACAGCTTTAGTTGGAGTAGCAAATCCAATTCCCAAACACAATAAGAGAAACTGAAGCTTCATCTTCATATTAATGACCTTTCAATTTAAAAAGAAGCAACAAAAGTACATTTTAAAAACCTCTCGACAAGCACCTAAACTGAATAAGTAAACACATAAAACATTACATTATGTCCGATGGTTGAAAATTTACTATGACATAACTCCAATCATCATACTTATCCGGAGGAAGATGAAATGGCTGTGATTTTATTATCGCCCGTCGCGCACCACTCGCCAATATTTGACGAGTTGTATCCACTCCACCTGTTGCTTCAACTTCAGGCTCTCCAATCACAAAACCATCCCGATCAAGATGAAACCGTACACGAATTTTAATTTTCTCCAATCCCTCTAAACCAGGGACAATATTCCAATTTTTTGCAATCTGACCGCGCAAAAGATCCATTTCACTTTGAGATAGCTTAGAACCTTTTGACTTTATTGTATTACCTAATGAAGGAGTTTCTGTAGAACGACTTGCTCCTCCCCCAGAAGAATCTTGTTTATTCAGCAATGCAGAAATTTGTTTGGCATCAAAATCACTTTTCTTTGGAGAAGAATCTTTAACTATTGTTTTTTTATCATGTCTCTTACCCTCTTTATTTGGGACCAAAGTAGATTTATCATTGGCCGTTATATTTTTTTTAGCTTCAGTTTCCTTCTCTACAGGTTTTTCTAAAGATGGTTTCATATCATCTCGGAAATTAGGCAAAGGAATGGTATCAGAAGGAATTTTTGCTTCTTGAGGTAAATTTTTTTGCGGTAAAGAGGCCAACTTTTGTTCCTCTTCCTTGCTTTCAGAGACAATTTCTTCATTTTTAGGTAATGGAACATCAGGAGATTTAGGGGGAGCGCTAGATTTAACCTCAACAGGATGCTGCAAATCTGTAGGAGGTGTCTCAAAATCCATACGATTATTACCAACATTCTTCGCATCAGGAACAATTGCTGGCGTATTACTTATTGGAGGAGATTTTGTTTCTTTAACAGGTGCATGCTTATCTCCCTTTTCAAGTTGAGTTGATTCTTGAACATTCACAAGTTCTACAGGAAGCTCTTCAAAATCATTGGCTTCAAAAGTTTTTTTGGGACCAATATTAACAAAAAAAAACACAAAAAATACCACATGTAGAACTAAGGATATAACAAAGCTACCCTTCATTTCGCAGTCTATTAATCCTTTTTCTGTTGTGTAACAAGAGCTATGTTTTTATAACCAGCTTCTTGAATACGAGCCATAACATCCGCTACAATTCCATAAGAAGACTTAGAATCACCTCTAACAAAAATACGCTCAGTATACCCTGTAGTTGCCACAGCCTTTAGTTTATCAGCAAGATCATTAATGGGAATTGCTGTTTCTTGCAAAAAAACAGAACCATCTACCTTAACAGATATCGTGATAGGCTGAGTCTGAGAATTAAGATTCTTAGCATTAGTCTTTGGAAGGTCGATAGGAACACCAACTGTCATCATTGGAGCAGCAACCATAAACACAATAAGCAATACAAGCATCACATCAACGAGAGGAGTGATATTTATCTCACTCATGACATTATTATGAACCCTTCTTTTCCTCGCTCTTTTTCTACGATTTTCTCCTTCCAAACCATTACCAATTCCTCCTACCATTCCCATAAACATTCTCCCATTTTCATTCAATTCATAAAGAACCCCTAATTATTTTTTTCATCAATTTGTCGAGAAAGAATAGCAGAAAATTCATCAGCAAAGCCCTCCATATGAACCAGGAACTTCGACGCATCTGATGTAAGTTTATTATACGCAACAACAGCAGGAATAGCAGTTATAAGACCAACAGCTGTAGTAAGCAACGCCTCTGCAATTCCTGGAGCGACAACAGCAAGATTTGTAGTTTTAGATCCTGCAATAGCCTGAAAAGAATTCATAATACCAACCACAGTACCAAACAAACCTACAAATGGCCCAACAGATCCTATCGTTGCCAGTGACCCTAAGCGTGCCAAAAGATTTTCTGATTCTCGAACTATTGCAACATCCATTACACGGTCTATGCGATTCTGAAGACCAATGGGAGAACGCGCTCCACGTTCAAAACTTTTTTTCCATTCACGCATAGCAGATACAAATATTGCTGCTAATCCGTAATTCTTCCGTTCTGATAAAGTCCTGTATAATTCGTCAAGAGGCTTACCAGACCAAAAAAGCTTCTCAAACTGCACAAACCTGCGACGCATAATTCCAAAACTCAATCGTTTATTAATTATAATCGCCCACGTCCAAACTGAAGATATTATCAAGCAAATCATAACACACTTGACAATCAACCCTGCCTGCATAAACAGAGAAACAAAACCGACATCTAACGCCGTATTAGCCAACCCAATGTCTTTCATTAATGCATAATCTCCGAACACAAATCCCTGACTTTTGAAGCAACCAATCCATATAGAAAAACAACATCCAATTACAACCTATATCATAAAAAAACACAGCAAAATATTAAATCTTTTGTATGATAAAAATTGTTATAGCTTTTACAACTTTATAGAAGCTTTAATAAAAATAAATTTTTTATTAAAGAATAATCAAAAGTTAAAAAATTCTTTTCTTCAATAGATGGTTTATACAACAAATAATCAAAAATCTCAATAAAAAGTAATTATTTCTTTATAAACAAAAAAAACTACCTTCACTCTCGTTAATAAACTCCAAATCCTTCAGGAGGAATAAGCCCTAGGTGATTCCAAGCAATAGCAGTTAAAATACGCCCACGTGATGTACGCTGAATAAAACCTTTTTGTATCATATAAGGCTCAATAATATCTTCAATAGCATCTCGTGGTTCAGAAAGACCTGCAGCAATAGTTTCTACACCAACTGGCCCACCACCAAAATTATGAGCAATCATTCTCAAATAACGCTGATCAAGCTGATCAAAGCCCATACTATCTACTAAAAGACGTGTTAAAGCCTCATCCGATACTTCTTTTGTAACAGATTTAATATGAGAAACCTCAGCAAAATCACGTACACGTCGCAATAATCTTCCAGCAATACGTGGAGTACCTCGCGCTCGCATAGCAATTTCATGTGCTCCTTCATCTGTCATAGACAACCCCATAATCGAAGAACCACGCTTAACTATTAATTCCAATTCCTCTATTGTATAAAAACTGAGCCTTATTGGTATTCCAAAACGATCGTGCAAAGGATTCGTAAGAAGACCTATTCTCGTAGTAGCAGCAACAAGTGTAAAACGCGACAAACTAATCTTAACAGAACGTGCTGCTGGCCCCTCCCCAACCATAAGATCAAGCTGGAAATCTTCCATAGCTGGATAAAGAATTTCTTCTACGGCAGGACTGAGTCTATGTATCTCGTCAATAAACAATACATCATGCTCTTCTAAACCAGTTAATAATGCTGCGAGATCACCTGTTTTCGCAATTATAGGCCCAGAAGTTGATCGAAAATTCACGCCTAACTCTTTAGCCATAATTTGAGCTAGAGTTGTCTTACCAAGACCGGGTGGGCCAACAAATAAAACATGATCAAGCGCTTCACCTCGAGCTTTAGCGGCCTTTATAAAAACCTTTAGATTTGCACATATGTCTGATTGACCTATAAAATCATCCAAAGTTTGTGGACGCAATAACGTAGAATCCACATCTTCTCTCTGGCTTTGATAAGAAAGCAACCCTTCACGCTCAACCATCCTTATAATCCCTATAAAATAGAATCTGAGAAAATTCTCTAGCGAGACAATTCCTTCAACGCCAACCGGATTAATTGAGAATCATCAACAACTCCATCAAGGCTCCTAAAAACAGAAGAAACTGCGATTGTTGCCTGATCACGAGTATACCCTAAATTAGCTAATGCCGATATCACATCTGACAACAATGCATTATCCTGATCTACATTCTGTTTAAAAGTTAAACATGTATCTGTTTTTCTTATGAGATGAGAAACCTTTTCTTTGAGCTCACTTACTATACGACCAGCAACTTTTTCTCCAATTCCAGGAGAACGGACAATTATTGTTTTATCTTGCAACACAATAGCATTTATTAATTCAACGGATGTTAAAGTCGATAAAATTGCTAATGCTATCCTTACCCCAATCCCTTGTACACTTTGTAAAAGAATAAACAAGTCTCGATCTAGTGTAGAAAAAAAACCAAATAATCGTATCTGATCTTGGCGTACGTGTGTCTCAATAAATAAAACACAAGAATCACCAGCTTTACCAATTGCCTTTAAAGTACGCGCTGAACAATATACAGTATAACAAACTCCTTGAACATCAAGCAACAAATAGTCTTCACATATTTCTTCGATATTTCCTTTAAGCTTGCCAATCATAATACTTAAAATTCCTACTACACAACATTATAAAAATCTGAAACTAATATTAATTCTTCATAAGAATTTTATAATAACCTGAAGTAACATGATATGCATGGCATAAAGCAATAGCGAGAGCATCCGCAGCATCAGATCCACTAAATTTTACTCCAGGCATTAAAATCGGAAGCATCTTATGAATCTGTTGTTTCTCACCATGACCAACCCCTATTATCGACTTTTTAATAGTATTCGGAGCATATTCAGATACAGGAAGCCCTTCAATAGCAGGCACCAACAATGCAATAGCACGTGCCTGACCAAGTTTGAGTGTAGCAACAGCATCCTTATTAACAAACACTTCTTCAACTGCAGCTTGTTCAGGATGCCAAGTCTTTACAACATGAGTTAATTCCTCGTACAATTTCCGCAATCGAAAAGCAAGGGAAGTCTTAACAGTAGACGAAATAGTTCCAGAAGAAACAAACTTCATATTTTGACCCATAATATCAATAACTCCCCACCCAGTTCGCTGAAGACCTGGATCTATGCCGATAATTCGAGTTACATTCTGCATCTGCTCCTTAATCCTTAATTACTTTAATTTATCTATTTTTTAATTAAATTATCTAAAATCAATAAGTCTTCTCAAAAGAAAATTATATCTATAAGTATTTAAATCTTATAGTTACTCATTATAGACTGGAAAAATAACATCTTATAGAATAAGAGCTTATTAAAATGAATGCATTTTATATTAATTGAATTGATGATCCCGTAGCTCAGCAGGATAGAGCACTAGATTCCTAATCTGGGGGTCGCGCGTTCGAATCGCGCCGGGATCGCCATATAATTCATAATCCCTTGATTTTAATTTATTCTTTCTTTAACCTAGGAGAAGTCTTTACAATAGATTTATCTCCCATTACTGGCATCTTAATGTTTGGGCTTGTGCAGCTCGGTGGCGGATATACATCGGAGGGATCTCTTTGACGGCTAATACTTTTATTATGAATCGATGCTTTCGTGTTTTGTCAAAAGGCCATGGCCAATTCTCTGGGGTCTGGGGTACGGTGGCGCTTGCCTTTTTAAATTTCATTACTCTCACATTTTCAAAATACCCTTAGAGATGATATGTAACATCTTCTTTTGGACTCTTAAGAAGAAAAATTATCCGAGCTTTTAGGTTTTGAGCATTGGCATTGGGCTTACTGAAAAAAGCCATTTTGATTACATCAACCAACTTTCTAAAAACTGGTAGCTAAAAAGCCTGCGCTAGTCGCAGCGCCTTTACGGGTCGATTTTACAAAACAAGGGAGGCTTATCGATGCATAAAAACAATTCCCATAACCGAATTCAGCTCATAAATGTAAAAAACCATTCTTCAGAAAACAAATATCTATTTCATAAACTATAAAGATATCCCGTGGCTGGTGAAAGAATGTGGAAAAAAATGAAAGTATTTTTCTTAAATCATTCGGTATATAAGGAAGATTAAGACAGGAAAAGCCTTCATGTAAGCATGTATCGTAATTAAGATATCTTTCAAAAATTGCATTTCATTATTAATTTCTCTTTACATTTTATGCTAGAATGATTACAACTTTAGAATGTACAAAAGAAAACCAAATATCGTTATACTCATGGCAGATCAGCTTTCTGCATCCGCTTTATCAGCCTATGGAAATAAAGTAAGTATTACACCAACCATTGATTGCTTAGCGACAGAAGGGGTGGTATTTGAATCAGCTTATTGCAATAGTCCATTATGTGCACCGTCTCGCGCATCATTCATGACAGGCCAACTTATTTCTGAAAACGAGGTCTATGATAATGCTGCCGAATTCCATGCCGATAAACCTACCTTCTGTCATTATCTTCGTGAACATGGCTACAACACTTGGTTATCAGGTAAAATGCATTTCTGTGGCCCTGATCAACTGCATGGATTTAATGAACGACTGACCACAGATATTTATCCCGCCGATTTCGGATGGACACCGGATTGGCAAGAACCGAATCAACGGCTGGACTGGTATCACAACATGAGTTCAGTGTTAGAAGCTGGAGAGTGTGTTCGTACCAACCAGATGGATTTTGATGACGAAGCGTTATTTTATGCGCGCCAGAGACTGTACGATGAAGCCCGTCATGGCAATGAACACCCCTTTTTGCTTCTAATGTCATTAACACATCCTCATGATCCGTTCACTATTCCGCGCCGCTATCTTGATCGCTACCGAGAAGAAGCAATTGATATGCCTAAAGTTACAGCAGCACAAGTGAGCAGCGATCCGCACTCAGATCGGTTGCGTGCCATGTACCAGCTAACCGATAACCTGTTAAGCGATGATCATGTGCGCCGTGCACGTCATGCCTA
The DNA here is from genome assembly GCF_000325745.1 of Liberibacter crescens BT-1. Taxonomy (NCBI): domain Bacteria; kingdom Pseudomonadati; phylum Pseudomonadota; class Alphaproteobacteria; order Hyphomicrobiales; family Rhizobiaceae; genus Liberibacter; species Liberibacter crescens. The sequence continues at coordinate 392,962 of NC_019907.1, read as the reverse complement.
TTATGGCGCCCTCTCCTATGTAGACGATTGCTTTGCGCAAATAATCACTACCTTAAAGGAAACAGCTCTATATACCAACACCATAGTGATCATTACTTCTGATCACGGTGAGATGCTGGGTGAACGTGGTCTTTGGTACAAAATGAATTTTTTTGAAGGAGCATCACGGATTCCATTAATTGTCTATGGACCAGCGTTATTTCCTTCCCGACGGATTAATGCTAACGTTTCACTGATAGACCTTCTGCCAACCCTGATCGAAATAGCTGCTGGAGACAATTATGCCAACTTCATGCCAGCCGCTCCACTGCACGGTGTCAGTCTAGTCGGACACCTAAATGGAAAAGACGGGCCGGATACAGCGTTCAGTGAATACCTCGCCGAAGGTGCGCTGGGACCTATGGTCATGATCCGCCGTGGGAAATGGAAATATATCTCCTCATTCAATGAACCGGCACAACTGTTTGATCTAGACAAAGATCCTCTGGAATTGCACAACTTGTCAGGTGACGCTGCAGTGATACAATATGAGATGGCATTTGCTCTCGAAGTTAACCAGCGTTGGGATTTGGCAAAGTTAGACCAGCGGGTAAAGGCTAGCCAATGTCGACGTCGTTTTCTCTCTAAGATAGCCGGAAGATCTTTCATACCCAAATGGGATTATCAACCTTTTCAGGATGCGAGCCAAAGGTTTATACGCAATAACCAAACTCTGGATGAACAGGAATCTTTTTCCCGTTATCCAAGAAAATAATGAAGTGTTTATAGCGTTTTACTAGCCATAGCAATAAAGATTGATCGCCTTAAGCTAAGAGGTGAATAAATTCATTAAAAACTTTAATATATGCACTGCGCTTAAAATCAACCACCATATCAGGGATCTCTTTCATAAGCTTCCAAGTCCAAGCATCAAACTCAGATTTATAACCATAAAGCTCTCTATTAACGCAGATTTCTTTTTCATCTCCTTCAAAACGAAAAGCAAACCACTTTTGTGTTTGACCCTTATATTGGTTTCTTTTTGCTATTCCTTCTGGGAAATCATAACTTATATACTGAAAGCTCTCTTGTAAAAAAGAAACAGATTTTATTCCTGTTTCTTCATATAATTCACGATAGGCTGCATCAATAGGCCGTTCTTGATTATCAATGCCACCTTGAGGCATTTGCCATAAAAAACCAACATCCTCTCTGATATTATTTTTTATACAACGACGCCCCAACCATATAAGCCCATCATGATTTAAAACCATAATACCAACACATTGTCGATATGGAAAAGAACAAATACCTGATGAATTAAATACTCTCTCCATATTCCCTATTGTTCATAATATTATACGATAATTAAGTTCTTTAATTGGTTAAATCAGCTAAATTTGATAAAGGTACAACTGAAATATCCCGGTTATATGACTCTTCAACCCATTTAGTAATAATATCAACACTCTCATTAAAAGCAACTGCAACACCAATAGCAGTGCCCTTTTGACGAGCAATTTTTTCTAAATCATCAAGATTTTTCAAGATAGATACACGATCAACATGATTATCTAAATAAAGATCGGCAACCAGATAAGGTAACTTCGTCAATGGTGCGAATTTTTTAGTAACTGCTGGTAATGATGTGCCATCATCAAAAAACAACAACCCACGTTTAGAAAGCTCATTAAACAAAATTTGCACAGATTGCGGATTAGATAAAAAACGACCACCAAGATAGTTCATAACACCAACATAACTATTCATACGTGCTAATGACTGATGTAACCGATCAACTAGTTGTTGAACTGACTGATTTACTGTCAAGGTATATAAATTATAATCTTTATTTGAAGAATCAAAGGCTTCCATAGGAACTTGCAAAAGAATTTCATGACCCGCCTTTCTTGCTTCTTGTCCCCAACGTTGCAGGCTATTCCCACCAGACGCAAAGGCAAGAGTGATATTTTCCGGCAATTGACTTATAGCGTATTGTGTTCCTGTCTGACTGATACCCAAACCAGAAACTACAATAGCAATACGTACACCTTTGGTATTTGACAAGGATCTAGCATAATATTTAGCAGGGCTTTTCCCATCCATACCACGAATAGGTAAACGTCCATAAACGCTATCTTCCATAAGATTTTCATTTGGAACGGCAGGAAAATATTGTTGTTGGTCCACATGAGAAGGACTCAATCCAGAAGAATTGGTACTGTGGTCTATAATCTTTGAAAGAATAGATCTTTTATCGCTCCCCATCTGATTAATATCTTCCTGAGGCTTAGAAAAATCTTGTAAAGATTTTATATTTGAATCTCGTATAGACAAAGGGGAAGAAGTCTTATTGCTGCTTAACTGATCATAATTAAGAATAACTCCTGTATCCCTTATATAGCCAGAAAATGCAGTATAAACTGAAAAGCCACTCAAAAATGACCAAACGAAAAAATTCAATACTACACTTGATGAAAAACGCTTACGTCTAGAATCTTTCCTAAAGGAAGGCTCAACCCCTAAAGGGCTATGTAAATCAACAGCCACAGATTTAGTCCATTTTTAATGATTATTGACGAGCAGCGTAATCAGAAGACTGAATAAGCTTCACGTTACTTTTAACATTAGAAGATATAGAAGCAGGATATTCTCTTTTGCCTCGTAACAAATCAAATGCATAATTTAATTGAACATCATCCTTTACATCTTGCGGGATATAAGAAAAAGAACCAGAACCTTTTTCTGTTTCTCTCTGACCTTTTATATGACCAACAAGAGCCGATTCTCCTATAGCAGAAAATTTTTCTTGAAGCTCTTTTGGCAATGGCTGTTTAACCAATATATCAGGATCAATCCCTGTTCCTTGAATTGATCTCCCAGAAGGAGTATAATAAAGCGCAGTGGTTAGCCGTAAAGCACCTTGATCTCCTAAGGTTATAATAGTTTGTACTGATCCCTTACCAAAAGAGCGTGTTCCAAGAATGACGGCTCTCTTGAGATCCTGAAGTGCTCCAGCTACAATCTCAGAGGCAGAAGCAGAACCTCCATCAATTAAAACAATCATTGGCTTTCCATCAATTATATCTCCAGGACTTGCATTAAAACGCTGAGTTTCTTCAGGTTTCCTACCCCGTGTAGAAACGATTTCCCCTTTTTCTAAGAAATAATCAGCAACACTAATTGCTTGATCTAGAAAGCCTCCAGGATTAAGACGAAGGTCAAGAACATATCCCTTAAGATTATCCGAAAGAACAGATTTTTTAATCTTCTCAACAGCATTACTCAATTGACTATCAACTTTCCCGGTAAAAGAAGTTATACGTAAATAGCCAATATCTCCATTATCAACACGATATTTAACGTTTATAATAGGTATAATTTTACGCTGTATTACAAATTTAAGTGGTTTATTTGCCCCCTTCCGTAAAACTGTAAGTGTTACTTTCGTGTTAACTTCACCATGCAATTTATTAACAGCTTCATCAAGTCTTAGACCACGAACAGACTTGCCATTAATCTCAGAAATAAAATCTCCAGAAAATATGCCAGCTCGAAATGCTGGTGTATCATCAATAGGAGAGATAACCTTAATAAGATTATTTTCTAAAGTAACCTCAAGCCCTAAACCACCATATTCTCCCTTAACCTCATTACTCATGCTAGCAACTTCTTCTGGCTTCATATAACCAGAATGAGGATCAAGGGAACTTAACATACCATCAATACCGCTTTCAATAAGCTTTTTATCATTAACAGGACTAACATAATTACTATGAATACGCTCAAAAACATCCCCTATAAGCTGAAGTTCTTTATAAAGAGAAGAATCCGCTGCAACTGCTGAAACTCTTGTCATAGATACAAGATTAAATAAAAAAGCTCCTATAAATATACCAGCCAAAACAAAAGAAACCCTACCTATCATCCTCTCCCTTTCTAAAAGCATTCTTGCTCCACCATGCACGTGAATCAATAGGCTTTCCATCCTTTCGAAATTCAATATAAACTGTTAACGCATCAGTTTCTAGCGCTAATGTATTAGCACTAACAAGTCTCTTAGTCCCTAGAGAACCAATTGGTTCTCCTGAAAAAACAAATCTACCTTGATCAATATTAAGCGTATCCATCCCAGAAATTAAAACATGATATCCAGCACTGGGACTAATGATTATCATTTTTCCATAACTACGAAAAGACCCCGAATAAACAACAAAACCATCCACAGGAGTAGTGACCATAGCACCGGGCATCGCAGCACAAGTTACACCAAACGTCTTATGCCCAAGGCTATCTGTATCTCCAAACCACTTCAATACCTTACAATCAACTGGCATTTCTAATTTTCCTTTTAAATCCGCAAAAGGACGCTCAAAAACTTGATGTTTCTCCTTATCAGAAACTACCCTATTGTTCTTTAAAAGAGAATTGTTTTGTTCACGTTTATTAAGCTCACGTGCTGAAGTAATCTGATTATCAAGATTAGATATTAATTCCTCAAGGCTCGTCGCACGTTCTGCTAATTTTTGAGTACGAAGACGTTCTTCTGAAAGAGAACGTGAATCCTGCTGATAAAGCTTATCATTTCCTGCAATTAACAATTCCATACGTCGTTTTTCTTCAATGCTCTTCTCTAATATAACCATAAGATTGGCTTTTTCAGCTTTTATAGAAACCTGCACCCCTTTAAGATTATTAAGATCAATAACAATTTTTCTTGTTTCATCTCTTATGCTCAACTCTGCTTTACTTAACAACATTGCACTCCTAATAGAGGCAAGAGCATCCTCTGGTGTTACCAACAATACAGGAGGAGGATTACTTCCTAATTTCTGCAATGCAGCAAGAACATTCGCTAATATAGTACGTCGTTCTTTAAGAGAACTCTGCAAAAAAATTTCTTGAAGACGCAATCTGGAAAGCTTATTTTTGCTTTTATTTAATTGTGTTTCTATACCTCTATTTCGCTTAGTAGATTGTATTAATGCAGCACGTAATGACTGGGTATTTTTTTTCAACAAAAGAATATTGTCTTCTAAAGCTTTGGATTTGTATGAAGAAAGCGTAATAGTCTTAGATAATTGCTCAAGTTCTAAAGAAATACGTGCCTTTTCTTCATTTAATTTGTAATCAATATTATCAGTTTCCTGACTTGCAGAAAAAGAACCCCAAAAAAGCAAAATTGCAGCAACATATACACCTAGCAATTTCTTCCATAACATTCGCTTACCAATTAACACAAATCTAAAATCCAGAATTGCATTACGTCCAAAACAAATTCATTTTTTATCAAATGCAAATATTCCTTAATCCTACAGAAAATTATCTTTATAGATTTCCCTTTCTTATTTTTTAAGTTATTCAGGATCAAAAACCGCAAAAGCACGCTATTTATTGCAACCTGAAATAAAAAATAAAATACCTCTGCACCAAATTTTCACTCTAAAGCTTTCTTCCATAAACTTTCAAGATCATATAACTCTCGTGTTTCTGGTCTAAATATATGTACAACAATATCTCCTACATCAACAACAATCCAATTGGCAGCCTGCTGCCCTTCAACTCCAAATACCTTAATTCCTTCATCTTTAAGATAAGACACAAGATTATCTGTTATAGAAAGAATATGCCTATCTGAGCGCCCGGAAACTATAACCATGTAATCACATAGAAAGCCACATATAAGTTTTATTTTAACAATATCCTCAGCCTTTGAGTTTTCAAGACTTTTTATAACCGCATCAAGACAAAAAAGAGAGGAAATTTTCATTTTTTTTAAATGTTGCGGTGTATTTTCCTTTATATTGATCAGTTTATTTCCTTTCTGTATTTTTTTTTAAAAAAGAGCAATCTCTAAATATTATATTACTAAACTCAACTTTTAAATCAGAATGTAAATTAATTATTGATTAAGTTAATTCTACCATAATCACCTCAATAATTTAAATATATATTATTCGTAAGTAATTAAAATGCTTTTTTTTAAAGAATATAAGCAAAAGTATGACTTTTAAAAAGTCAATAAAACATCATCTTTCATATAAGATATCATGATTAAGCAAAGCATTTTCACTAAAAATCTACCAGATAAAAGCAATATCATTAATAGAATTCTTATTCAAAACTTCGTATCATCCACCTTAAAATTTTTGAAAGAGCAAACAAGGTTAAACATTGATACTCTATACCCTCTCTATCAAACCGTCGCATCTTCTTTAAATAGAATAAAGAAACAAGTCCGTGGTATATTTGCTTACTTACCTCAAGAATCAAGTTATTGAGCTGTTAATAAATATTAATTTGAATACCTTTAACAGAAAATATGACTTTTTCTGCATTCAAAAACATAACAAGAAAGTGAGCAATCATACTTGATCCTACTCGAACACTAAAGCATTCAACTGAGAGAGTTAATAAAAAATAATCTTCCTAAATATGTACTTGATTTAATTGATAAAACATAAAAAGGCACCCTTAATACCTAACTTACCTAAACCGCCAAAGGTAACCTAGAAAATAAATTGCTAGATTAGATTTAAACTATATTGTCTTCTATACAAGAATAGTGTCTCTTTCTATAAAAGAAAGAGTTTTCAGTTAAAAAAACAGAGAGACACAAATGACCTTTTTCTGCACATAAAATCTCTTTTACCAAAAAAGCCATAGTAATTGACAATAAATAAAATTTATAATAAATTAAGTTTTTAATATTTAAATAACATTCAATATGAATAAAAAATAATTTAAATTCATGTACATTAATATTCCTAAAAATAACGCTAAAACAATTACAGGAATAATCTTTAATCTCTTATTTTTAGAATCAGGTACCTCATAATTTAATTTTCTTTGATTTTTAAGACAATATTGTCCATCCCAATAACGACGAATATTACGCATTTTCTTATCTTCCACAACAAGACTCATGCGAGCCTTAGGAATATAACATCTATTATTAGAATTCATTTTAAATTTCATTTAATCTAATCCATCCCTGATTTTATACAAAAAAATAAGCATAATATTTAACACAACTATAACAACTTGTACAGAAAAAAACAATCTAATCCATAAATATCATGCTTATTTTTGAAATTTTATTAAAGAGAATTATAAATTTTAATTTACTCAAATTTATTTCTTGATTATATTGCTATATTTAAACTATTAAAATTAATATAGTAAATTTAGACAAGAAAAAGAGATATAAGTATAAACATAATAATGCGGACGTGGCGAAACCGGTAGACGCAGCAGACTTAAATAATGTTGAGTGCCTGTAGAGAAATCTACAGAGTAGAACTGCTCAAAGTCGGGGAAAGCTAATAGATTTATCTAAAGCTAATCCCGAACCAAGCCCTTATAAAGGGAAGGTGTAGAGACTGGACGGGCGGCACCTTAGGCTTAAAAGTGATGGTGAAGGGACAGTCCAGACCACAAACGTCAAGTTGACGGCAACGAAAGTTGAAGTGGTAAGAAAATCTGCTTCTTTATTAAGAGTGCGGGTTCGAGTCCCGCCGTCCGCACCAAAACATGATTGCATGTTATATAATAGAATTATTTATACCTTTGATCAGTGTTAAATTTATAAAAAAATTCTTATTTATAATAACTTGAATTGATTGATTTTGTTATTTGTTGCGCATATTATTAATGTTGAAGATAGCATTTTATTCTATTTGTCTTGTATAAAACTTCACTCAAAAGATAGATTTGCACCTATACTATGAATTAACGAACTAGTGTTGTAATCATGGCGTTCAAAGAGATGAAAATCTTTAAGAATTTATCCTTTAGAAAGGATATTTGGATCAACAAATACCCTATCCATACCCACTTTAAAATTAGCTTGTGCGTTAATCGTAAAAGTTTTTTTCGTAATTTCAAAATTTATAGTTTTTAAAACCTGATATGACTCAAAAAACATCTTATAAATATTGACATTAACTTTCAAATTTCATTTGCAATAAGAAATTTTGTAGAAAAAGAACAAGCGGTTTATCAGCAAGCGGCATGGGAAAATTATATAAATCATGAGACTGTACCCACTGAATTTTCTGCCCTTCACGTCCATAAGGAATCCCTTGAAAAGAAACGCATCCAAATAAAGGCATAAGAAGATGAAAATCATCATATGCATAACTAGCAAAGGTTAATGGAAATAAACTTATTTCTTGGATAGTTATCGACAATTCTTCTATCAATTCACGAACCAACGCTTTTTCTGGAGTTTCACCAGATTCAACCTTTCCACCAGGAAATTCCCAAAGCCCTGCCTGCAATTTTCCTGCAGGACGCTGTGTGATAAGAACACTCCTATCATCACGAATAAGTACACAAGCAACCACTAAAACAAGTTTGTGTTTGTTAGAATTCACGAAAAATTACTCTCTTTTTTAAAAGTACTGTATTTATTCAGTATGGCACTCTAATACTATTAAAACACCATCTTCATTATAACTAAATATTTATATAACAAATTCACCAAAAATATTTGGGTGATTTAGAAAAATCATCAATTTTAACACTATACAAAGTTAATTTTATAGAAACAAAACCATCTGCCTCACCAACAAGTTCGCAGTACAGAACTTATATTTAATTAATCTTTAACTACATTTTATAAATTTTTTAAGGAGCAAAAAAACTTCACGATTGCAAGATTATTAAATACTTTGATCATTGAGATGGGAAAATAGACACTAGAGTGCCCATCATCTTTATTGAACTCATCATGGGCTTTGTCGCATAGGAATCGAAAAGTAGTGAAAAGGACATGTATTTTCTGTCAATACAAAAAAGATTTACTCAAACATTCAGTCAATACTGCAATTTAACTCCGATAATGACTATTAATCTTGACATATTCTTGCGTAAAATTACATGTCCAAACAGTTGCATATCCATCCCCAATACCAAGATCAACCTGGATAGGAATATCTTTTTGTTTCATAATTGAGGCAACTTTATCTTCAGAATAATCAGGATCTCGCTCTCCATTAACAGCAACACGAACATTCCCAAACCAAATAGATAAACGATCTCGATCCACCCTCTCACCAGATTTACCGACAGCCATAACAACACGTCCCCAGTTAGCATCTTCTCCTGTAATCGCGCTCTTAACAAGTGGTGAATTCGCTATAGAAAATGCTATCTTCTTGGCTGAAGAAGAACTTCTTCCACCTCTAACAATAATTTCAAGCATTTTTGTAGCTCCTTCTCCATCACGAACTATCTGAAGGGCTAAATCTTTTAAGAGATCAAAAAGAATCTCACGAACATGAGTTAATCGATGATCATTCATATGCTCAATACGTACACTACTTCTGGTCTTTGTCCCTGTTGAAAAAATCATTAGTGTATCTGAAGTTGACATATCACTATCAACGGTTATCGAATTAAAACTAGATTCAACACCAATAGATAAAAGGGACTGTAAAACGGAAGATGCAATATCAATATCTGTAAACACAAAAGAGAGCATAGTTGCCATATCAGGAGCAATCATACCAGAACCTTTTGCTATACCATTGATAACAAATTTTACTCCATCAATTTCAACAGTACGAGTTGCAACTTTAGGATAAGTATCTGTCGTCATTATTGCTTTAGCTGCCATAAGCCAAGAATCTTGGCTCGGATTACAGAGCATTTTATCAAAAACACCAGAAAATTTAGAAATATCAAGAGGCTCACCAATAACACCTGTAGAAGCAAGATAAACCTCACTTTCTTTACATCCAAAAGCGGAAGCAGCAGATTTTGCTATAAACATTGCTGCTTCAGAACCCTTCTTTCCTGTAAAAGCATTAGCATTCCCAGAATTTATAACGACAACCTTTGCAAAACCATATGATAAGTTACGTCGACAAAAATCAACTGGTGCCGATGGACATTGAGATTTTGTAAAAATTCCTGCTACCGATGCAGGCTTATCAAAAACTATCACCAATAAATCATCTCTATTAAGATACTTAATACCTAAAGCCGCTGTATAGAAGCTCATTCCTGCAATAGGTGGTAAAACAGGATAGATAGAAGGAGCCAACGGAGAAAAATTAATAGACATATCTACAACACTTAAGACAAAGACCAAAATTCTAAAATTAATTTGCTGACTTAGTCAGTATTTTCTTATTTAAATTCTGATATTCCTTATTTAATTTTTCATCTAAAATTGCAATCTTGGAAGATTTCTTGAGCTTATCAAGAAAGGCAATATATTTATCTCGTATAATTAGCTGATTAAGCTGAGATTCAACCTGTTTCATAGGAGGTATAGAAAGAGGTCTCCTGTTTTCCAACCGAATAACATGCCATCCATAAGGAGTTTGTACAGGTTCGTTTGTAATATCTCCTTCCTGCTTAAGAGCAAAAGCAGCTTTTTCAAACTCCGGATCCATAGTTCCTTGAGCAAAATACCCAAGATCTCCTCCTTTATCCTTATTGCTTGTATCAATAGATTTTTCTTTAGCTAACTCTTCAAACTTCTTTCCAGAAAGAAGACTTTTAATAATTGCCTTTGCTTCGTCCTTGCTTGTAACAAGAATATGTCTTGCCCTTACCTCTTCTTTTTTCTCTTTAGCCAAATTATCTGCTTCTTTTTCATAACGGGCTTTTACTTCTTCAGGAGTAACTTTTTCTAAAATCTCCTTCCGGAACAATTCATTATGCAATTCACGCTCAGATAAATAATTCATTCGCGTTTCATATTCAGGAGTCTTATTGAGACCCTTATCTTTTGCTTGCTGGGCAAGCAATTTTATATCAATAATTGAAGAAATAACAGCAAGTTTTTGTTGATCCTCTGGAAGTTGCGAAAGCTGCGGATCAATACTTGATAAAGCAGCATCTACCTCAGACTGATGTATTTCCTGCCCATTAACCTTAGCTATTAAAGCATCCTTTGCAAAAGCTAAAGGGTGAAACATATTCAGAGTTACAATACTTATAAAAGTTAGAGCTTTATATTTTGACATTATACTTTATTCTCCTAAAGAATTATCCGATACTTTTTTCGTCTGATTAAAACATCTTAAAAATAAAATTGTGACGATTATGTATCGCTACATCCCGTTGACATTAATAAAAGATATTCTTATTTACAACGTATCTCCTGTCTATATTAGATAAATATCAAATAATAGTTCTATAGGTAGTAATTTATAAAAAAGGAGATTTTTTTAAAACATGAGTGAAGGAAAGCTATAATTTATGCTCAATATAGCTAAGCTAACCCGTAAACTTTTTGGCTCTTCTAACGATAGACGTTTGCAAGCTTACTATAGCAAGATTGAGGAAATCAATACGCTAGAAAAATCTATTTCCGAGCTTTCTGACGAAATGCTTTCTCATAAAACAATAGAATTTAGAGAGCATCTAAAAACAGGAAAAACACTTGATGACCTGTTAGTGCCTGCATTTGCAGTAGCACGAGAGGCAGCGTGTCGTGTATTACAAATGCGCCCTTTTGATGTGCAACTTATCGGTGGTATTATCCTCCACGAAGGCTCTATTACTGAAATGAAGACTGGCGAAGGGAAAACCTTAGCAGCAACTCTTCCAGTATACTTGAACGCTTTATCTGGAAAGGGTGTCCATGTTGTTACTGTAAATGATTATCTTGCTCATCGTGATGCCGATATGATGTCTAAAGTATATGGATTTTTAGGTCTTTCAACAGGAATTATTTTACATGATATGACTGATGATGCACGTAAGGCAGCATATGCATGTGATATTACATATGTAACAAATAATGAACTTGGATTTGATTATCTTCGCGATAATATGAAATATGAACGTAGCAAGATGGTTCAACGTGGACATAATTTTGCAATTATTGACGAAGTTGACTCTATCCTCATTGATGAGGCACGCACACCTCTCATTATTTCAGGCCCATTGGAAGATCAATCTGATCTTTACAAAACAATTAATTTATTTATTTTAAGCTTACAACCTACTGATTATGAAGTTGATGAGAAGCAACATTCTGCTAATTTTTCTGAAGATGGTATTGAAAAAATAGAGAACATGTTGCGTCAAGCTAATCTTTTAAAAGGTAATTCTCTTTATGATATTGAAAATGTTGCTATTGTCCATCACATTAACAATGCTCTAAGAGCACATAAGCTGTTTACACGAGATAAAGATTATATTGTCACAAATGATGAAATAATCATTATTGACGAATTTACAGGACGTATGATGTCTGGAAGAAGATATTCTGACGGACAACATCAAGCTTTGGAAGCAAAAGAAAATGTAACAATACAACCAGAAAATCAAACGCTATCCTCTATTACTTTTCAGAATTATTTCCGCATGTATTCTAAGTTAGCAGGGATGACAGGAACAGCATCTACAGAAGCTGAGGAATTTTCTAATATTTATAATTTAGATGTCGTAGAGGTTCCTACGAATCTTCCTGTTATTCGCGTTGACGAAGACGACAAAATCTATAGAACGACTGATGAAAAATATAAAGCCATTATTACTGAAATATTAAAGGCTCATGAAAAACATCAACCTGTTCTTGTTGGTACAACTTCAATAGAAAAATCAGAATTTCTTGCCAATTTGCTTAGAAAAGAAGGATTTAAAAAATTCAAAGTTTTAAATGCACGCTATCATGAACAAGAAGCCTATATTGTTTCTCAAGCTGGAATTCCTGGAGCTGTAACTATTGCCACTAATATGGCAGGGCGTGGTACTGATATACAGCTTGGAGGCAATGCTACCATGCGTATAGAACACGAACTCTCTGATGTTCCTGAAGGAAATAATCGAGAAGAACGTATAAAAAATATCCATAAGGAAGTTAAAGATCTAAAAGAAAAAGTTATCGCTGCTGGTGGACTTTACGTTATTGCTACAGAACGTCATGAAAGCAGACGAATAGACAATCAGCTTCGCGGTCGCTCTGGTCGTCAAGGAGATCCAGGACGTTCAAAATTTTACCTATCTCTTCAAGATGATCTCATGCGTATATTTGGCTCGTCTCGTATGGATTTTATGCTCCAAAAATTAGGCCTAAAAGAAGGCGAAGCCATCTTTCATCCTTGGATTAATAAAGCAATAGAACGTGCACAGAAAAAAGTTGAAGCACGCAACTTTGAGATTAGAAAAAATTTATTAAAATATGATGATGTTCTTAATGAACAGCGTAAAATAATTTTTGAGCAACGGTTAGAAATTATAGAAACAGAAAATATTCTAGAAATGATTGCCGATATATTTTATGAAATGGTTGAAAGCATTATTATAAAATATATTCCTAAAAATTCTTATCCTGAGCAATGGGATATTGCAGAATTAAAACTTGCAATTAAAGACTTATTAAATTTAGATCTTCCAATTGAAGATTGGGTTAAAGAAGATAATATAGAAGAGGCTACTTTACATCAACAAATTTTGACAGCTGCTGATGCCGCTGCTATTGAAAAAGATAAGCAGTTAGGTGCTGATATAATACCATATGTTAAACGTACTATTATGCTTCAAACTCTAGATTCACTTTGGAGAGATCATATAGCTAAACTCGAACATCTGCGTTCTGTAATAGGTTTTCGTAGCTATGCCCAACGGGATCCTCTCCAAGAATATAAATCTGAAGCATTTGAGTTATTTAAAACACTGATTAATGAGCTCCGTTACAATGTAATTGCAAAAATTATGCGAGTAGAGTTTTTTAATCAACAAGAAGAGCCAAAACCCGCTAATATACAACCATTCCATATTAATCCTTTTACAGGACAGAATGAATTTAATATAGAATCTAAAGATATTCGATCTTTTGATGATCAAAAAAGCACGAAACGTATTAGACGCAATGATGCTTGTTCTTGTGGAAGTGGAAAAAAATATAAACATTGCCATGGTTCTTTAAATAAAAAAAATACCTAAAACATTCATCTTAATCATTTTCGTGATACCTTTGTAAAAGAGTCCTTCCTACCCTTTTTAAAAAATGATTGATTTTTTGAATGTTTTATCAAGAAAGCTAATACTTTCAAGAATCAGGAGCAGTTTTTTTAATTATAGCTTAAAACTCTAGAAAACTTCTTTTATTTTAGAATATAAATGAAGGTATTCAAGAAAGTTACGCAAATGTACTCAGAATTATTAGGAATAACTTCAAAAAGATTCATTGAGATCCCCATTCTGAATAGCCGTAAAGATAGAAAATTATCTATTTATCAATTAAATAAACTCCCTATCTTTCATAAAGAATTAACATTTCTTTTTAACCGATCTATTCACCAAAATATCTTCTTCTCACCACATTTTCTTGAATCAATAACATCTCCTGTTGCAGGTTATAAAAGCTATTTTGCTATACTCCACGATAAAGATAATCATCAATACAATCATTTACGATTCATGATGCCCTTTTTATTAGGCTACCCCAATACTTCTTCTTGCTTACCTATAATTAAAGCTCTATCCAATTCTTTTTCACACCTAGGGACTCCTATTATTGATTCTGAAGAACCAATATCTATCGTCAGAGATTTCCTGAATGGTTTAATGAATCAAGATATCATCGATTTGCCTTCTGTCTTGGTGATTCCAAATGTTAGACTTAATTCTTATTCAACACAACTTATAAAGGCTGTATCTATTAGATATGGCTTCCCAATAGAAGTAACATCAAATTATAGCAGGCCTATTTTACAGAATCAGAAAAAATCACATAATTATTTTACACAATCAGTTTCATCTAAAATATTAGAAGAAATAGACTACCAATGGCAAATTCTTCTTGAAGAAAAAGATAAAGTGTCTTACACAATAGCAAGAAAACCTCAAGATATTAGCTATTTTCTAGAAGAATTCCTTAAATTAGAAGATTTAAATAATCAAAACGAAAATAAAAATCTTTTAATAAATCATGATAATCCAAATATAATAAGAAAAATTGTAAAAAATCTTTCTCATATAGACTCAGTACGCATACATTCTCTTAACATCAATAACAAAAGTATTGCTAGTATAATTGTCTTTGTTATAGGAAATGAAGCTTCTATTTGGAAAAGTACTTACGATAAATCTTATGCTCAGTACTCGCCTACAAGGATATTATTAGGACAACTAACATGTTGGAATCTAGTTGATCCTAATATCACATTCTCTGATTCATGCTCTATCGCTTCTGATCCAACACTACAACAACTATGGACTGAAAAAGAACCCTTAGGATCAATTGTAATCGGATTAAGACAAAAAAATAACCAACAAGTTCGACAAGTTGCTGCCCAAATGCATTTGTATAATAATACGAAAACCACTTCTCAACTTATAAGAGAAAAAATTTTAAAAGATTTTGCTAAAAAACCACAAAAAATTAATGAACAGAATTTAAAGAATCCATCTGATTACTTATAGTCATACCAATATAATTTATAGAAAATATCGTTAATGAAATAATACAACCAGGGTATAATACCCTATAAGGATAAACTTGGAAGAAAGTAGTTCCATCATGTAAAAGACGTCCCCAAGTAGGAAAATCAGAAGGGAAACCAAATCCTAAAAATGAAAGTGCTGATTCAGTAATAATAGCTTCAGCAATACTAAGTATTGCTGAGACTATAATTGATGAAATAATATTGGGCAATAAATGCTTGAGAATAATTCTATGCTCACGAACTCCACTACTGATTGCAGCTATAATAAATTCTCTATTCTTTATAAAAAGTACATCACCCCGAACAATACGCGCTGTATTCATCCAGCTTGTTATTCCAATAACAGAAACTATCAATATAAAAACACCAAGTTCTGGACCACAGAATGCACGAAGAAGATCTCTAAACAACATCATGACAAGGAGTAATAACGGTAGCAATGGCAATGCTAAGAATAAATCTGTTATTCTCATCAATAATCCATCAAGCTTAGGATAATAGCCGGCACAAATTCCTACAATTATTCCTATGAAAACCGAAATCATCATTGAAACGATCCCAACTGCTAAAGAAATACGTCCGCCTATTAATAATTGTGCTAATATATCACGCCCAAGATTATCTGTTCCTAAAACATGCTTCCAAGAAAAATATTGATTTTTAGCTTTTATATCCAAAGCATACGGATCAACTGTATAAACATGTGGGCCGATTAATACTGCTATAAATATAAATAACAACAATATAAGCGCAATAAATGCGCCTTTATTTTTATAAAAACGCATTAAAAAACCCCAAAAAGGAGATGATGTAATATATGCTCTATCCATAACTAATCCTTGGATCTAAGAAAGCATATACTAGATCTGCTACCAAATTAAAAAATACAACAAGAATAGCAAAAACAAATGTTAAAGTCTGTACAAGAGGAATGTCTCCTGATTGAATCGCTATAATTAGTAATTGACCTAAACCATTCACAGCAAATATCTGCTCCAGAATAATTGCTCCAGAGAAAATATATGGAATTCCAAGGGTAATAATCGTAACAACGGGAATAAGACTATTTCTAAAAACATGCTTAAATAGAACAATCCTTTCTTTCAATCCTTTAGCACGTGCTGTACGAACATAATCTTGATTCAGATTTTGTAATACGGAGGACCGCATATACGGTACAATCTTTGATAAATTATAAAAAGTTAATACAAACACAGGCAAGGTAATTTGTTGTAGCTGCACAATAAAACTTTGATAATCTGTAACCTTATGGGTAGTATCATAAATTGATGGAAACCATCCTAAATATGTCGAAAAAATTAAAATTACGACCTCGCCAGTTACAAAAGTTGGTATAGAGAATCCAATAATAGAAACAAAATTTGTAAAATGATCAAACCATGAATACTGCCAATACGCGGATAAAACTCCTAATGGAAGAGCAATAACAACTGTAATAAAATAAGATAAACCAATTACCCAAAGCGTTTGAGGTAAACGTTCTATAATAAGATCTGCTACAGGAGAACTTGTCATCCAGGATCTTAACCTAATATTATTTTGTAATTCGAAAAACTTAAATCCTGTGATATTATTTAAAATACTTAACGGCTCATTAATAAAAAATTGATGAAGCCACTTTATATAACGAAATATCAATGGTTGGTTAAGGCCAAAAGAATCTCTAATTTGTTCTCGCACATCTGAAGGAACTGTTAAGGGTAAATTACTTGTTGGATCACCAGGCGCTAAAGCTAATATCAAAAAGATAATAAAACTAATTATTAATAACGTTGGAATAGCAATAATAATTCTTCTTGTTGCATAAATTAACACGTTTTTTATAACCCTCCAATTCTTGGATAAAAGAGGCATATCTTTTAAAAAAACTCATTTTTTATTATGGTATACCCTAAACTCAATCCATTCGTAGCTATTTACAACAGTTTCTAACGATGCCAATTCTCTATATTCCAGTAAGGAGTATCCCAACCATTTAACTCTATTCCCTGCAATTTATTAGAATAAGCATAAACCATTCCGCGGTGAACCAGAGGTATATGAATAACTTCTCCACTTAAAATGTCATTCAATTGCTTTGCAATTTCAACACGCTCATTAAAATTAATAGTCTTTTGATATTTCTTTACAAGATCATCATATCGCTGATTACAATAACGGGAAATATTTTCACCGTGCCAAGAAGTTGCAGGAGAAGGAATCTTTTCACAAGTCCATACTTGCATATATACTTCAGGGTCAATACCTGCAAACGTATCAGCATACATCTCAGCATCTGCATAAAATCTCTGAACCGTATCAGGACTAGAAGGGTCACTCCCAAAAAAAACAGACGAGTTAATATTCCGCAGTTCAGTTTCTACCCCTATCTTCTTCCACATATCTTTTATAAGTGATTGAGTCCCTTGACGTACAGAATTTACCGATGTTTGATACAACATAGATAAACGAACTCCATTTTTGGAACGAATACCGTCAGAACCCTTAACCCAGCCCGCTTTATCAAGAAGATTATTAGCTCCTTCAATATCCTGTTTCAAACACCAATCATTCGCTGTAGAAACATAGGCTTCTGGAGCCGGTAAAATATTGCACGTAGGACGACCACTCGGACCATAACCTTCATCCACTATTAATGAGCGATCTATCGCTATGGATAATGCTCTACGCACAGAAGGATCCGAAAGAAATGGATGCGGACCAGCTTCCTTTGTAGAACGTTTTGATCCCAATGAAAAATCCACAGCAAAAGGATTTAAGTTAATACGTTCAACGGTACCCCCAAAAGCAGAACCTATAACGCCTTTAACGCTTTTCTTGACTATCTGTTGAAGAACTTCAGGCTCAACCTGAATGTTTACACCAAAATCATATTCTCCCGTTTCCAAAACAGAACGAGCCGAAGAAAGAGAATCTCCACCACCTTTTAAAGTTACTTTAGAAAAAAACGGCTTTTCTGGATTGCGATAATAAGGATTTACTTCAAAAATAACAACATCATTCGCTTTAAAATCCTTCACACGAAAAGGACCTGTTCCATGCGGATTAAAATTGGCAGATGTACATTCAGAAGCCTTAACACCAAGACAATTCTTAAACTGTTCCTTATGAATTATAGGGGATACAAGAGATGTAAAAACACCATAACTGTATGCTCTCGGATTTTCAAAAACAATTTTAACCGTCAGGGGATCAATTGCCTCTACAGAACTGATTCCATTAAAATATGATTTTTGCTGGCAACCAATTCCAGGACTGGTACAATACTTCCAAGTAAAAACAACATCGTCAGCTGTTAAATTAGAACCATCTGACCATTTAATACCTTTTTTTAATTTCCATGTAATCGATTTCATATCGGCTGAAATACCACCATTTTCAAGTGTAGGTATATTCTCTGCCAGCTTTGCAACAAGCTGACCTTTTGAATTAAAACTAGCAAGTGATTCAAGGACAAGAGATGCAGCTTGCGCATCCTTATCTCCTCCTGAAAGATAAGGATTTAATGTCGAAACAGCTTGCCAAGATATCACTCTCAATTCACCGCTTTCACCCTGTTTTGCTATACCTAAATCTTGAAAAATGATAAAGATTAACATAGAAGTAATAAAAAAATATATCTTTCCCATACACAGTCCTCTCCTAACTCTATTATCAATATTTCATAAAAAAATAAAAATATACTATTTAAAGTAAATATACAATTATCTAAAACAATCAAGAAAGAACTTTAATGACTACTCTTAATCTAGAACCCAAAATAATAGATGAAGTCATAAAATGATTTTAATTAAAGAAAAAACAAGAACTCTTATGCAAGAGTGTAAAAAGGAAAATAAATCGTACCATGAATAGCAAGTCCTATAACGAGAATTCATCATTCCCTACTCTCTCTGTTCTTAACTTAACAAGTTCTCTGTATATAAAAGGAAAATGGAAGCCTATAATTCAAAATATCAATTTTGAAATTAAGCCTGGAGAAACTCTTGCTGTTGTAGGCGAATCAGGCTCAGGAAAATCTGTTACTGCCTTATCAATTATGCGTCTTTTGGAAGAAAGAACAAGCAAAATTACAGGTAAAATCCTGCTAGATGGACAAGATATATTATCACTCCCTTTAAAAAAAATGCACAAAATTCGTGGCAATAAAATTGGAATGATTTTTCAAGAACCAATGAGTTCTCTTAATCCCGTACTTACCATAGGGGAACAAATATCAGAAGTACTCATCTATCATAAAGGTATATCAAAAGCGCAAGCAAAAAAAGAAACCATTGAGCTCCTTGAAAAAGTTTATATTCCTAATGCAAAAAGGCGTTTTCATGAATATCCTCATCAATTTTCAGGAGGCATGTGTCAACGCGTTATGATTGTTATGTCTCTTGCTATGCATCCTAAATTATTAATTGCTGACGAACCAACAACCTCTCTTGATGTAACGATTCAAAATCAAATCATTAATCTTTTAAAAACGTTACAGGAAGAATATAATATCTCTATTCTTTTTATCACGCATGACATGGGTATCGTAGCAGAAGTTGCTGATCATATAGCTGTCATGTATGAAGGAAATATAGTAGAAAACGCACCCACTTCTAAGTCTCATCATTATAAACAAGCATTGTTATCAACAACGCCAAGATTAGGGTCTATGAAGAATAAAATATGGCCCCAAAAATTTCCTACCGTAGATATAACAACTGACACAATAAAAGAAGGAGTTTCTATTAAAAATACAATTAAAAATAAAGATGATCCTATCATTTCAGTAAAAAACCTAACAACATATTTTGATGTACAGTCTGGCTTTTTTAGAAGAAAAATTGGCTCTATATACGCTGTTCAAAATGTATCATTTGATCTCTATCAAGGAGAAACGCTCTCTATAGTTGGCGAATCTGGATCTGGAAAATCAACCACAGGACGTTCAATCATCCGTCTTATCGAACCAAATTCAGGATCAGTGATTATAAATGGATGTAACATACTAACCCTTGATCGCTCATCATTACGTACAATACGTCGTTCCATACAAATGGTATTCCAAAATCCACTTGCATCTCTTAATCCGTCTATGTCAATAGGAGCTTCCATCATTGAGCCCTTTCTTGAACATAAATTAGGAACGAAAATAGAAGCTATTGATAAAGCAGCAGAAATTCTTACACGCGTTGGGTTAAAAAAAGATATGATGAAACGTTTCCCTCACCAATTTTCTGGAGGGCAACGTCAAAGAATTTGTATTGCACGTTGTCTAATTCTTGATCCCAAAGTCATCATAGCAGATGAAAGTGTCTCTGCTCTTGATTCATCAATTAAAGTACAGGTATGCAATCTCCTCATGGAACTACAAGAAAGCCTTGGCATATCGTATATATTCATTACACACGACATGTCAGTTACAGAAAAAATTAGCCACCGTGTCGCAGTAATGCGCCTCGGAGAAATTGTTGAAATTGGATCTCGAGCTCAAATTTTTCAAAATCCTCAGCACCCTTACACCAATAAATTACTCATGTCTATTCCTACCTTTGATCTATCTCAACGCAACATAAAAAAGAATTTATTAGCAGATGAAATTGCAAATCCTATACGCCCTATTAACTACCAACCGCCAGAAAGACAACACAAGGAAGTAGAACCAGGACACATTGTACAACTAGATCATGCAACTGTATCTTAAAGATATCTATTTCAGGAACAAAACGTGCCCAATAAGACAATTCTTGTAGTCGGTGGTGCTGGCTATATTGGCTCTCATACCTGTTTGCGTTTAGCTGCAAAAGGTTTTTGCCCCGTTGTATTCGACAATCTCTCTAGCGGACATGTGGAATCTGTCTTATGGGGACCATTTGAATATGGAGATATTCGTGATCCAACATGTATCCGAGAAGTTTTTAAAAAATATAAACCTGTTGCTATACTTCATTTTGCTGCATTGATTGATATCAATGCATCTATTAAAAATCCCGTCCTGTTTTATGAAACAAATGTCATCGGCAGCTTGAATCTTATGCATGCTGCAAAAACTGAAAATGTGAAAATTTTGATATTTTCCTCTACCTGCGCCACATATGGAATACCTCAACAAGTATTGCTGAATGAAGAACATCCCCAAATACCGATCAATCCTTACGGACGTACAAAATATATTGTTGAGCAAATAATACATGATCATAATGATTATTGCGGGCTAAAATCAGTCATTTTAAGATATTTTAATGCTGCAGGAGCTGACTTCGAAAGTTTAATTGGTGAATGGCACAATCCTGAAACTCATGCTATTCCACTAGCAATAAAAGCGACTTTAAATCCCAAAGATGTATTTAAAGTTTTTGGCTATGATTATAATACCCATGACGGAACATGTTTACGTGATTATATACATGTAATAGATCTGGCTGATGCCCATATAATGGCTTTGGAATATTTATTGAATGGAGGAGAATCTACTGTTCTTAATCTTGGTACGGGAATAGGAAGTACGGTAAAAGAATTATTAATATCTATTGAAAAAATATCTGGGTGTAATGTTCCTACCGCCTATACAGAAAGACGTTCAGGAGATTCTCCTGCTCTCGTAGCTGACAATAAAAAAGCAAAAAAAATTTTAGGCTGGACACCAAAATATAATCTTGATGATATCGTTCTATCTGCTTGGAATTGGCATAAAAAATTATCATACAGCAAAGATGTAATTTTTTAAGAAAACACCATTTACATTGATATGTATTTTAAGAGTTATCACCACAGCAACATACTTCTACATTAAAGAACATAAATTTTTCTAAAAAATCTCTATAGCACAAAACATTTCTTTTAATATCAACAAAGTTTTGAAAAAAACAATGTATTTTTCAATATTGTTTTTTTAATTTTTTATCGGAAAAATTGCAAAAATCTTTGTCCTTGACGCTCTATTTCAATTTTCCAAGTACTAGGACCACTAGAAACTATTTTCTGTAAAGTTTTTGTTGAATTCACTGGCGTATTGTTAACAGTAATTATAATGTCCCGAGGAGAAAAACCCAATCGACTTGCAATAGAACCTGCTTTTAAATCAGTAACAACAACACCTACACTGAGATCTGAACTTATATTAAGTTCATCTAACAAGCGTGGAGAAATATTAGAAACAACAATCCCTGATAAAGGTCCCTCTTCTTTAACCACATAAGTATCTCGCGACATCGTTTCGGGAGCACGATCCACTTTAACTTTGAAGGTACGATCTTGCCCATCTATATCTCTGACTGTTAAATTAACAGTGCTTCCTAATCCTAAAGTTGTCATACGATAAATAAGTGCATCTGGATGCTCTATAGGTATATTATTAACAGCGGTTATTACTTGCCCTTTCTTTAAACCTGCTTTGTCAAATGGACTACCTTTTATAACTTTTACAATTAAAGCCCCCCAAGCACGTGGTAAGTCTATCGATTCTGCTATTTCTGAAATAATCGGCTCAAACTTCGCACCAGTATATGGACGATCAAATCTCTTTTCTCCTTTCTCTGCTGCCGCTAAAAATACCCTTACAAGATTAGCTGGTATAGCAAAACCAATTCCTTTCGACTCTCCATCTCTTGAAAAAATAACTGTATTAATTCCAATTAATTCTCCTTTCATATTGATCAGAGCTCCCCCTGAATTACCAGGATTAATAGATGCATCAGTCTGAATAAAAAATCCAAAATCGTTTTTTGTTACACGACTCCGTGCTAAGGCAGAAATAATACCATTTGTAACAGTCTGCCCTATCCCAAAAGGGTTGCCTATCGCCAATACTAAATCACCAACTTCTATAGAATCGGAATTACCTATTTGTAGTGAAGGAAACTGATTTTTTGCTTCAATCTTAAGTACAGCAAGATCAATACGTTGATCTCTGAGAAGAACCTTACAAGGAAATTCATGTCCATCTACAAGTGCAACACGAATGTCATCAGCCCCCTCTATCACATGATCATTGGTTACCACAAATCCAGAAGAGGTAAGAATAACTCCAGAGCCAAGTGTAGATTGTTTCTCTGTACGATTTGGTAACTTTTGACCAAAAAATTTTTCTATAAAACTATCCACATCATTCTGAAGATGAGGATTTACAATGCGTTCAGCATAAACGTTAACGACTGCACTGGCAGTACGCTTTACAAGAGGAGCAAAAGAAAGCTGTATTTCTTCTCTCGTTTGAGGAGAAACTAGATTTTGCTGTGCTAATGTTATAGAAAACATTCCTATAGATAGGATAGAAAGCCAAAAATTAAATATCAAACTAAACATAAATGCACTTCATTTATTTAATTAACATTTTTTCAAAATCAGGAGGAATATATCTTATGATATTTACCACACATTATTTTTAAAGCAAAACTCTTACAGCACCTTTATCTGCACTAGACACAAAATGAGCATACATTTTGTGTCTTCGAATAATCCCTGGATACCAGCCCTAGCATTTTGTTTAACACGGCTATTCATTAACCCCACTTTTTTGACTATCAATATGGGTTGCTAACATTAAGCCTTTTCCAGACAAATACAGCAATAATATAGCCTAATTCTCTGTGCTTTTAATAACATAATTTTATTTAAATGACCACGATCTCATCACTCATTAAATGATAGAAGAATCAATTTAACTACAATATTCTAATAATTATACTTGAAAACATCAAAATATATTTAAAATATTGTAGGATAGAATTTGCATATAAAAAACTTATAAATAAATAATTCATAAAAAGGTAAAATTATTAAAATCTTTCAAGATTTCAAATCCACTTGATTTTCAATAAAGAACATGTATAAACTTCACCACAGTTTTGCAGTTATATTATTTTAAGGAATAATGTTGTTATTAACCCAAAAATATCAGTAAATTGTATTTTAGACGCAAAGCATATGTTAATTTAAATTGAATACAGTGTTGACGACAGTGGGGAATGTTTGAAAAATAAAAAGGAAGGCAGCTTATAAGAATGGCTCTTTATGAACATGTATTTCTTTCACGGCAAGATATTTCTGCTCAGCAAGTTGAAGGTATAGCAGGACAATATAAGTCTCTAATTGAGCAGAATGGTGGAAAGGTTCCCCATATTGAACATTGGGGTTTGAGGCCTATTGCATATCGCCTTAAGAAAAATCGAAAAGCTTATTATGTTTTAATGAATATTGATGCTCCTTTTTCTGCCATTGAAGAGATGGAGCGTCAAATGCGTATTAATGAAAATATATTGAGGTATATGACTATTTCTGTCGATGCGCATGAAGAAGGCCCATCCATAATGATGCAAAAACGTGATCGTGAAGAAAAAAGCTATAAATCACCGAGAGAACACTCTAATGATCGCAAACGTGTTTATCGTGAAGAAAAACAAATATAAGGAATTTTATAAATGACTGAAGTTTCTTCATTCCCTGTACGCAGACCTTCTAGTCGCCGTCGTAAATTTTGCCCATTTTCAGGTTCAAATGTAGTTCGTATTGATTATAAGGATGTTCGTCTTTTATCACGTTTTTTATCTGAGCGGGGTAAGATAGTCCCTTCTCGCATTTCAGCTGTATCTCAGAAAAAACAGCGTGAGTTAGCGCGAGCTATTAAACGTGCACGTTTTCTTGGTTTGTTGCCATATGTTGCGGTTTAGGTGTAAAATGTAGTCAAATCTTATATTACAATATATACAATTATAGAAACAAGTATCTTGTGCTAACATTTTTATAACTCTATAGTTAGATCTATTTATCTAAAATATTGGATAAAAAGTAAGCAATATTAATTCAGGACTTTTTTCTAGACGTAGTTTTTTGTAGCCTTTTTGTTGTGATTTCTATAATAAAGCTCAGTTTATTGTGCAATTATTGTTTTATATTTTTGTATTAACATTAACCCTAGTTATTAGTTTAAGGTGGGGTTTATTTTGTTCTTTAATATTTTCAGGACTCATTTCTGTTCTTATTATTGTTGTATTTTCTTTACATGCTCATGTTATTCCTTATCTTGTTTTATTTTTCCCTACGGTAATTGTAGGTTACTTATCTTGTTTAGCACGCCCTGCAAATGAAATTGGTGGACCAGAAAAATTAATAGCTTGGTATCCGTTGGCCGATATCATGACGTATCTTTGCGGTATGGTGGCTATCAGTATATCTTTTATTACTTTAATCAACCTCAAAAATTATGCTGATGTTAATGAGAAGTTTACAAAAATATTAGAAAAAATAATCCAAAATTATCCTAAAACATTTTTTGACTTTACTAAAATTGAGAAGATAAAATATTATCTTATATTATATAAGACCTTCGTAATAAGTTTTTCATGGGTTTTGATAATTTTTACAATCTGGTATATTACAATGCATATCGTATCAAATTTAGGTTTAAGTCCTCGTCCTCGTGAAAATATCTCTTCTTCTTTACGCATGAACCGTCTTTCTATTCCTATCTTTGCTACTGCTGTTGCTACGTTACTATTCGGAAGTACCCCTTCAATAATAGCAGCAAGCACAACAGGAGCTTTTTTTTCTGGATTTTTACTCTCTGGATTTGCTCGTCTACACTTTGTAACACATGAAAAGAATCAGCGATTACTAATATTGTTGCTTGCTTATATTTCAATACTATTTATAATTCCTATGTTCGTTATAGCTGCATATGGTCTTACAGAAACGACACGGTCAATCATTATGACACCTGAATCGCAAAAAAAATCCAGAACAAAGTCGGATGTTTGATATCTGAAAGGGAAAAAATGGAAGTTATTCTTCTCCAACGCATTATAAATCTTGGTCAAATAGGAGAGATTGTTAAAGTCCGAGATGGATACGCACGAAATTATCTTTTACCGCAAAAAAAAGCCTTAAGAGCTAACGAAGCTAATAAAATTCTTTTTCAAAATGAACGACACATTTTTGAAACAAAAAATATTGAACTTAAAGAGCAAGCTCTAAACTTAGCTCAAATACTAGATAAAAAAGAATTTATTGTAATACGTTCTGCTGGAGAAGCAGGACATCTCTATGGTTCAGTATCAGCTCGTGATATAATTGATATTTTAAATAAAGAAAATTTTATTATAAATCGCAGCCAAATCAATTTAAATACACCAATAAAATCAATTGGATTACACGAAGTCACCATCTCTCTTCATCCTGAAGTTGATATTTTGATTAAGCTCAACGTTTCCCGTTCAGAAGAAGAAGCTAAATACCAAGCAACAGGAAAAAGCTTTGCTTCTCCTGAAAGCTATTATGTCTTTGATCAAGAAAGCTTAGAAGAAGAAAACTTGTCTGATTTTGAAAATGAGATAGAAGAAAAACCTGAATAACAACCTTCTAAAAATGTTATTCTGTAATAAAGAATATCATTTTAATTATTTTAATAAGATCCCATAAACAGAAGGTTACCAATCATGTTCTCTCTTTATATAGAGTAAATGATCTGTAGGATGTGAGGGGTATAAAATGACTGAAAAAAATCATAGTGTAACATCTTTATACCGTGAAGCTCCTAATAATGTTGAAGCTGAACAAGCATTACTTGGAGCTGTTTTGGTTAATAATGATGCTTTTTACCGAGTATCAGACTTTTTAAAACCACTGCATTTTTTTGAAAGACTTCATCAAAATATTTTTGAGATCGCTAGTAAACTTATCCATATGGGGAAAATAGCTAATCCAGTAACGATCAAAACATTCTTGTCTTCTGAAGAAAAAGTAGGAGACTTGACAGTATCACAATACTTAGCACGATTAGCTTCTGAAGCTGTTTCTATTATTAATGCAGAAGATTATGGCAAAACAATTTATGATCTAGCTCTTCGCCGATCTCTCATAGGAATTGGCGAAGAAATGGTTAATACTGCCTACAATTCCTCATTAGAGCTGTCTTCTAAAGAGCAAATCGAGAATACAGAACGACAGTTATTTGATCTCGCAGAGAATGGTCGTTATGATGGAGGTTTTCAGTCATTCACGAATGCGATAACTATTGCTGTTAATATGGCATCTCAAGCCTTCGAAAGAGATAGTAAACTTTCAGGAATTTCTACAGGCCTTCACTCTCTTGATAACCTTATAGGCGGACTACAAAATTCTGACTTAATTATTATCGCAGGCCGCCCAGGTATGGGGAAAACATCGTTAGCTACGAATATAGCGTACAATATTGCTGATTCATATGAATCAGAAGTGCAACCTGATGGTTCTTATCAGACAAAAAATGGGGGTATTGTTGGTTTTTATTCTTTAGAAATGTCTTCTGAACAACTGGCTACTCGTATTATCTCTGAACAAAGCGAACTTCATTCTTCCAAGATACGTCGCGGAGAAATAACCAAGGCTGATTATGATAAACTGATTGCATGTTCAGAAACAATACAAAAATTACCTCTTTATATTGATCAAACAGGAGGTATTTCGATTGCTCAGCTTTCTACCCGAGCCCGCCGTTTGAAAAGACAACGTGGACTTGATGTACTCGTAATAGATTATATACAACTTATGACAGCATCAAAAAGATCTGGTGATAGTCGTGTTTTAGAAATTACTGAGATTACTACTGGACTAAAATCCTTAGCCAAAGAACTCAATGTACCTATTATTGCACTTTCACAATTATCCCGTCAAGTCGAAAATCGTGATGATAAGCGTCCCCAACTTTCAGATCTTCGTGAATCTGGTTCTATTGAACAGGATGCGGATGTTGTCCTTTTTGTATTTCGTGAAGAATATTATCTCAAGAACAGAGAACCTAAAAAAGATGATGTAATCGCCCATGCAAAGTGGACTGAAGACCTCGAAAAAGTTAAAGGAATGGCAAACATCATCATTGCAAAACAACGTCATGGCCCAACAGGAACAGTTAATCTTGCTTTCCAAGCAGAATTTACACGCTTCTCTGAACTTGCTTATCATCATCATCAATATGATCGCTGAAAATAAGGCTTACGCTTCTTGATAGATTCAATCTCTTACACAAATCAACTTTTAAGATTCAAAGAAGCAGACCTGCGATTAAAAGTTGATCTTGTAGCTCTTGCTGATAACTGGAGAAGTCTGATACAGAAGTCAGGTACCGCTCGAACATCTGCAGTTATCAAAGCGAATGCTTATGGCTTAGGTGTGGAATCAATAGCCCGCACTTTATATAAAATTGGGGCAAAAGATTTTTTTGTAGCTACTGTAGATGAAGGGAAAAAATTACGCCCTTACGTACCACAAGCACAAATCTTTGTCTTGAATGGCATATGGCCAGGTGAAGAAACTTCCTTATTCAACTCAAAGCTTATTCCGGTTATTTCTTCGCAAGAACAGCTTGATTTTTATATGTCAATGCTTACTCATTACGGTCCCTACTGTTGTGCTTTACAAATTGATACTGGTCTTAATAGGCTGGGTCTTAGCTTAAAAGAAGCCACGGCTCTTTCTCAAAAATTATCTGATGAAAAAAAATCAACCTTGTTACTAATTATGAGCCATCTTGCTTGCGGGAATGATCCAAGCTCACCGATGAATATTGCCCAATTAGAGGCATTTCGTACCGTTATCTCTGCCTATCCAGGGATAGAAGCAAGTTTATCTGCTTCAGGGGGGATCTTCCTTGGGAAAGAATACCATTTTCAATTAACCCGTCCCGGAATTGCTATTTATGGAGGAAATTCCATAAAAAACCACTATAATATGAAACCTGTTGTCACAGCAGAAGCGCGAATTTTGATGATTCGAGAAGCAAAAATTGGGGAGACTGTAAGCTATGGCGGGAAAAAAAAATTAACTCGTGATAGTCGTATAGCAATTGCTTCTATTGGCTATGCAGATGGTTATCCTCTTTCTCTTTCAAGTGCTGATATCCATCCAAATACAAAAATTTTAGGAGGAAATGGTTTTATAAATGGACATATGCTGCCTATTCTAGGACAGGTAACAATGGACATGACAATGTTTGATGTAACCAATATTCCTGAAATAAAAATAGGTGACTATATTCAAGTCTTTGGTTCTGACTTAAAAATAGATGAAGTAGCTCATACAGCTGGAACAACAAGTTATGAAATGCTTCTCAGGCTTGGAAACCGTTATAAGAGGCTCTATTCATTAGAATAAAATAAACAAAAATAGACTGACATAAGAAAATTAATACAGTATTATACTTTTTTATAAATACAAAGATCTCTTGCATGGTAAAATATCGCAATCAATTTATATGTCAAAATTGTGGCAGCATCTATTCCCGATGGTCAGGGAAATGTGATGCATGCGGAGAATGGAATACTATTACTGAAGATAGCACAATTAAAGATATTCATTATCATTTAAATCAAAAATCTAAAAAAGGAACTCCGGTTTCTCTCATTATGCTCTCTGATACAATAGAAGAACAGCCGCGCATTGAAACTGAGATTTGTGAACTTGATCGTGTAATAGGTGGAGGTTTTGTCAAGGGTTCAGTTATTTTAGTTGGCGGAGACCCTGGAATTGGAAAATCCACATTATTAATGCAAGCAGCGGCAGCTTTAGCAAGAAATGATTATCGTGTCATATATGTCTCTGGTGAAGAAGCTGCAGGCCAAATCAGATTGCGTGCTCAACGGCTTGGTGCAAATGACAGTAATGTTGCCTTGGCTGTTGAAACAAATGTAGAAAATATTCTTGCAACTCTTTCAGAAGGGCAGCGCCCAGACCTAGTTATCATAGATTCAATACAGACATTATGGAGCGAAACAGCACAATCTGTACCCGGAACAGTAATGCAGGTACGTACAAGCGTACAAGTTATGATTCAATATGCTAAAAAAAACAATGTCTCTATAGTACTGGTTGGACATGTTACAAAAGAAGGACAAATTGCTGGTCCCCGTGTTATCGAACATATGGTAGATGCTGTTTTATATTTTGAAGGCAATACCCAATATAATTATCGCATATTACGTAGTATAAAAAATCGGTTTGGAGCCACAGATGAAATAGGTGTTTTTGAAATGTCTGATACAGGACTAAAAGAAATAGAAAACCCTTCTCAGCTTTTTCTTTCAGAACGCAATACCAAAGCTCCAGGAACAGCTGTTTTTGCAGGAAGAGAAGGTAGCCGCTCTTTATTAGTAGAGATTCAATCATTAGTATCCCCTAGTTCTTTTAGTATGCCCAGAAGGACTACCGTAGGATGTGATTCATCTCGCTTGGCGATGATTTTGGCTGTATTGGAAACTCACTGCAAGATAAAACTTAGTACTTATGACGTTTATCTCAATGTAGCAGGTGGTTATCGCATTTCAGAAACAGCTGCTGATCTAGCTGTTGCAGCAGCATTACTTTCTTCTTTATTTTCTCTTGCTCTACCCACTGACTGTATCTATCTAGGAGAGATAAGTCTTTCAGGTGCTGTAAGACCTATTGGACACACTTTACAACGTCTCAAAGAAGCAGAAAAACTTGGCTTTTCTTCTTCTGTTTTGCCAAATTTTTCTATAGAAGAGTTCAAAGTTGATTCAATTCATAGAAGCTATATTGATAACATAAACAGCCTTGCAAAAAAAATCAGCAATTTTCAACCTATACAAAAAATTTACTAAAAACCTCTGGAGTTTAGGATTTCATGGGAATAACCCTTTTCGACATTATTTTTCTTTCAGCAACATTATTTTCAGCTATTCTAGCAATGGTACGTGGTCTATCTCGTGAGATTTTATCAATTGCCAATTGGGCTTGCTCAGCTGCAGCTGCATACTATTTATACCATCCTTTATCGAATTACACGATGCAACATATATCGCATCAACAAGCTGCACTTTATATCACAGCAGGAGGAATATTTTTAATTACCTTAATTATAACTTCTCTGATGACTATGAAAGTAGCCGATATTATTATTGATAGTCGTATTGGTTTTTTAGACAGAACATTAGGTTTCTTATTTGGATGGGCTCGTGGATTACTTCTTCTAACAGTTGCTGCTGCTTTCTTGAATTTAATGGTTGATATAAACAGACAACCCTCGTGGATTAGCCATTCTAAATCAAAACCTTTTCTAGATATTATA
The DNA here is from genome assembly GCF_000325745.1 of Liberibacter crescens BT-1. Classification (NCBI taxonomy): domain Bacteria; kingdom Pseudomonadati; phylum Pseudomonadota; class Alphaproteobacteria; order Hyphomicrobiales; family Rhizobiaceae; genus Liberibacter; species Liberibacter crescens. The sequence continues at coordinate 361,510 of NC_019907.1, read as the reverse complement.
ATAGTACACCTTAAATCATTTTTACCAGAACAATTTACGAGTCTCTTTGAAGCCACAGTTCAACAGAAAAAAAATACCACAGAATCCCAAACTAGTGAGCCATAATAACAAACTCAATATTTATTAAATTTATAAAGAATCTTTGTATAAGAAAATAATATTGATATATTTTTTAGTTTTATATATTATTATATGATCATTCAAAATAAAAGTCCTAGAGTAATAGTGAAATTAGCCCTTGCAACCCAATTTTAAAAGATGGGCAAAAAGAATGAGTACTCCGTTTAAAATCTCTTACCCTGAAAAACTGGAAAAAAATCAACTTAACGAGAAATGTGGCGTCTTCGGCATTCTTGGACATGAAGATGCAGCATCTTTGACAGCAGTCGGTCTGCATGCCCTTCAACATCGTGGACAAGAAGCTGCAGGAATAGCCTCTTTTAATGGAGAAAATTTTTATTCTGAAAGGCATATGGGCCTAGTAGGCGATCATTATACAAATCAAAAAACCCTCGCACGTCTACCTGGTAATATGGCAATCGGACATGTCCGATATTCAACAACCGGAGAAACAATACTACGAAATGTACAGCCATTATTTGCAGATCTTGAAGTAGGTGGTATCGCGATTGCGCATAACGGTAACTTTACTAATGGCTTGGCTTTGCGTAGGGAATTAATTGCTAGTGGAGCTATCTTCCAATCTACTTCTGATACAGAAGCTGTCCTCCATCTTATAGCTCGTTCAAAATGTTCTTCTTCTTCTGCACGTTTTATTGATGCCTTAAAGCATGTTCAAGGCGCTTATTCAATTATAGCTATCACACGAACAAAGTTAATTGCCGTTCGTGATCCTATTGGTATTCGACCCTTGGTAATGGGAGAATTAAATGGTAAGCCTATCTTCTGTTCTGAAACATGTGCTCTTGATATTATAGGTGCAAAATATATTCGTGATATCGAAAATGGTGAAATCGTTATTTGTGAATTAAATAATAACGGCTCTATCACAGTCGATTCCCGTAAGCTTCCGAACCCTCCCTCAGAACGGATCTGTATGTTTGAGTATATTTATTTTGCTCGTCCCGATTCAATTGTTGGAGGAAGAAGTATATATGTTGCACGAAAAAATATGGGAATTAATTTAGCAAAAGAAGCTCCAGTTGATGCGGATATAATTGTTCCAGTTCCAGATGGAGGCGTACCAGCAGCTATAGGTTACTCACAAGAAAGTGGTATTCCTTTTGAACAAGGCATAATTCGTAATCATTACGTAGGACGTACCTTTATTGAACCAGTACAACAAATACGTGCTTTTGGAGTAAAACTCAAGCACTCTTCCAATTTAACAATTATTAAAGGATCTCGCGTAGCACTGATTGATGATTCAATTGTACGCGGAACCACATCAATGAAAATTGTTGAAATGATAAGAGATGCAGGTGCCAAGGAAGTACATCTACGTATAGCAAGTCCGATGATTCTATACCCTGATTTCTATGGTATAGATATTCCTGATCCTAGAGCACTGATTGCTAATCAATGCTCTTCTCTTAAAGAAATGTGTCAGGTTATTGGTGCTGACTCTTTAGAATTTTTATCTATTAATGGTCTATATCGAGCTATATGTAATGCACCTCGTAATCCTGATAAACCTCAGTTTTCTGATCATTGTTTTACAGGTGATTACCCAACTCCTCTTAAAGATCAAGAAACCAAAAACAACTTATATAAATTATCTTTGATGGCTAATAGTTAAAATTATTAGGTTAAATAATGGGTACTAGTTTAGAAGGCCAAATAGCTCTTGTTACCGGCGCATCGCGTGGGATTGGCTACTATACAACTTTAGAACTCGCTAAAGCAGGAGCACATGTCATCGCTTGTGCTCGAACAACCTCAAGTTTAGAAGCCCTTAAGAATGAAATCCAAAAGTTTTCACAAAAAATTGACGTATTGACACTTGACTTAGAAGATATGGAAGCTATTGATAACTTAAATCCTTATATAAAGAATCATTGGGGAAAATTAGATATTCTAGTTGTAAATGCTGCTATACTTGGACCGATTTCTCCACTTGTAGAAGTAGATGCGAAATCTTTTTCAGAGGTGATGACAGTAAATGTCATTTCTACTTGGCGTTTAATAAAAGCTCTTGAACCTCTATTAGTAAAATCAGACTGTAGCAGCTCTATCATTCTTTCTTCTGGCGCAGCTCATAAATGCCGTCCTTACTGGGGAGTATATTCTGCTTCCAAAGCAGCCGTTGAAGCGCTTGCTCGTACTTGGGCGAAAGAAACTGAAAATACCGCTCTAAAAATTATAACTCTAGATCCAGGAGCAACCCGCACAACTATGAGAGCTCAAGCTATGCCAAAAGAGGATCCTGCAACAGTGAAGCATCCAAAAGAGATCGCTAAGGTTATAACCTCACTTGTTTTTTCCCCAAAAAAAGTAACAGGTAAATTGTTTTCGGTTCAACAGAATCGCTTTTTAGACTAATATTTACCTCAATAATTTTTCTTAATCCAAGTTTTGAGGGTTTACTTATATCTCTATTACTTTAGAAGATCATACAGAATCACTATCTAATATAAATGATAGAAAAAATCCTTATTTAAAAGAATTGCAGAAAGAATTCTCGTATGCATGAAAGGTTAAAATTATACAATACTCTTACTCGTGAAAAATCTGAATTTCAGCCAATAGATCCTAAAAGCATCAAAATGTATGTCTGCGGTCCAACTGTTTATGATTTTATACATATCGGCAACGGACGGCCTATTGTTGTTTTTGATACCTTATATCGGTTATTACAACATATTTATGGAATAAAATCTGTAACCTATGTACGTAATATTACTGACGTTGATGATAAAATTAATGCACGTGCCTTACAAGACTACCCATCTATCCCTATTAATGATTCTATTCGTATTTTAACAAAAAAAAACGAAAATCAATTTTTCAAAGATACAATAGAACTAGGTTGCTTAGAACCCACATATCAACCACGCGCTACCGAACATATTGTGCAAATGATTGATACAATTAAGCTTCTCTTACTTCGAGGCCATGCTTATGAAGCTAATGGAGAAATATTATTCGATGTAAGTTCTGATCCAAATTATGGACAGCTTTCTAAGCGTAAGCTCTATTCACAAAAAACAAAAGCACGTGTGTTAGCTGAAAAACATAAGAAAAACCCTGCTGATTTTGTCCTATGGAAACTTTCGAGCGAAAAAGAGCCCAGTTGGCAATCTCCTTGGGGCAAAGGACGTCCTGGCTGGCACATAGAATGCTCTGCAATGAGCAGATATTATCTTGGTAACTTTTTTGACATTCACGGAGGAGGCCTTGATTTAATTTTTCCACATCATGAAAATGAAATCACTCAATCATGCTGCGCTTACAATATACAAAAAACAGCTAATGTTTGGATGCACAATGGATTTTTACAATTAGAAGGAAAAAAAATGTCAAAATCCACAGGAAATTTTATTACCATAAATGATCTTTTAATAACAAATAAATTTGGAGGACGTTCCTGGTCTGGCCTAGTATTACGTTTAGCTATGTTAATGACTCACTACCGTGATCCTATTAATTTTTCGATTAGACGTTTAGAAGAAGCAGAACAATTGTTATCTAAATGGCCAAAGATTGAAAGCTCAGAAGAACCTCCTGATCCTTCAGTTATTTCTCCGCTTCTTGATGATCTTAATACAGTAGAAGCTATAAAAGCGCTACACAAGTTAGCACAAACAGCAAATAAAAATCATAAGCTTCTTTCTATTTTTTCTTCTAGTGCTCGTATTTTAGGTTTACAACCTAAAGAAAAATTCTGCGATAGAGAACTTCTTGATAAAATTGAAGAATTAATAAAAAAACGCCTTAGATTTTTGGAATTAAAAAACTTTGTTGCTGCTGATCATATTCGTGATACTCTGAGACAAAAAGGCATTCTACTCAAAGATCATAAAGACCCAATCAATGGCCAACGATTTACAACATGGGAAAAATAATACACTATCAAGTTAAAAATTAAGAAAGTATTTTATTAAAAGACTAGTATTCACTATATAAAGTCACAAGATCTTTTTAGAAAGAAATGTAATTAATGCATGTTATGGCTAGCTAAATTAAGTTTATAAAGATAAGGCTTTATATAAAGGCAACCACTTAATATTGTTCTCTATTAATTTTGAAGCCATATTAATACCTTTAGGTTCATTACCATTACCATGGATTAAAACAATACTTCCTGGTTTAGGCTTTTCTCCTTTTGCTAGCCAAGCATCACTACCAATAGGAAGCAAACAAAGCTTATTTATTTCCTTTACTGTTAATTCATTTGAAACTAATCCAGGAAATCGAAAAAACACCGAAGGAATTTGATTATTCTGTAACAGAATTTTCTCTGTCATTAACACTTCATTCTTCATATCTACTTTGGGAGATAATAGAAAATTTTCATTAAGTGGTTTACTCTTATAATACGGATGACTGAAAGAATGGTTAACCCAAATAATATCGAGTTGATTTTTATGATTAATTAACCAGTTAAATTCTTTTTGATGATGAAGTATCCATAAACCACTTATCGCAAGTGATACAGGGAAACTGTTCCCTTCCTTACTTGATATTTCTAATAATTTTTTAAAGAAACTAATGTCAAATGGCCGAACCGAAGGACATAAATCTATGCTAAGAAATATTCCTTTAACATTATCAGAGTGAGTTAAACCATAATTCTGTATAAGATAGGGAGAAGAAGAATATTTTCTTAATGCTTTCAAATAGGGTATATCTTCTATCTCTCTAGATGTAAAATAATTTGATGTATTATTTTGTAATGGTTTCCTATGCGTAAAATTTATTGCCTTACCCGTTTCTGTAACAAGTGTTATCGGATTCACTAACAAATAATATTGTTGATTATTAGAAAAATAACTACGAATTGCTATTTTCATTTCCCCCTGTGAATTACTCACTGGTATGAAAATACTTTGGTAATCTTCAATAGAGTTACTAGCATAACTTTTTTGAAAAAAAAGGAAAAATATTATGAGTATAGCATGTATGTTAAGCTTAAAAGTCATATTTCATCTCTATTAAAAAACTTACGCTTTCTTTTTTTATCGCATATATTTTATGAGAGATCTATATGTTAATATACCATGTCAAAGAATAGCATGTGTTTCCATATTAATACCCCTCTTATTCAATCGCATCTACTCAGCACTATTTCCGGCCATAATATATGGCTTAAGATGGGTGCACTGCAACCATCTTATCATCTGTGGTGGTGTAACAACAACTTCGTATATTACGGCTCAATGTCTGAAAATCTATAACTCAACATGAAAGTGCGAACAGGATATCAGCTCACTTTAGCATGATTATGATGCTAATTTCAGCACTAATCAATTCACTGAAACAGTGTAAATTTCTTCTGTTATAGAAGCGATCTATTTATTATTTATCTGCAATATACAATTATTTTTTAAATCTAGAAATTTAATAAAAACTAAACTATTTACTTTCTCAGTTAATAGAAAACACCCAAGAAAATAATTGCATAAATTGTATATTAAAAGATATATAAAGAAAAATATCAGCGTGATATACTACGCTGACGATTAAATTTCGTTTATTAGAGTGTCCTATATAAATCCACAAGACTGAAACGAGCATTAACAGTACTAAAGAACAACTTATGAAAACATCATCTCTTAAGCTCTCCTACTACTCAACAGATAATTTTCTTGGACTTACTTATGGATTATCTGCTTATACTTGTTGGGGATTTTTGCCTTTATATATAAAACTTATGGATCATCTTCCTCTCCTTGAAGTTCTTAGTCACCGAATTTTATGGTCATTACCCATACTCTTTATCGTTATCGTATTCACACAATCCATTAATGAACTAAAAGCTTCCTTGAAAAATCTTCATACGTTAGCAATAACTTTTCTAACATCTATAATAATAGCATGTAATTGGGGCCTCTACATGTGGGGGATTACTTCAGGAAATACTCTCGATACAGTGCTTGGTTATTTTATTAACCCACTTTTTTCTATAGCTTTTGGAGCAATACTCCTCAAAGAAAAGCTAACGCGACTACAAATAGTAGCAGTAATACTAACATGCATCGCAGTAACAATCATAATTGTTAATATGGGAAGATTACCATGGCTAGCTTTAAGCATAGCAATATCATGGAGCTTGTATGGACTGTTACGAAAAGCTATACCTATAAATCCTAATCAAGGTCTCTTTATTGAAATTCTTATCCTCTCATTTCCAGCAGCCTTGATTGCCTCATGGTTTTACAGAACAGGGCAAAGCCATTTTTTATATAAAGGTGAATATGACACAATGCTTTTGATAGGCTTTGGTTTTATCACGGGTACTTTGCTGAGTCTCTTTGCTAATGCGACAAAATACCTAAAACTATCAACTCTGGGAATGGTACAGTATGTTTCACCAACTATTTCTTTTTTAATTGCAGTTCTTGTCTTCAAGGAAAAAGTTACTAGGATAGATATGATAACCTTTATTATTATATGGACTGCTATAATCATTTATATTACATCGAATTTTTTGGAAAAGAAAAATCTAGAAAAAAATAAAATTTAAATAGAACCTCTTTTTTTCTATTGCCCTAATTAGCGCTTGTCGACATCATACAAATAATGTTTCAACATATAAAATAACAATACTTAATTATAAGATAGTACATCTAAATACACAATAATCACATTTAAAACGCTGATATTATTCTTCCCAAGAAGAACTTTTTATCCTCAAAACCCATAACCGTTTTATACCAGTAATCTCCTTCATGACGGCTATAATAGATAACAAGAAATTGCGTAGGCTTATCTTAAAGAAAAGAAGGCTTCCCAAACCTTCTACTATAAAAGCCAAGATGCTTTCCTGAATTACAAGTAAATAACTGAAAATAAAAGCTTTTCATGATCTTGATAAACAGAAAAGGATATCCTACTTATTACAACGAATAATAGTATTTTTTATATGCAAAACTGACCATACCACTCACATAAAAAGAGAAATAGTTACAATTACATTTTTTATTTTTTTTCTGAATAAACAACACTTACAAGACAGAAAATTGAAAGAGAGGTTTCATGGATTTAAGTCAATTTTCTTCCCCTGAATTTATTATAAATCCATACCCTTTTTATGAGGAAGTACGATCTCTTGGTGCAGTTGTTCCTATATCTCCTCATATTGTAATCTCGGCACGTTATGAATCTGTACGAGAAATGTTGCATGACAGTAGAATAGGCAAGGATCATATACAAAGTATTAGGATCCGCTACGGAGAAGAAGCATCTCAAGGTCCGGTATTCCAGTCATTCAGTCGTATGATGCTTATGTTAGATCCGCCAGTTCATTATAAAGTTCGCAGTTTATTGACAAAAGCTTTTACTGCACAGCGTGTAGAATCTCTTCGTGAAACAATACAGAACATATCAAATCGTTTGATTAACAATCTAGTGAACCAGTTAAAGAAACACAAAGAAATTGACCTAGCAGCTGAATACGCTTTCAAACTTCCAGTAGAAATTATCTGCAAGCTGCTCAATATTCCGGTTCAAGATGGAGAAAAGTATGGAGAGGCAGCAAGAAAGAGCGTACAGGCACTGAATTTTACGCCTCTTACTGCTCAGCAGATTTCAGAAGCAAACGCCGCTATTTTATCTCTTGAAAATTATTTTTCGAAAGTTATTGCCGAACGACACAAAAAAACAGGTGATGATTTAATTTCTGCTTTATTGACTACTAAGGAAAATGACATTTTTTTGAGTGATGATGAAATCATATCCAATGTCATACTGATGTTCATAGCAGGACATGAGACGACTTCAAACATGATAAGTAACGCCCTTATTTCATTATACAAACAGCCAGAACAATTAAACCTTTTACGTAATGATTCATCTTTGATGCCAAAAGCAGTTACCGAATGCCTCCGCCTTGACAGTTCAGTGCAGATAGTGGGACGCGTAGCGCTAAATGACCTTGAAATTAGTGGTTTCCATATTAAATGTGGCACTATCATATTTCTAATGATTGGAGCAGCAAATCGTGATCCATAAAAGTTCCCTTCTCCTGACATCATCAATTTCAACCGTAGTAATCATACACAATCTCTTAGCTTTTCTTCAGGTATTCACTATTGCCTCGGAGCACGTTTAGCATCTCTTGAACTTGAAATTGCATTACATGACTTATTATTACGCTTGCCTTCGATGAAACTTGTTAACTTGGATTCAATTCAATGGCAACAAAAAAATGGAACAATGAGAGGAGTCCAATCATTAATAGTTAGCTTATAATTTGATAGAATTATCAAAAGTTTTTTAAGCCAAGAAATCAATTTTAAGCAGAACCCTCTCCAGCTCATGATTATACATAGTCATTCTGTTCTGCATGAATTATCGTATTTTGGATATTTTCTACTTGGCTATGAGAAAACGTTTTTTATGATTGAAATTTTCTTAAAAAGTCTTAGATAATTTTCAATAAAGGTCAATCACACATTATAGAATCGTATCATGACATCTCTTTTTTTCTCTCTTAATCTAGCAGTGTTTATACTTATCATTTTATTTATGGCGAGAGCGACTTATCTCAATGAGAATCTTACCAAAAAAATAATAGCAAGCCTGACGCTGGGAATATTATTTGGGCTTCTTCTGAATATGCTCTATAGTGAAAACAATCCAGCTCTAAAGGAATCTATACACTGGTTTGATGTTGTAGGTCATGGTTATGTACGCTTATTACAAATGATAGTTATGCCCTTGGTCATGATTTCTATTCTTAATGCCGTTGCCAAGCTGCACGATGTTGCTTCTCTTAGTAAAATTGGTCTATTAACCATTAGCAATCTTCTATTCACAACATTTATTTCCGCGCTTGTAGGCATTTTTATTGCTAACCTCTTTGGGCTCACGGCTAATGGGCTAATACAAGGAACACAGGAGACAAACCGCTTAATTTCAATTCAGGACAACTATATCAAGAAAGTAAGCAATTTATCCGGACCAGAACTCATATTATCATTTATTCCTCAAAATCCTTTTGCTGATCTAACAGGCACCAGTCCAACCTCCATTATCAGTGTTGTTATTTTTGCAGCGTTTCTAGGAATAGCAACATTACAACTTTTGAAGAAGAATCAAGAAAAAGGTCAGCGTGCAGTAACAGCTATTGAAACCCTTCAATTATTAGTAATGGAAACTGTACGGGTAGTTATGAAGCTGAGCCCCTACGGGATTCTTGCCCTGATGACGAAGGTTGTCGCTACTTCTAACCTGCAGGATATTTTAAAATTAGGTCGCTTTGTTATCGCTTCCTATGTTGCAATTATGATTATGTTTATTGTTCATGGCATACTCGTTATGATAGCTGGTGTTCATCCTTTGAAGTTTTTTCATAAAATATGGACAGTTATTACCTTTGCATTTATAAGTCGATCCAGTGCTGCAACTATACCTTTAAATGTAGAGGCACAAACTCGTCTTCTAGGAGTGCCAGAATCTATAGCTAACTTCTCTGCTTCATTCGGTGCCACAATTGGACAAAATGGCTGTGCAGGCTTGTATCCAGCAATGCTTGCAGTAATGGTTGCTCCAACTGTTGCCATTAATCCGCTAGATCCGACATGGATTGCAAAATTGGTAGGAGTTGTCACATTAAGTTCATTTGGAGTTGGAGGAGTAGGTGGTGGTGCGACATTTGCTGCATTAATTGTTCTCCCAACAATGGGTTTGCCTATAACTCTGGTTGCATTGCTAATCTCAGTAGAGCCTCTTATTGATATGGGACGTACTGCTCTTAATGTAAGCGGAGCAATGACAGCTGGTTTGATTACTAGTCAAATTCTCAGAAAATCAAAAAAAAGTTAATACATTAAAATTGTAAAAATTAATATAAGGTTTAAGTTTCGTGGTGTTTTATTCGCAATTTTATCAACAGCTATTACCCATTAAAGAGTAATCGTATTGAAACTAAGGATACATTTTGATTTAAAAAATCATATGCTTAACTCATAATATACTTTCTTACAAGCTGATTACTCTCTACAGAAAAACAATTCGAAAGAACATCTACAATTAAAAAAAACTTTCAATAGAATTTTATATTTATCAATATATTTTTTGGTTTATTTTTTCAGGTAGCAGAGAAATGAAAAAACTACGTAAAAACTTCCAAAAAAAATGAAGGAGAAAAATACTACTTCCACAAGAAAAAAGAATACATAGGATAAAGTTATGTATATTCAGAGATATTGATACTGTATAATACAAAATAATTGCTAAACAAAGAAATCCTGATAGAACTAGAAAAGGTCGATCGAATATAATCGCAGTAAAAATCAATAAAAAAGGAATCAAGAATATCATAAATACCTGTATTCTCAGGTTAAAAGAAATTTCTTCAAAAGAAATTCGATGTGGATATATAATATAGAAGAGAAATGCCAACAATATTGGAAGGGCAAAGGTATTTAAAATAAACGCGACTTCAGAATAAGAAGATATCCCAGAAAAACTCAGATAATCATAGGAAACGCTGATAATAAACAGAAGGAGTATCGTTCCAATAATCACATAGATTCCGTACTCTTCTATTGAATGCAATCCATTGAACTTATATAAGAAAAACAATAACTCAACTGCTATACCTGATATTGATATATAAAAAGCAAGAACCAAACTAACAACAATCTTATACCGCCAATAAAACAAATATAAAAAAATGCCAGCTTGGAAATAAAGGAACATAAATATTTTAATTAACAGAGATGAGATATCTGAAACCGGAAGAAAGGAAACGATATTAATATCATTTAAAATGTAGATTATAAAAGCTTGAAAATCATACAATATTCTACACAAACACAATATAAAAGAAATAAATAAAACTCTTAATACCCAAATTGATTTTGGTTTTCGAACAAAAATTTCTGCCAAACCTATGGTAATAAGCATCACAAGTCGTGTGGTATTTTCAATAGAAAAAATCCTGTTCCATACAAACAATAAAAAGCTATTTGCTAAAAATATAGCTATACTAGAAGCGATTAAGACATCGTCTCGTATCTCAGAAATTATTAACCTTTTTTTTTCTTTCAAAGCTAAAATAGCCTCCACAAATATAGGATAAAACTTCTCTAAATATTAAAAATTCTTCTTAGTAAAAAACTGATATCATATAACATCAATTATAGGATATAATCCTATAATTTGCATCTTCTATATCCTCTTCTCTCATTAAGAATTCTCCAATTAAAAATGCTGATATTCCTACTTCTTTTAAAGATTTACAATCATCATTACTTCTTATACCACTTTCATTTACAATAATATAACCAGAAGGCAACAAGGGAGATAGTCTCCTACTGTTATTTATATCTATCTCAAAAGTTCTCAGATCACGATTCGATTATTAATGCTTATCAATTTTGCTTTCCTAGTTAAAGCCCTCTCCAAATCTTTCTCATCATGAACTTCAATTAAAACTTGCATTCTTAATGAAAGCGCACAGTTTTCTATTTCTTCTGCTGTCTGATCAGCTACAATACTCATAATTAACAAAATACCATCTGCCCCGTAGCACGCGCTTCATATACCTGATAACAATCCAGCATAAAATTTTTTCGTAGAATAGGTAAACTACAAAGCTTTTTTGCCTGCAGAATATAATGAATTGATCCTTGAAAACTTGAAAAATCAGTTAATATGGATAAACAAGCAGCTCCACCACGATCATAGGCACTAACAACATCATAGAGAGAAAATCCTTTTCTTATAACACCCTTACTTGGACTTTCTGATTTAACTTCTGCAATCAAAGCATATTTTTTTCACATTCCTTTTTAAGGAGAGCTCCTATAAAATCACGAGGTGGAGATTGAGTTTAAGCCTTAGATTTTAAATCTGAAATCGAAATTAATTCTTTAGATATTGAAATTTACTGATATTTATAGGAAAAAAAATTTTAAGTGTATTGGTCATGGAATTAACTTAAACGCATAGATTTTTTTGAAAAGCAGCTACTTTGTTTAAAAGCATTTTTACTCTTCCTTTATCCAAAACCTCTTCCTGCGACAAGGAATGTTTATCAAAAATTTTACATAAAAAATTCTTAATCATACTTAAGCTTTCTAGACCATCACTGCATCCATTTTTTCATGAGCTGATAATTAAAATAAATTTTATACTTATTCTTAAGACTAGCAACAATCTCTTCTAGAAGATTCTGTCTTAAATTCTCTTCTAATAACTCCATAGAAAAAGATGGCTTCTTTGAAGTAACAACTTCAGATTTTATAACTCTAAAAATAACCTGCTCTGAATTTCCTTTAGTTAAAAAATTACCTGTTATTCCTAAAGGACCAGAAAAAACTGCTACTTCACCCTCATGCCCTAAGAAATTATCTTCTTGTTCACGCATAATACCAACTTTATTTTTAATCTCTAAATGAAAATTAGCAGCAATGTCTGAAAAATTACGCCCTTTTTTCACTTCATCTACTAAACTTCTAGCGCGCTCAGATAACGACTCCTGTTCTTTTTCATGTATCCAATCATTTATAACTTTAGATCGAACTTCTTCAAAACCTCTATCTCGATCAGGAACGATATCCTTTACCTCAAACCACATATAACTACCATCTGGAAATGATAAGGGATCACTTTCAACTCCTTTTTGAACTTCAAATGCTCGAGAAACCAAATCTTGAAAATAAGGAATATTCTTATAAATTTTCTGGCCATGAATATCAAGTCCAGAGGCGTCAACTGGAGATAACTCTTCTATATGAAGATTATTACTCTTTGCAATTTCTTCAAGACTTTTTCCTTCAGAAAGCAACTTATTGTATTTTGTATATGTTTCTGCAATTGATTGACGCGCCTTGATTAAACGTATACTTTGACTTAATTCTTCCTTGATTTCCTCAAATGCTTTTATCCTGTCCTTATTGATATGGGTAACTCTAACAATGACAGACCCGAAAGGCCCATTAATAACATCAGTTGTCCCCCCTTCTTCAGTAACAGCAAAAACAGGATCAACCAAAAATTGATTAGGCACCTGCTCTTTTGTAAAGGTTCCTAATAAAATATCGGCTGGTTTTTTCCCAGATTCTCTGATGAGATCATCAAAGGTTTTTCTTCCATCCTTGATTGACTTAAGAGCAGACATAGCAACTTTTTTATTAGGAAACAAAAGTTGTTCCAGAGTACGATTCCCTGGAATACGATATTCCTCTTTTCGCTTCTCATATTCTGCTCGTAATTCATCGTCTGTTAGTGAAAAAGTCTTTGCTTTTTCATTAACATCAAGAAATAAATAAACAATTTTACGATACTCAGGACTACGATAATTACCTCGTACTGTTTCAAACCACTTCTTAACAATTTCATCTTTTGGCGGAGATATCGGATCAATATTGTTCTTAGTCAGCACAATATATTCAATAGATCTCATTTCATTATAATAACGTAATAATTCATCAAAAAGTGCTTTAGGTGCCTTGACGCCACCTAATAGCAAATTAAACATCTCAGAGCGCAAAATCATTTGTTTATTAATTGTGATATATTCACTTTCAGAAATACCAGCATTAAGGAGCCGAGCTGCAAAAATTTTCTCATCAAATTTACCATCTGCTCCCTTGAACATAGCTTGCTGTGCAATATTTTTAGCCAAATAATCGCGAGAAACTCCCATATTTAGATCTTCAGCAAACTGATCAATCGCTGCACCTCCAATCAAATTCTCAGATATCTTTCGCTCAATCCCAAAAGCCTGGGCTTGCTCTGGAGTAATCTGAAAACCTAATTGCTGCGAGACAAGAGCCAGCTCCTGCTTCCAAACATTGCGGAAAAAATTAGCTGAAATCTTTTGATGTCCAACTGAAATAACCGTTGAAGAACCTGAAGAATGGAATATATCATTCGATGATATACCCCAAATACTAAAGGAAATAACAAAAAGTAATAAAAAACCCTTTGCTATCCAAGTACGAGAAACCTTTCTCATCATTTCCATCATATGAACATCACCTTATTTATACAAAGACTTCATCATCAAAAAGAAACCAGATCATCCTCACCAACCAGCCCTTTACTTCTTTAAACCCTATTTCCCCAAAATACTATTTTATATTTTTATTCCTAAATATAATAAAAATATTTCTTAAGCATGTTGTACCTTAAAATAGTCTATCCAAACCAAGATACCCGAATATATTTTCATGCGTTAAGATATAAAATAGATTCTTGTACAGTAATCCACAAAATCAAAGAAAATAACCACTGCTCCCATTTATAATTGATGAGCATCATAGATACGTTTCATAAAATACCAACATCCAAAAAGCATAAAAGGAAAGATCAAAAGTATGAAAACACGATTATTAATATTAATACCCACTTCTTGAAGTGCTGTAGATAACTCTTTTATGAGCATTAATAGATAATAAGCAACAGCAAAAATAGAAAAATTTTCTACAGCTCTACTTATTCTTGATTGTACATCTGCACGCCTGTCCATTGATTCCAGCAACGAATTGCTCTGACGCATTTTTTCAACATCAACCCAACTTCTAATAATAATAGTCACTCGTGAGAGCTTTGTTGAAAGGACTGATTGCCGTTTTTCAAAGGCTCGACAAGTCCGCATCGCAGGCGCCATACGACGCTCCAAAAACACACCCAATGTTTCAAAACCAGGAACGGCAATTTCAGAAATCATAGCTATACGTTCAGAAACAATTTCACTATATGCAACACTAGCCGCAAAACGTCGTATACTCATTGCTGCACTTGCCTCTAGCCTGACAGCAAGAGAGGTTATCTCTAACAACAAGGAATCAAAATTTTCACGAGCGTTTAAGGTCATATTTTGTGTAACACGTGTAAGATTCGTTTCAATTGACATAATTTCAGGAGAAAGCTTTTTTATTAAAGGCAAACATAACATTGATAATGTACGATAAACGTCAATATCAATAAGTCTCTGAACAAGAAAGCTTCTAGCCAGTGACGACATACCATAATCCACCACCAATATCCGAGTAAAACCTTCCTCATCCTGATGAAAATCAGTAATAACTTGCGCCTGATTATTAGCAACCATGGAACGGCAAAGACTAGTGGAATTAAATGTCTTAATTGCCTCATCAACCAAGAGACCAGGCGGCCGAACTTCAATCCTAGTTCCTGACATAAATAATCCTGGCAAAGGAATATTCTCTTGAAAAGGATAAATATCCGCCTTCTGCCCAAACTTTTCTGTAACAGGAGTGTTCCAAAACCAGGAAGAAAATTCCTTATGACGCTCCCAAAATAATGTTCCATATTCCCAGGGAATGGAATAACTGAGAGCATCGTCTGATGGCATAAAAAGATTATTATTGCCTGAAATTTTTCTAAGGATATCATAATGCTCCTCAAGAGAAGCTTCTGACATAATGGTCATTTGAAAAACGATGTCTGGCGAAGAAACAGGGAAAGAAGGACGAGCATGAATTTCATTTAAAGCAGCATCTCTGTCTGGATAAAAAGACAATTTCAAATTTTTAGAAACCATTCAACAACATCTCCTTAATTGAAGGCAATTTTAGATAGGTAAGAATATTATATATAAATCCTTAACGATATTGAAAATCCTTTCTAAACTCTTTAATGAACTCAATCTACTATACAAAAAGTTGTATTTTATACTAAAATAATTTTGAATTTTAAAGATATAATTTTTTGCTACAAAGAATCTTCCCCTTTGAGATTTTGACTGCCAAAAAAAATTGTACGTTGCAAAATTCCTATCAAGAAATCCTATGCAATATAAATACTGGAAAAAAATGATATCTCAAATTACGAGACATTTCGAAAATAAATACCACCATCTATGGTAAGCATTGACCCACAAGAAATTATGCAATAAAATTCTTGTAATATGCTAATAAAATTATCTAAAATAAAAAGTAAAATTATTCTCTTCTTTAACCATAAAAACACTTTATATTTCTTCTATAACTCTAAAAAATAATCAAATTCTATAGTTTACATCAAGACTGATATGGTTCAAAGGTCATTATTAAAACGTCTTTTTATTGAATTCCCTTTGCAAGCTGGAAAACAGGGAGCCGCTAATGAGAAACAATATCATTATATCAAACATGTTTTACGAATGAAGGAAGGTGAAGAGATTCTTCTTTTTAATGGACACGACGGAGAATGGATAGGCAATATTTCTTATCTATCAGGTAAACGCCTTATTTTTAATATTATTAAACAAATTCGACAACAAAAAAAGAGTGGAAATTTTGAATATCTTTTTTCTCTTTTAAAGGTCGAACGCCTTGATTATATCATCCAAAAAGCAGTTGAGATGGGATTTGCAACTATCCGACCAGTGATCACTGATCATACACAAGGGAAGATAACCAACATGAATCGTCTATTAGACTATGCTGTTGGTGCAGCAGAGCAATGTGGAATTTTAAGTATTCCACGAATTGAGAAACCTATTAAACTTACAACACTTCTTGAAAATTGGCCACCAAATAAACAAATTATTTTTGCAGATGAACGGCAAAAAACAAGAAATCCCCTGGAAACCCTTACGCAATTATCAACAACTTCTTTAGCAATCCTTATAGGACCAGAAGGAGGCTTTAGCATAGAGGAAAGACAAAGATTACAAGAATTGCCTTTTGTAAGTGCTGTTTCTCTAGGGCCAAGAATTCTTCGATCAGATACTGCAGCAGTAGCACTAATGGTTTTAGTCCAAGCATTATATGGTGACTGGCGTAATAACGATAGATAGAAAAAATTGTACTATTCACAGATAAATCAAAGAATAAACTGACCTATATTCTTACCACTGAAATTCTATTCATCCTTTTCAAGGAATATTCATGAATACTGATTCCCTAAACCAAATTATTGTAACATCTATTGAAGATCTCATTGAATATTTTTGCTCTGGCATTAAATTAGAAAAAGAATTGTCTATTGGTGTAGAACACGAAAAATTCATTTTTACGAAATCAATGCATACCCCTATTCCCTATATAGGAGAGAGAAGCATTTTAACTCTCTTACAAGCTCTCAAAAAAAATCTAGGATGGGAAACAATTACCGATCAGGGTCATCTTATTGGTTTATATAATCCGATTGATCATGCAGCGATATCTTTAGAGCCAGGAGGACAATTTGAGCTCTCAGGAGCACCTTTAAACAATCTTCATGAAACAAATCTTGAAATATATGGGCATATCACAGCATTAAAACAAATCACTGATCCACTTGACCTGGGAATGATCGGCATGGGCAGTAATCCAAAATGGACATTAGAAGAAACACCACGAATGCCCAAATCACGCTATAAAATTATGGCCGAATATATGCCAAAAGTCTGTAAAAACGGTCTTGATATGATGTATCGAACGTGTACCGCCCAAGTCAATCTTGATTTTTTAAGTGAAGCAGATATGGCAAAAAAAATGCTTATTGCCATGAAACTGCAACCATTGGCAACTGCTCTTTTTGCTGCTTCGCCTTTTACAGAAGGTCATCCTAATGGCATGAAATCATGGCGCAGCCAAATCTGGCGCAATACTGATTCTAAACGTACTGGCCTTTTACCCTTTGTCTTCAAACCAGATTTTGGCTTTAATGATTATATACAATGGGCACTTGATATCCCCATGTATTTTGTAATTCGTGACGAAAATTATCATACCTGTACTGATATCACATTTCGCCAGTTTATGAATGGCGCATTAAAATATAGAATAAAAGATTGGCAACCAACCCTTCAAGATTGGTCCAATCATCTTTCAACACTATTCCCAGAAGTACGACTTAAACAATACATTGAGATGCGTGGCACTGACTCAGGTACCCCTGATAAAATTCTTGCAGTTTCAGCTTTCTGGGTAGGTCTTTTGTATGATTCTTCAGCATTAGAAGCTATTGATACATTGACCTCCCAATGGTCTTTTGCAGATATCAACTTACTGCATATCAGCGTTCCTTGGCAAGGATTGGAAGCAACAATTAATAAAATACCTTTGAGTAAAATAGCATCTCAAGTTGTGGCTATCGCCAAGGATGGACTCAAAGCACGGGCTAAACGCAATTCTCAAAATGAAGATGAAACCACCTTTCTGCTCCCTTTGGAGAAAATGATCAATAGCCAAATGACTCTTGCCGATGAAATGCTAGACGCATACTATCGTTTATGGGGCAATTCTGTTGAACCCTGCTTTGAAAGCTATGCCTATTGATCTCTTATAGGTTTATCAATACAAAAATTATTTTGATTATAAAATGGTCATTGATAAGAAGGAATAGACTTTTATCTCATTCTTTAATTAAGGATAAACAATCATTTTTTTCCATTGACTATCTTCTAAATTATTACAGGAGAATACAATTCTTTCGTGTAATCGAGAAGAACGCTCGTTCCAAAACTCCATGAAAAGTGGACGAATACGAAAACCTGACCACCAAGAAGGTCGAGGAATATCTCTGAACGCATAGAGTGTTGTATATTTCATGACTTCTTTATCTAACACAAATCGACACGGTAATGGTTGTGACTGCTTAGATGCCCATGCAGAAATCTGATGCTCTCTTGGGCGTGAAGCATAATAGGTATCGGCATCAATATCATCAACTTTTTCAACAAGACCACGCAACCGAAACTGACGACATAGAAATTTCCAATGGAAACATACTGCTGCCTTGGGATTAGCAAGAAGCTCCCTACCTTTAGTGCTACTATAATTGGTATAAAATACAAAACCTCTGTACCCAAAATCCTTGAACAAAACCATACGGGCATTCGGCATTCCTGTCTCATCTACCGTAGATAGCGCTGCTGCATTCGGATTATTCGGCTCAGAAAGCTCAGCTTCCTTAAACCATTCCTGAAATAACTGAAAAGGTTCTTCCCTATCAACATAATCATTTTCAGTTACAGGCACATAATCTTTTGCAGTTGCCAAAATATTATCTTTCTGCATCTTGACACTCTTCATATCTTCAAAGACAATGAGATCCTAAAAGGATATTTTTAGTAATGGATTGACTTGTACAACAACTTATCCCATAAGAACAGTAGCTTAATTCATAAAAAATGATAAAAATAAAAATTACAGAAAAAAATATTTTAAAGTTCTGCATAATTTTTTATTAAAAAGTACAAATTTGGATAACCATGGATAATTACGCTAAGGTGATGCTTGAACCACTTCATAATCTATGCAATGTCACAAACTTCAACAAGGATTTTGTATAGGAATTGGATATGCCGATAACAAACAATCTGATGAAAAAGAAACGAGGGGTTATTTTTGGAGTAGCCAATAATCGCTCCATTGCTTGGGCAATTGCAAAAGCTTGTCATGAAGCAGGTGCTGAAATCGCTTTGACATGGCAAGGTAATGCACTAAAAAAGCGTGTTGAAGAGCTTGTTGAAGATATGGATGTTTTTATGGCAGGTCACTGCGATGTTACAGATGAAAAAAGTATTGAAGCTGTCTTTATGAATTTAGAAAAACATTGGGGAAAGATAGATTTCCTTGTGCATGCCATTGCTTTTTCTGACAAAAATGAGCTAACGGGTCGTTATATAAATACCACTCGACACAATTTTTCCAATACTATGGATATTTCTGTTTACTCGTTTACTGCTCTAGCAGCCCGTGCAGAATCGATTATGAACGATAAAGGAAGCCTTTTAACCCTTACATATTACGGTGCTGAAAAAGTCATGCCCCATTATAATGTTATGGGAGTTGCTAAAGCAGCGCTGGAAGCTTCAATTCGATATCTTGCTGTCGACATGGGAAAACGCGGGATACGTGTGAATTCTATATCTGCTGGACCAATAAAAACATTAGCTTCTTCTGGAATAGGTGATTTTCGGTATATTTTAAAATGGAATGAATATAATGCACCCCTAAAACGCAATGTATCAGCAGAAGAAGTTGGAAAATCAGCTCTCTACCTGCTCTCTGACCTTTCTAGCGGTGTGACTGGTGAATGTCATTATGTAGATGCAGGATATCATGTAATCGGAATGAAAGCTGAAGATGCACCCGATATATCAACAGTCCTGAACGGCGAAAAACTTCATGCAAAATAATGCTTTAAAAGACCCATGCCTTACATTATCATTCATTAAAAGCTAATGAATGATTTCTAGGTCATTAATCATTCTCTTACCATTAACGACTGTATATCGAACGATTACCTTGTTATTGACTTGCAAACCATCAAAATTAAATTCTTCTGATACTTGATATGTTTTCCCATCATCAAGAACAAGAGATAAACTATTCGGTTTAATCTCTCGTACATGAGCAGTAATATCCAAAGTTTCAGCTAATACTGATGTGATAGATGTACTAAAAAATAGTAACACTCCAAGAAATACTTTTATCATTTTATAATTATTCCAACTGTAATCTCTTAAAACATTTTCAGATATGAATATGGCAAAAATGAATTATAAAAATAATTTACTGAATTATGGTTAATAAAAACTAAAATTTAGCAATTTTCTTGAAATGTCAATATTGACATTAAACACACTAAAATATTAAAGGCCTTATCCTTCATTCGCGTCTTAAGTTTATAAAAATAATCGTGGAATGGAATTATTTTGATTTTATGAGATCCGACTAACCGATAGGCCAAAAAATCTTCTTCTCATCATACAACACTTATTAAGTTTAAGAATTAAATTAATATTTAAATGCTTGTAATTTTTCTAAAGGAATATTAACTTATAACTCTTTTAAGCTTTTATTAAAAGCTTAGCAACCAAATATTAGTTAGAAACGAGGTTATTAAACAATGTCATTTCCTAACCATACAAAAAATAAAACGACATACAATTTTCCTCTGAATAACAATCGTATTCTTGCCTTGTCAGCACTCGGAGGTGCTCTTGAATTCTATGATTTTATCATCTTTGTGTTCTTTACGCCTATTATCAGCAAGATTTTTTTTTCCACCTGATATTCCTGAATGGCTACGTCTGACACAAACTTTTGCTATCTTTGCCACAGGATATCTTGCACGTCCCTTTGGCGGTATATTACTTGCCCATTTCGGCGACCTTATCGGCCGCAAACGCGTATTTTTCTTTTCCATTTTTCTTATGGCCATTACAACACTTGGCATATCACTTATTCCAACTTACACATCAATTGGTGTTACCGCGCCAATCCTTCTCCTGCTCTTTCGGGTTGCCCAGGGCATCGCCATTGGCGGTGAGATTCCCGGTGCCTGGACCTATATCTCGGAGCATACGTCTTCCCGATATGTAGGCCGTAGCTGCGGTTTTGTGTTGGCTGGCCTGCTCAGTGGCATTGTGCTTGGATCGCTGATTACCACAATGATCGAATATTTTATAAGCAACGAACATATTCTTGGCTTTGCCTGGCGTATTCCGTTTATCATCGGTGGAATGTTCGGTTTTTTTACTGTCTGGCTTCGTCGATGGCTACAAGAAACACCTGTATTTCTAGAAATGAAAAAAATAGGTGCTTTAAATCATAAATTGCCTTTGAAAAAAGTACTGCGTGATCATCGGGAATCTGTTGTGATTGCAATAATCCTATCTTGGGTTCTATCTGCAGGCATCATTGTTTTATCGCTTATGGCCCCTACTCTTCTACAAACAATATACCATTATGACCGTTTAACAGCCTTATCTTCCAATCTCCTGGCGACAACATTTCTAGTCATTGGTGTATGTTGTTCTGGTTTCCTGATTGATCGTGTTAATTCTGGAATTTTTCTGCTGTTGGCAGGCATAGTATTTGCTATTACCAGTTTTACTTTTTATTCCTGGATCGGTGTATCCAAAACTTTTTTATATAGTTTTTACACAATCACACAGTTTTCTTTCGGAATGATTGGAGCAATACCTTATGTCATGGTTCGACTGTTTCCGTCGGTTATCCGTTTTTCAGGAATTTCTTTTTCCTACAATATAGCTTATGCTATTTCTGGAAGCATAACACCCATTGCCGTCAGTACGCTTGCAAAATTCGTACCAATGGCTCCAGCTTATTATATGCTCTTTATTGCTGTAGTAACAATAATAGTAGGCACGTATCTGAAATTTAAGACTACTCTTCTGAGAAAGAAATTTCGCTTGGAGGAATTGTTGATACAAGATTAAAAGCATCATACAGTTATTTCTGATAAAGCAGGCCGGGCAGAACTTTGTGTCTGATCTGGCCTGAAAAGTTATAAGTTGAAATAATCTGTTACAAAAATTAACCTATACTTTTAAAAAACAGATAATCCTTATCAATCCTGAAATCTCTTTTACATAAAAAAGAAATTTTTACTGAACATATGGGAAACAATACAATATCTGATTTAAATACCAAAATCCGTTCGTGTTTTTAAAAATGAAAAAATATCTATCAATCATTATTTGATTGTTCTCATCCTATTTTAATCTTGTATTACACAAAAATTTTCTGCATAGTATATTTAATGTAATAACTGTTAATTTTAATATATCAGGAAGGGTGGCCGAGTGGTTTAAGGCGCTGGTCTTGAAAACCAGAGATGGGAAACTATCCGTAGGTTCGAATCCTATCCCTTCCGCCATTTCATCGTTGATATAGCTTCAATATAATGAGTTTTTTGTTGTTTTCACGATTAAAGTTTTCTAAATAAATTGCCTTTATTATATTTACTATTGTTTATTTGAGTATTTACATTTCAAATGCATAATAATGTAATTTTTACATGAAGTATTCTTTCTTAGTAATCAACTTTAATTCTATGAAAACTAAATTAGTTTATCATAAACTAGATCTTTATCCTCTTTTTAAGACTTTTTTATTAACCTACCCTGAAAAATTAAAAAAAGAAGTTTATAATCTATATATTTTACGTAAATCTATTTAATCTTCTACAATCCCAGAGATTTTAATTTTCGATGAAGGGCTGAACGTTCCATACCAACGAATTCTGCTGTACGAGAAATATTTCTTCCAAATCTATTAATTTGCGCTATTAAATAGTTTTTTTCAAACATTTCTCTGGCTTCGCGCAAGGGTAAAGCCATGATACGATAATTATTATCTATAGAAATTTTCGGCAAAAATTCACTAAGGTCTGCAGGTAACATATCAGCAGTAATCTCTGATTCTGATTCTTCTCTGTTCGTAAGAATTATAATTCGCTCTAAATTATTTCTCAGTTCACGGATATTTCCTGGCCATTCATATGCTTGAAGAATAGCCATAGCATCATCATTGATATACCGAGATCGTATTCCTATTTGTTGGCAAATTTTTTTTATTATATTCTCTGTTAAAATAGGAATATCCTCTCTTCTTTCAATAAGAGCAGGAACTCGAATAGGAACTACTGCCAAGCGATAATAAAGATCCTCTCTAAACAGCCCTTCTGAGATACGATTTTCAAGATTAACCGCTGTAGATGAAATAATACGTACATCCACTTTAACACGTTTAACCCCACCAACCCGCTCAAATTGCTGCTCAACAAGTACACGCAAAATTTTATTTTGTGTCTCACGTGGCATATCTGCAATTTCATCAATGTAAAGAGTCCCCTGATGAGCCTCCTCTAACAAGCCAATCTTTCTTGGCCTTTCAGAAGAACCTTCTATACCAAAAAGTGCAATTTCCATAAACTCAGATGTTATATTTGCTGCACTTAAAACAATAAAAGATCCAGATCTTCTTGCAGATTTTTTATGAATAAGACGAGCAACAAGTTCTTTTCCAGAACCTGATGGTCCAAAAATCATAACTCGACTATTCGTTGGAGCTACTCGATCTATAGTTTGACGTAACTGTGAAACAGCTACGGAACTACCAATTAATTCTTCTTCTCCTATCTGCCTTCTTAATTGACAAACTTCTCGCTTGAGACTCGAATTTTCCAATGCTCTATGAACACTTACCAGCAATCGATCTGTTTCAAAGGGCTTTTCTATATAATCAAACGCTCCTCGTTTTATCGCTGAAACTGCTGTCTCAATATTCCCGTGTCCAGAAATCATGACAACTGGAATATCCGGATAATGATTCTTTATTTCATCAAGCAAAGACATACCATCCATAGATGAACCTTCTATCCATATATCCAATAACACAAGTTGGGGAACATGATTAGAAATTTCCATAAGAGCAGTATTGGAATCATGCGCAGTGCGTGTCGTATAACCCTCATCAACAAGGATACCAGATACCATCTCACGGATATCTTTTTCATCATCAACAATCAAAATATCAGCTTTCATCAATTTCTTTTCCATTATTACTAGAAGTTTTTATCTCCGTGATTTTTATGTATGGAAGACGTACACGAATCATCGCTCCGCGACCATTATCAAAATCAACAGGCGCATCGTTTAATTCAAGTTGCCCACCATGGTCTTCTACAATCTTTTTAACAATTGTAAGGCCTAAACCTGTACCTTCTTCGCGCATTGTAACATATGGTTCAAAAATACGGTGACGATTTTCCACAGGTAAACCACGACCATTATCAATAATATCAATAATGAAATAATCATGTTCCTTATCATAAATAGCAGATACAAGAATCTTTTTTTCACTTCTTTCTTCATGAGAATGAACAGTTCGGATTGATTCTACTGCATTTTTTATAAGATTACCAAAAGCCTGACCTAATAGACGTCCATCAAACATACCCTCCAAAGAAACATTACCTAAATCACGTATAAAAGTAATATCATCTGCTTCTATCTCACGAAGGAATATTGCATCATTGATAATAGTAGTTAAATCAATTAATTGTAAAGAAGGCTTAGGCATACGCGTGAAAGAAGAAAATTCATCCACCATTCGATCTATATCATTGACTTGCCTAATAATTGTTTGTGTGCATTGTTCAAAGATCTGTCGATCATTTGGATTAATTTGATTACCATAACGACGTTGAATTCTTTCAGCAGAAAGTTGAATTGGTGTGAGAGGATTTTTAATTTCATGTGCAATACGCCTAGCTACATCAGCCCAAGCATTAGAACGCTGTGCTACCACTAAATCAGTGATATCATCTATAGTAATCACATAAGACTTACCGTTATCTTCTTCGTTTGTAATATGAACAGAAATTGTATGTTCTGTATTATTATTTATGAAGCTAATTTGTTTACAAAAATCCTCACGATAACGTGTTTTTGCTTCTACAAAAACGGAACTAATTTCTGGAGAAACATCAAAAAGATATTTTCCTATGAGGTCTTTTGCCGATTTTCTTAGTAAGAGTTCACAAAAACGGTTTACAATAGTAATTTTTTGATTACTTTCAATGCCAATGACAGCTGCGTTTACTCCTGATAAAACTGCTTCAATAAAACGCCGACGGTTTTCTACCTCACTTTTAGCTTTAAGAATTTCATCCTGTTGTGAACGAATTTCTACAATCATTTTATTAAAAGTATGTGATAAATGGTTAATATCGTCATCTGAACCTTCTACAGGGACAATAACACTCAAATTACCAGAAGTAACACTGTTAGCAGCACTAATCAAAAGACGAATAGGTCTTACAAGACGATCCGCAACAGCAATAGCTGTCCAAATTGCAGAAACAAGAACAAATAATACAAAAGTAAGATAAACAACAGCAAAAGCAATTTGAATTGTTGTCCGATCTTTGTCCATTGTTTTATATTCTTCAATATTCCTTTCTGCGAGTTCTCTGGCTTGCATCACTTCAAAATCAACAATTCGCATTGTATAAAGAAAAGCTCCAGGTAAATTATTGAGTTTACAAATAGCTCCTACAAGATTTGTTATTCCTGGAGGAATAAGAGTTATTTTCCCTTTTAAAACAGATTCCCAGACATCTGAAGGTACAGCAGGAAGACGTTTTTCTGTTTTTATATTTGCTCCTATTATAACGGATCCATCACGTTTTACTAGAAAAGCTCCAAGTAAACCACGATTACGTGCTTGATTTGTAAGAATTTCAATAAATTTTTCACGATTGAGATTAAATAAAGAATGATTACGCTCAAGTTCTTCGGCCATTGTTTCAGTTTGACTCTGAAGATAAAAAGCATTTTGTTCTATATAGGCTGCAGCTACATCTTTAGAAAATTGAACTATTGATTGAGTACGGATAGAAAACCAACGATCCAAGCCAGTATTTAAAGTTATAAAGGCAAAAATTGCGACAAGAATAGCAGGAATTATTGCAACTAAAGAAAATTGCACTGCCATACGGATATGTAAGCGTGCAGCTGCACGACCATGCGATTTTTCTCTAAGAAGAGACCTAACTTCTCGAATAATTAATAAAATTAATCCTATAGAAAATATCGCGTTAATTCCTACAGAATAAACTATAATACCAGAATCTGTAGGAGAGATAGGAGTTAGACCTAATAAAATAATCAAAGTAGTGATTGCACACAAGAGAGCACCACCAGCTAGCATTGAACTACCAATTAAAGACCAACCAGATAATAAAAAAAATATGGAAGTTCTCAATATTTTTTTTTCAGATACAGTTTTTGAATTTTTCATTTCTATTAATAGATACAATATAGGAATGTGCCATTTTCTATTGTGTTTTATTAATAAACACACTTCTTAATAAAAGCTATAGCAGAATAAATAGAAAATTAGGATTTTCAAAGACACTTTCGTCTTTCTTTAATTTACAGAATATTCTCTCTATAATGAGATACATATTTCTGAAGTAATATTACATAAAATTCATGATCAATAATATTATTATAATTTATTCTATCACAGAAAAGTAGACATATTTACATAATTCAAAGAATTATTGTAATTATTAATCAGTTTCATATAGTTTATTAAAAAGAGAAAAATATCCAAATAAATAACGATATCATTATCAATATCTCTCATGGTTTCTGACTTTCAGGTGCATTGATATTATTTTTTCTTGATGTTAAGTAATATATTTAATGCTGAAATGGCAATAAAGTAGCTATCATTGTAAAAAATCAGTCGATAGTAGATGTATCATATAAGATACAATAACTATTCTATAAAAGGATTTTTAAAAATTATAAAAGAGATAGGAACACCAAGTATTTTTTCAAATGAACAGGACAAGGCTATATATAAAAAGACCCTCAACCGAGAATCTCAAAAAACCACAATTTAATTTTTTAAAAATCAACACTATTACAGTAAAGACACGAGAAAAAATATTCTGGATGTAAAAAATTCATCTATTTCCCTTAACATTACAAATAATAAAGCTTGGCACTCTATTATCTAATGAATACAATATAGCTCTTGGCTAAGGTAACATTAATGCATGAGTAATATTAATTATTTTATAAGTTCTCATTACGGAGTGTATTAATCCAGTTAGCAGCTAATTTTTTATCCAGACCAAGTCTTTCAGCAATCTCAAGCAATTCTTGTTCGTCTTGTATTTTGAATATTCCAGACTTTATCCAAAGACCAAAAGAACGTGCGCCGCTCTTACAATGCGCTATCACTGGTTGTGGACTGCTATTAATAGCATGTAAAAAATCATTTTTATTTACGTCAGTAATATTCATCCTGCCACTAATAGGAATGTGAGCATATTCCAATCCAATAGCATACGCAGCTTCTCTCTCATTTTCTGAAGTCAACTGCCCAGGCTCTTCATTATCACAACGATTATTAATGATCTTAACAAAACCTTTGCGTTTAAGTTCAGAAAAATCCGTTAATAATGGTTGAGATGAAATTGAAAATTTTTCAGTTATTTTAATAATATTCATAAATGACTCCCATTCAAGATCATAACTTCATTTATATGAATATTCAATCTGATACAAAAAAAATATTAGTAATAGTGTCTAGCATATTTCAAATATGCCTTGTCCACTGCGATAGAAGGGAAAAAGTTATATCTCCTATACTATCCGTATTGATAGTTATCTTATCTTAGTATTCAATAACAGTATATATTAAAATGAATGGCTATTGCCTTTTACTAATATTCATCACTACAAATGCATATGCCTCTATATACTTCTACCTAGATTTAATTGACTTGTGATGAAGTTAGAAGTATTGCGTCAAGGAAGAAAATTTTATCTTAGGCAATCATAGAATAAACCTAAAGCTTATACTCCACTTCTAAATTTTCTCTGGATTTCTGTTTTATAGCAAATCAATCTCTAATTATTTTTTAGCACTTTACAAGCAAAATTAATGTTTATTATTTATATAAATATCACCACTAATTATTTCTTGGTTGCAGCATCCTGAGCATCTTCAAGCTTTTTACGAACATCGTCGGCTTTTTTCTGCATGCTTTCTTGCATTTTACGTTGACTGTCTTCTAGTTCTGATTCTGACATTGGTGGACGACTGTATGTTTCTGCAAAACCTTTAAGTGATATCTTAATAGGATTTTCAACACGACGATAATTGACAGAAGATAATGTAATTTCATTACCCTTTTTAAGGCTATTCAACATAGAATCTGCAAGATTTATTTCAGTCATACACTTATCAGGCATACAAACTAAATAATCCATTTTTTGAGCTTTTCCATTATCAATCCGCATAGTAATCCCAGAACGAGTATACCTTGCAGATGGAACAGAAACCTGAATTAATTTCTTATTAACCTTACCTTCCACATATATAATACCAACAGCAGTCACAAGTTGACCTCCATCAGCAACAACAACATTTTGAACTATACAAATATCATTATTTTCTTGTTTATTACAAGTTTTATACCATCCTGTATGTGGCACACCACCATCTGCAGCAGCTACATCTTTTACTATCAATAAACACTGCACGGAAAAAACAACAAAAATAATAAAAAACTTCTTTATAAATGTCGTATTAATCATAACTTCTACATTTCTCCTAAAAATTTCCTTACTTTAACAAAATTCATAGGAATAAACAACAACGAAAATAATAAACTTATTAAAGTAATCTAAAATATTTTATTATTATCAGCTATTTTTATTGCCAGTTACCTGCTAAAGTTCTATTCCTTTATTATATTGAATATTTTTTTAACCTGGAGGAAAACAATGCCTTTCGAATTACCCGATCTCCCTTATGATTACGATGCACTTGAACCTTACATGTCACGTAAAACCCTTGAATGTCACCATGGCAAGCATCATAAAACATACGCTGAAAACAGTACAAAACTTGCAGCTGATTCTGGTATGTCTGATTTATCTATTGAAGAAATCATACTAAAATCCTATGGTCTGAATTCTGCACTTTTCAACAATATTTCTCAACATTATAATCATAAACTCTTTTGGACATTGATGAAAAAAGGTGGCGGCGGAAAGAAATTACCTAGCATTCTTCAATCTGCAATTGATTCAGATCTTGGTGGTTACGAAAAGTTTAAGTCTGATTTTATTACAGCAGGTACCACTCAATTCGGAGCTGGTTGGTGTTGGGTATCTGTTAAAAACAATAAACTAGAGATTTCTAAAACACAGAATGGTGAGAATCCTCTTTTACACGGAGCAAAACCAATTCTTGGTATAGATGTTTGGGAACATGCTTATTACTTGGATTATTATAACATGCGTACAAAATATTTAGAAGCTTTTGTAGATTACCTCATCAACTGGGAACAAGTTCTTGAACTCTATGAAAAAGCAATAAACCTATAGTCCCAATAACAACTACATCATAGTTAAACCAATAAATACCTTCTCCTTAATCGTTGTAAAAAGGACAAGGAGAAGACACTCAAAACTTAATTTATCTATCTTTTAAGTTAAAAAGGTAATTACAAATTCTATGTAATGACAACATCTTTGGAACCTTCTTTAGAAATATGAATTGTGGTTGCTTTAATTAGATTTTCTGTATTAATGCACAGACATGTAGAATAATAAAAAATGTCTTATAGACATAATAATGAATAAAGATCAATCAGAACTCATCCCAATTATTAAAAGAAAAACAACAAAAACCCTTGCAGTCGTCTCAGCATTAGCACACATTATCTATTTGATACTAATCATTTTTCTAACCTCAAGAAAGGCAAAAATCCCTTCACAAGATCAACAACGTTTTTGAGTGACGATCCTGACATACGAAGTAAAATGTTCTCTATCAATTTTTATATATTTTGATATGTTGGGTGATTTTTATTTTTTATACTTGGACCTTGGTTGCGGGGGCGGGATTTGAACCCGCGACCTTCAGGTTATGAGCCTGACGAGCTACCGGGCTGCTCCACCCCGCGATATAGATTGAGTTTTTTAAATGAACCATGATTACAAGTTTTCATGGATTGCCTTTTATAGACCTGGCAACGACCGACTCTTCCGCGTCTTAAGACGAAGTACCATAGGCGCTGGAGCGTTTCACGGCCGTGTTCGGAATGGGAACGGGTGCAGTCACTCCGCAAAAGCCACCAGGTCTATAAAGGGCAAAAAAGATGATAATAGTCAATGAGAACGATCAAGCCAATCGAGCTATTAGTACTGGTAAGCTTCACTGGTTACCCAACTTCCACACCCAGCCTATCAACGTGGTAGTCTTCCACGGCTCTGATAGGGAATACTCGTTTTCAGGTTGGTTTCCCGCTTAGATGCTTTCAGCGGTTATCCATTCCGTATGTA
Source organism: Liberibacter crescens BT-1 (assembly GCF_000325745.1). Lineage (NCBI taxonomy): Bacteria > Pseudomonadati > Pseudomonadota > Alphaproteobacteria > Hyphomicrobiales > Rhizobiaceae > Liberibacter > Liberibacter crescens. Next base: position 330,807 of record NC_019907.1, on the reverse strand, counting down.
GCTACCCTGCTATGCCCTTGGCAGGACAACAGGTCCACCAGAGATACGTCCATCCCGGTCCTCTCGTACTAGGGAAAGATCCTGTCAATATTCCTGCACCCACGGCAGATAGGGACCGAACTGTCTCACGACGTTCTGAACCCAGCTCACGTACCGCTTTAATTGGCGAACAGCCAAACCCTTGGGACCTGCTTCAGCCCCAGGATGCGATGAGCCGACATCGAGGTGCCAAACAACCCCGTCGATATGGACTCTTGGGGGTCATCAGCCTGTTATCCCCGGCGTACCTTTTATCCGTTGAGCGATGGCCCTTCCACACGGGACCACCGGATCACTATGACCGACTTTCGTCTCTGCTCGACTTGTTTGTCTTACAGTCAGGCGGGCTTATGCCATTGCACTCAACAAGCGATTTCCGACCGCTCTGAGCCCACCATCGCGCGCCTCCGTTACTCTTTCGGAGGCGACCGCCCCAGTCAAACTACCCACCATACACTGTCTCGGATCCGGATAACGGACCGCGGTTAGACATCCATGTGGATAAGGGTGGTATTTCAAGGATGGCTCCACAAAAGCTGGCGCCCTTGCTTCAAAGCCTACCACCTATCCTACACATACCTACACAAATGCCAGTGTAAAGTTATAGTAAAGGTGCACGGGGTCTTTCCGTCTGACCGCAGGAACCCCGCATCTTCACGGGGAATTCAATTTCACTGAGTCTGCGTTGGAGACAGCGGGGAAGTCGTTACGCCATTCGTGCAGGTCGGAACTTACCCGACAAGGAATTTCGCTACCTTAGGACCGTTA